>NZ_CP045144.1:1529166-1858333 GCF_009223885.1 Ancylobacter sp. TS-1
AGGCGCGAAGCTGCGTCGGCACCGAGAAATTGTACATGGGCGCGCCGATCACCACGATGTCGGCGGCAAGGAAGGCGTCGAGCGCCTGCTGGCTGGCGACGTCACCCTTGCCGCCCGACAGCGGATGGTCGGCCGGCATGCTGGCCGGCGTGGCGTGCGGCAGCGGATCGGCCGCGAGGTCGCGATAGACCACCCTCAGCGCCGGGTCGGCCTGCGTCAGGCGCGCAACGATGGCGGCGCTGACCTGACGGCTGACCGAATGGCCGCCGAGGATGGAGGAATCGAGATGGAGGAGCGTCGCATTTGACATGGGGGAACCTTCATTGCCACGGTTACGAATTGTGACCTGGACTAATTAGGTGCCTGCCCCCATATGCCGCAAGAACGCACAATTCTCATACCGAGGCACACGGAAGTGACTGAGGAACATCAACATTTCCAGAACGAAAGCTGCCGTGGCGTCAGCCGTGTTCTGGCCCGCATCGGCGACAAATGGAGCGTGCTGATCGTCATGATGCTGGCCGACGGCCCGCGCCGCTTCAACGAGATCAAGCGCATGATCGACGGCATCTCGCAGCGCATGCTCACCCTCACCCTGCGCGGGCTGGAGCGCGACGGCCTCGTCTCGCGCACCGTCTATCCCACCATCCCCCCGCGCGTGGATTACGAGCTGACACCGCTCGGCCATTCGTTGCGCGAGCCGGTGATGGCGCTTGGGCAATGGGCACAGGCGCACCTGTCGCAGATCGCCCAGGCCCAGGCCCGCTTCGACAGCGCCATCGCCGGCGAAACGCCCCTCGCGCCGGTGCGCCGGACGGGTTCGTGAGAGCTCCGCCCGTGCCCAGCGCGACCGCCGGTGCGTGCGGGCACCAGCTATCCCACGTCGCAACCCATTAATTCTATTAGCTCTTCAGGAGATCGAAATCGGCTTCCCCACAGGCGGATGACGCGCTTGCATCGCGTCATCAAAATCGCATCTATAATTATTGATGTGAAATGATTGATGCGTTAGCGTGCCGCCAACCGCGAGGCTGGGAACGTTTCCCGCCCGCTCAAGAATTCTCACTAGGGAGGACGTTCGTGCCCAACTATGCCCTTACTGCGTTTGCGCTCACGCTCACGGTGGCCCTTCCCGGCGCCGCTCTTGCCGACTGGCAGCCGAACCGCCCGGTCGAGTTCGTGGCGGCGGCCGGTCCCGGCGGCGGCACCGACACCTTCGCCCGCGTGGTCCAGTCCGCGCTGAGCAAGAACGAGTTGCTGACCACGCCGATCATCGTCGCCAACAAGTCCGGCGGCTCGGGCGCGGAGACCTTCATCTACGCCAAGTCGAACAAGGGCGACCCCTACAAGCTCTATTTCGGCACCCAGGACGCCTATGTCCTGCCGCTCGCCAACAAGCTTTCCTACAGCCTCAAGGACCTTACCCCGGTCGCGGCGCTGGTGTTCGACCCCTTCATCCTGTGGGTGAACCCCAAGACCTCGGGCATCGAGGACGTGAAGGGCTTCATCGCCAAGGCGAAGGAAAACCCCGGCCAGATCAAGCTCGGCGGTGCCAAGGCCAAGGAAGCCGACGAGACGCTGATGACCCTCATCGAGCGCGCCACCGGCACCGACCTCACCTACATCCCCTACAAGTCGGGCAGCGAGGCGGCGATCCAGGTCGCGGGCGGCCACATCACCGCCAACGTCAACAACCCGAGCGAGAGCGTCGAGCAGTGGAAGGCCGGCGTGCAGAAGCCGCTCTGCGTGTTCGAGAGCGAGCGCCTCGCCGACAAGACCGTCATCGCCGACGGCAAGTCGTGGAACGACGTCCCGACCTGCGTGGAAGCCGGCATCGACGTGAAGACCTTCGCCCAACCCCGCACCGTGTGGGCGGCGGCGGACATCCCGCCGGAGGCGCTGGCCTATTATGTCGAGCTGCTGACCAAGGTCGTCGGCACCCCGGAGTTCAAGGGCTATGAGGAACGCGGCGCGCAGATCCCGCGCATGCTGACCGGCGACGCCTTCAAGGACTTCATCGCCAAGCACGAGGCGACCTACGCCGAGATCTACAAGACCAATGGCTGGCTGAAGGCCGCGCAGTAGCCCGAGCTGCGGCCGACGGCCGAGGGGGCGGCGCGCCGCCCCCTCACCCCCGAACCCAAACCACGACCTGAAGCGGGCGCCACCGGCGCCGGCCCGGAGCGACGTCATGGACATCTCGCGCAACACCATGGAGATCGCGACCGCCTGCGCGACCGCCGCCGCCGGCGGCGTCGTGTGCTACGGCGCGACGCTCAACGGCATCACCTGGAACGACGGCGGCCCGGAGCCGGGCTATTTCCCGTTCTACATCGGCTGCCTCATCATCTTCGGCAGCCTCGTCACCATCGGCCAGACCGTGCTGCGCCGCGCCACGGTGTCCGATGTCTTCATCGACGGGGAGCGCCTGCGCACCGTCCTCGCCTTCTTCCTGCCGATCGTGGCGCTGACGCTCGTCTCCGCCTGGCTCGGCCTCTACATCGGCATGGCGCTCTACATTTTCTACGCCATGCGGGTCTCCGCCGGCTTCCGCAACCCGGCCTCGCTGTTCACCGCCGCTGTGGTGGTCGCGGTCAATTTCGTCATCTTCGAGAAGATCTTCATGGTCCCGCTGCTGAAGGGCCCGATCCTCGAATATTTCGGCATCTACTGAAAAACGAAGAAGAAAAAGAGCAAGGGAGCGCACGCGGCCATGGGTAATTTCGGTCAGTTGATGGACGGCTTCGCCGTCGCCCTCACCGCCCATCACGTGATGATCATGGTGGTGGGCGTCCTGCTCGGCCTCGTCGTCGGCGTGCTGCCGGGCCTCGGCGCACCCAATGGCGTGTCGCTGCTGCTGCCGCTGACCTTCACCATGGACCCGATCTCGGCGATCATCCTGCTGACCTCGATGTACTGGGGCGCGCTGTTCGGCGGCTCGACCACCTCGATCCTGTTCAACATCCCCGGTGAGCCCTCCTCCGTCGCCACCACCTTCGACGGCTACCCGATGGCCAAGCAGGGCCAGGCGGTACGCGCGCTCACCCTCGCCTTCACCTCGGCCGGCATCGGCGCGCTCACCGGCGTCATCGTCATCACGCTGCTGTCGAGCTGGGTCGCCAATTTCGCCATGCGCTTCGGCGCGGCCGAGTATTTCGCCGTCTATTTCATGGCCTTCGCCAGCTTCATCGGCATGGCCGGCGGCTCGCCCTTCAAGACGCTGGTGTCGATGATGCTCGGCTTCGCCGTCGCGACCGTCGGCATCGACACCATCTCCGGCGAGAGCCGCCTGACCTTCGAGTTCGACGAGCTGATCGGCGGCATCTCCTTCCTCATCGCGGTCATCGGCCTGTTCGGCCTCGGCGAACTGCTGCTGACCATGGAGGAAGGGCTGAAATTCGAGGGCGTGCGCGCCAAGCTCGACATCCGCACCATCGCCCGCACCGTCGCCGAAGTGCCGCGCTACTGGGTCACGCTGGTGCGCAGCGCGCTGATCGGCTGCTGGATGGGCATCACCCCCGGCGGGCCGACCGCCGCCTCCTTCATGAGCTACGCGCTGGGCCGGCGTTTCTCGAAGCGCGGCAAGAACTTCGGCCGGGGCGAGCCGGAAGGCATCGTCGCGCCCGAGACCGCCGACCATTCGGCCGGCTCCTGCGCCCTGCTGCCCATGCTGGCGCTCGGCATTCCCGGCTCCGCTACCGCGGCGGTGATGATGGGCGGGCTGATGATCTGGGGTCTTTCGCCCGGGCCGATGCTGTTCTCCACCCGCCCGGATTTCGTCTGGGGCCTCATCGCCTCCATGTATATGGGCAACCTCATCGCCGTCGTGCTGGTGCTGGCGACGGTGCCGCTGTTCGCCGTCATCCTGCGCGCGCCCTTCACCGTGGTCGGGCCGATCATCACCATCGTCTGCGTCATTGGCGCTTATACAGTTGCCAACCACGTCTTCGACATCTGGCTGGCGCTGGGCTTCGGCATCGTCGGCTACGTGTTCAAGAAGCTCGACTACCCGCTCGCGCCCTTCGTGCTCGCCATGGTGCTCGGCGACAAGGCGGAGGATGCGTTCCGGCAGGCCATGCTGACCTCGGACGGTTCGCCGGCGATCTTCTTCGCCAATCCGCTCGTCGCCACCATGATGGGGCTCGGCATCTTTCTGCTGTGCCTGCCGCTGATCTCCGCCGTCTTCAAGGGCGGATTCTTCGGCCGCGCCGGAGCGGGAGATGCCGGGGCGCAGGGGAGGTCGGCGTGATCGTCTTCCCGGCGCCGGTGTTTCCCGGCTATCCTTCGGACAGGAAACGTCCAGGCTCGCAGAAGCCGCCAAGGAAACAACGAATGCCGTCCGCTCCGATCGTCCGACACTCTCTCCACGAATCGCTCGTGGCGCCCCTGCGGGAAATGATCCTGCAGGGCGAATTGCGGCCCGGCGAGAAGGTGCCGGAGGAACAGCTCTGCGAGCGCTTCGGCGTCTCCCGCACGCCGATCCGCGAGGCGCTGAAGGTGCTCGCCGCCGAGGGCGTGCTGCAGATCCTGCCGCATCGCGGCGCCATCGTCGCCCGCATCACCGAAGAACAGATCGAGGAGCTTTTCCCGATCATGGCCTCGCTGGAACGGCTCGCCGGCATCCTCGCCTGCACCCGCGCCAGCGACGTCGAGATCGCCCGCGTGCGCGCCCTGCACGACCGGATGATGGAGCATTTCGAGAAGGGCGAGGAGGCCGAGTACCTGCGCCATAACCGGCTGATCCACGAATCCTTCTTCGAGATCACCGGCAATGCGACGCTCTCGGCGTTCTACCAGCAGATCCTCACCCGCATCCATGCCTGCCGCTTCGTGGTGCGCAAGAGCCGCGAGCACTGGGCGGCGGCGGTGATCGAGCACAAGGCCATGATCGAGGCGCTGGAAGCGCGCGACGGGCCCCGCCTCGGGAACCTGCTGGAAGTCCACGTGATGGGCACCACCTCCGGCATCGCCCGCGCCTTCATCCAGCGCACCGGCATGGAGGCGCCGGCTGCGCCGGCCGAGGACCGCACTCCGGCGCGCGGCCGCAAGGCCGGCAGCCCGCTGACCGCCTGAGCGCCGCCCGTTTCGGCGGGATGCGGTGTGAAACACGTAATTATTGATTGTGCATTCGGGCCAAGCCCGGAATTCTGAAAGGGTCGAAACCGATGAGCGACGTTCTTGACCATGCGCGGGAGACGCCCGCCACGCCGCAGCGCGAGGGCGACACGGCCACGGCCGCCCGCCCGCTTCCCCTCGCCGGAGTGCGCGTGCTCGACGTCAGCCAGGTGATGGCCGGTCCCTATAGCTGCATGCTGCTCGGCGACCTCGGCGCCGACGTCATCAAGATCGAGCCCCCGGGCACCGGCGACCAGACCCGCGGCGCCATGGGCTTCAAGATGAAGGGCCCCGACTCGATGGGCTTCCTCAACATGAACCGCAACAAGCGGTCGGTGGCCGTGAACCTCAAGAGCGAGGCCGGCCGCGAGCTGTTCTACGAGCTGGTGAAGAGCGCCGACATCCTGGTCGAGAACTACCGGCCCGGCGTGATGAAGAAGCTGAAATGCGACTATGAGACCGTGCGCCAGTACAATCCGCGCCTCGTCTACGCGTCCATTTCCGGCTTCGGCCAGTCCGGCCCCTGGGCCGGCCGCCCGGGCTTCGACCTGATGGCGCAGGCCATGTCCGGCGTGATGAGCGTCACCGGCCATCCCGGCGGTCCGCCGGTCAAGGCGGGCGTGCCGGTCGCCGACATCGGCTGCGGCCTGTTCGCCACCTATGCCGCGCTCGCCGCCTATATCGGTGCCAAGGCCACCGGCGAGGGCCAGTATATCGACGCCTCGCTGTTCGAGGCGGCGCTGGCCTTCTCGGTGTGGGACATCTCCGAATATTGGGGTCGCGGCACCCAGCCGATCCCGCTCGGCACCGCCAACCGCATGAGCGCGCCCTATCAGGCGGTGAAGTCCAAGGACGGCTATTTCGTCATGGGCGCCACCAACCAGAAGCTCTGGCTGCAGCTCTGCGAGACGCTGGATCGTGCCGACCTTGTCGACGATCCGCGGTTCAAGACCAACCCGGACCGCCTCGCCAACCGCGAAGTGCTGATCGAGGAGCTGGAGAAGAGCTTCGTCACCCGCACCTCCGACGAATGGGTGGAGGCGCTGCTCGCCGTCGGCATCCCGGCCGGCACCATGTACACCTATCCCGAAGCCTTCGAGAGCGAGCACGGCCGCCACCGCCAGATGCGCATGGAGATCGTCCACCCGAACGAGGGCAAGGTCTCGAACATCGGCTTCCCGGTGAAGCTGACCGGCACGCCGCAGCAGGTGCGCCTGCACCCGCCGCTGCTCGGCCAGCACACCGAGGAAGTGCTGAAGGAGATCGGCCTCGACAAGGCCGCCGTCGAGGAACTCACCGCGCGCGGAGCCTTTGCGCCATGAACGTCGCCGCCACTGCCGCCGATCTGAAGCCGGAGGCGGACCAGGGCACGGTTCGCTTCACCGTGGAGGGCGCGGTCGCCCATCTCGTCTTCGACCGCCCCTCGGCCCGCAACGCCATGACCTGGCGGATGTATGAGGAGCTCGCCGGGGCCTGCGCGCGCATCGCCGCCGATCCCTCGATCCGCGTCGCCGTGCTGCGCGGCGCCGGCGGCAAGGCCTTCGTGGCCGGGACGGATATCGAGCAGTTCCGGGCCTTTTCCTCGGGCCAGGACGGCATCGCCTATGAGGAGAAGGTCGAGCACTATGTGAGCCGGCTGGAAAACCTCGCCATCCCCACCATCGCGGTGGTGGAAGGCTGGGCGGTCGGCGGCGGCATGGCGCTCGCCAATGCCTGCGACTTCCGCCTCGCCACGCCCGGCGCGCGCTTCGGCGTGCCGATCGCCCGCACGCTCGGCAACTGCCTCTCCGCCTCCAACGTACAGCGCCTCGTCGCCACGCTGGGCGCCAGCGTCGTCAAGCGCATGCTGCTGCTGGCCGAGACGCCGAAGGCCGAGGAACTGCCGGCGGGCTACGTCACCATCGTGCCGCCCGAAGAACTCGCTGCCCGCCTCGCGGACATCACGACCCGCCTCGTCTCGCACGCGCCGATCACGCTCGCCGTCACCAAGGAGATGCTGCGCCGCCTCGCCCACGACCCGCACGCGCCCGACGCGGATCTGGTGCGCAGGACCTATGGCAGCGCCGATTTCCGCGAAGGCGTCGACGCCTTTCTCGCCAAGCGCCCCCCGCAGTGGCGCGGCGAGTGACACCCTCCCCCTCGAGGAGCAACTGAAAAAGCCGGCGATCCGTCTCCCGGATCGCCGGCTTATTTTCGTGCGTCGCGCTGGCTAAGGCTCAGCGGATCGGCGGGGCGTACTGGATGCCGCCGGCGCTCCAGAGCTGGTTGATGCCGCGCGGAATACCGAGCTTGGACTGCGCACCGACATTGCGCTCGAAGACCTCGCCGTAATTGCCGACGTTCTTCACGATCCGCACGGCCCAGTCCTTGGTGACGCCGAGCTGCTCGCCATAGGTGCCGTCGGTGCCGACAAAGCGCTTCACGTCCGGCTTCTCCGACTTCAGCGCCTGATCGAGCGTCGCGGTGCTGATGCCAAGCTCCTCGGCATTGACGAGGGCGAACAGGCTCCACTTCACGAGGTTCAGCCAGGCGTCGTCGCCCTGGCGCACCACCGGGCCCAGCGGCTCCTTGGAGATGACGTCGGGCAGCACGATGTGGTCGGCCGGCTTGGGAAGCTGGAGGCGCAGCGCGTAGAGCTGCGACACGTCGGTCGTCAGCACGTCGCACTTGCCGTCCGCATAGGCCTTCACCACCTCGGCGACGGTCGGAAGCTCGATCAGCTCCAGATCCATCTTGTTCTGCCGGAAGTAGTCCTGCACGTTGAGCGCGCTGGTCGTGCCGCTCTGCGTGCAGATCTTCGACTTGCCGAGTTCGAGCGCGCCGACGACGTTCTTCGACACCGGCACGAGGAAGCCCTGCCCGTCATAATAGGAGACGCCGGCGAACATCAGCTTCAGGCCGGCCTCGCGCGACAGCGTCCAGGTCGAGTTGCGCGAGAGCAGGTCGACGTCGCCCTTCTGCAGCGCCGGGAAGCGCGCATCGGCCGAGAGCGGCACATAGTCCACCTTCGACGCATCGTCGAAGATCGCGGCGGCGACGGCCCGGCACAGGTCGACGTCGAAGCCGGCCCACTGGCCCTTGTCGTCCTTGGCCGAGAAGCCGGCGAGGCCCTGGCTTACGCCGCATTTGAGCACGCCGCGCGTCTTCACGTCGTCGAGCGTACCCGCCTGGGCGAAGCTCGCCGTGACGACGGCGCCGGTCAGGGCGCCGGCGAAAGCCAGCGCGGTTGCGATCCTGTTCATGTTTCCCCCAGTCGAGCCTCGGCGCGGCTTCACAGCTCGGGCGCCTGCCGGATGATGACCTTGGTCCCTACCGGAACGCGGTTGTAGAGATCCTGCACGTCGGAATTCACCAGCCGGAAGCAGCCGGAAGAGATCGCCATGCCGATGGTGTTCGGCATGTTGGTGCCGTGGATGCGGTAGACGGTGGAGCCGAGATAGAGCGCGGCGGCGCCCATCGGGTTGCCCGGCCCGCCCGCCATGAAGCGCGGCAGGTAGGGCTGGCGCTCGATCATCTCCGGCGGCGGCGTCCAGTCCGGCCACTCGGCCTTGCGCGTCACCTTCTGCAGCCCGGCCCACTGGAAGCCGTCGCGGCCGACGCCGATGCCGTAGCGCATCGCCCGGTTGTCGCCGAGGACGAGATAGAGGAAGCGCTCATTGGTGTGGACGATGATCGTCCCCGGCGGCTCGTTGGTGCGGAAATAGACAGGCTGCCGGCGGAAAGCCGGGTCGAGCTGCTCCTCGTCCGCCGAGGGCACATAGCCGGGCTTTTCCGGCACGTCGACAATCTGGTTGCCCACGCTGGCGGCCGGGCGCATCTGGGCCTGCGCCGTGGCGAGGGGAAGCGCGACCGCGACCGCCAGCACCATTCCCGTCAGGCCCGCTCTCGTCATAGCAAACGGCATTTCGTCACTTCCCCTCTGAAGGCATGGCGCGCGCAATGGCATGCCGCCGAGTCACGGGTCGCTCCCTAGCACGGATCGAACGGGGGAATTGCCGTCAAGTCAATCACAGTATGATGAAATCTGCGCCGGCGGGACCACGTTCCGGCCGGCGCAGATCGTTGCGGCCCCGTTCAGCGCAGATAGCTGGTGACGAGGGCTTCCAGGCGCTCCTGACGGCCCGAGCGCGGCTGCGGGTCGAGACCTTCCGCCTCGACGCGGGCGGCGATGGCGTCCAGCGAGGAGCCGGCGCCCAGCATCGCCTTGTTGGCCGGCGCGTCCCAGCCGGCATAGCGCGCATCGACCGCCTTCTGCAGCGCGCCGTCCTCGATCATGTCGGCGGCGATCAGCAGGGCGCGGGCGCACACATCCATGGCGGCCGCATGGGCGATGACGAGGTCTTCCGGCTCGATCGACTGGCGCCGTACCTTGGCGTCGAAATTGGTACCGCCGGTGGTGTAGCCGCCCGCGCGCAGGATTTCGTACATGGCGAGCGCCGTGTCCTCGACATTGATCGGGAACTGGTCGGTGTCCCAGCCGGACTGGGCGTCGCCCTTGTTCATGTCGATCGAGCCGAAGATGCCGAGCGCCGCCGCCATGGCGATCTCATGCTCGAAGGAGTGGCCGGCCAGCGTGGCGTGGTTGGCCTCGATATTGACCTTCACTTCCTTCTCCAGCCCGGCGCGGCAGAGCAGGCCGTACACCGTGCCGACGTCGAAGTCGTACTGGTGCTTGGTCGGCTCCTGCGGCTTCGGCTCGATCAGGATGGTGCCCTTGAAGCCGATCTTGTGCTTGTGCTCGACGACGAGGTTGAGGAAGCGGCCCAGCTGGTCGAGTTCGCGCGTCAGGTCGGTGTTGAGCAGCGTCTCATAGCCCTCGCGGCCACCCCACAGCACGTAGTTCTCGCCGCCGAGTTCATGGGTGATCTCCAGCACGTTCTTCACCTGCGCGGCAGCAAAGGCGAAGACGTCCGGGTCGGGATTGGTCGCCGCACCGGCCATGAAACGCCGGTTGGAGAACAGGTTGGCGGTGCCCCACAGCAGGCGCACCTTCTCGCTCTCCATCTTCTTCGCGAAGATGTCGGCGATGGCGCGCACATTGGCGTTGGATTCCTTCAGGCTCGCGCCTTCCGGGGCAATGTCGCGGTCGTGGAAGGCGAAGAACGGCACGTCGAGGATGCGAAACAGCTCGAAGGCCACATCGGCCTTCGCCCGGGCGAGCGCCATCTCGTCGGCGCCGTGCATCCAAGGGCGCAGGAAGGTCTCGCCGCCGAACGGGTCGCCGCCCGGCCAGGTGAAGCTGTGCCAGTAGGCGACGGCGAAGCGCAGATGGTCCTCCATCCGCTTGCCGAGCACGACGCGGTCCTTGTCGTACCACCGGAAGGAGAAGGGATCGCGGCTCTCGGGGCCGGCATATTTCAGCGGCTCGGTGGAGGCGAAGAAGCGGGCGGATGCAGTCATGACGTCACTCCCTTCAGGGCGGGGTACAGCGCCCGGTAGAGCGCGTGCCGTTCCGCATAGGCATGTTGAAGCTCGGGATCGGGCCGGATCGTCTCGATCCGGCGCGGTGGCAGGCAGATCTGCGCCGGGCTCTCGCCGGTCGCGGCCATGCGGGCCAGGCGCGCGGCGCCGAAGGCCCCGCCCCGCTCGCCGTCCTCGATCCGGTTGAGCGGCAGGCCGAGCACGCTCGCCAGCACCGCGATCCAGAAGCGCGAGCGCGAACCGCCGCCGATCACGTCGGCCTCGGTGAGCCGCGTGCCCGCCGCCGCCAGCGCGTCGAGGCAGTCGCGGAAGGCAAAGGCGACGCCCTCCAGCACCGCCTGCGTCAGCGTCTCGCGCGTGGTGTCGTGGTCGAGGCCGATGAAGGCGCCGCGAATAGCGGTGTCGTTGTGCGGCGTGCGCTCGCCGGACAGGTAGGGAAGGAAAGTCGCCGTCGAGGGCGCCGAGGGGCGCTCGCCGAGCGGGGCCAAGAGGTCGGCGACCGGCACCTGCGCCGCGCCCGACCACCAGCCCAGCGCCGAGGCGGCCGAGAGGATGACGCCCATCTGGTGCCACGTGGCGGGAATGGCGTGGCAGAAGGCGTGCACGCTCGACTGCGGGTTCGGCGCATAGCGGTCGGTGGTCGCCCACAGCACGCCCGACGTGCCGAGCGAGACGAAGGCATTGCCGGCATGGATGGCGCCGAGGCCGACGGCGCCGGCGGCATTGTCGCCCGCCCCGCCCGCCAGCACCGGCGGGCTCGCCATGCCCCAGCGGGCCGCGAGATCGGCATGGATGCGCCCGGCGGCCGCACTACCCTCGACGAGGCGGGGCATGCGGGCGCGGGAAAGATACGTCGCCTCCAGCGCCGCGTCCGACCAGTCGCGCGCCCCGACATCGAGCCACAGCGTGCCGGAGGCGTCGGACATCTCCTCGACCATCTCGCCGGTCAGGCGGTAGCCGACATAGGCCTTCGGCAGCAGCACCTTGGCGGTGCGGGCGAAGATATCCGGCTCGTGCTTTCGCACCCACAGCAGCTTCGGGGCGGTGAAGCCGGGAAAGGCGAGATTGCCGGCGACCTGGTGGAGCGCGGGGAACCGCGCCTCCAGTTCGCGGCACTCAGTGGAGGAGCGCCCGTCATTCCACAGGATCGCCGGGCGCAGCACCTCACCGTTTTTGTCCAAAAGCACGGCGCCGTGCATCTGGCCGGACAGGCCGATGCCCCGCACGGCGGAAAGCGCGGCGGGCTGCTCTGCCTTCAGACGGTCGATGCTGGTCAGCGTCGCCTGCCACCAGTCCTCGGGGTTCTGTTCACTGAAGCCAGGATGCGGGCGCGAGATCGCCAGCGGCGTCTCCACGGTCGCGACGACCGATTGCGCGTCGTCGACCAGCACCGCCTTGATGGCGGAGGTTCCAATGTCGAGGCCGAGAAACATGCCTCACGCCCTTTCGGCAGCAGGGTTTGGGAAAGTCACGGCAGGTTGTCCCGCACGAAGATGTCGATGCGGATGCGCTCCTGCTCGTTGAGCAGCGGTTCGCCGGAGCAATGGGCCAGCAGCACGCGGGCGGCCGAGCGCGACTGGTGCCCGGCGTCCTGGTTGATCACCGCGTCCATCACCCCGCGCAGCAGAAAGCGGCGGGTGTCGTCGGTGAGGTCGTGGCCGATGACGATGAGATCACCGGCGCGGTTGGCGGCCGAGACCGCCGCCGCGATGCCGCGATTGCCGGCGCCGACATTGTAGAGGCCGACCAGATCGGGCACCTCGCGCAGCATCTGCGAGACGATGGCCTCGGTGCGCTCGTCCTCGTCGAGGCTCTCCTGCACCGGCAGCGCGCGCAGCGCCGGATATTCGCCGGCGAGCACCTGGGTGAAGCCGAACTGGCGCTCGGCATGGTCGCGCAGCGCCGGCGTGCCGACGATCAGCCCGACCGCGCCGCGCCGCCCGCCGGCGAAGCGCCCGAGCAGGGTCGCGGCGGTGCGCCCGGCGGCGATGTTGTCGATGCCCACATAATGCAGCCGGTGCGAGGACGGCACGTCCGACACCAGCGTCACCACGGCGATGCCCGAGGCGCTCAGGTCGTCGATTGCCGCCCGCACGCGCGGATGGTCGAGCGCCACCACGGCGACGCCGTCATAATGGCCGATCAGCCCTTCCAGCGCCGCCGCCAGCGTGTCCGGCGCGAAGACGTCGACCCGCAGCGTGTCGATATAGGCGTTGTTGGAGGCGAGCCAGTCCGCGGTGTTGGCCACCTGCTCGGCCAGCATGCGCATGAAGACGTTGGCGCCGACCGGCAGCACGAAGCAGAAACGGTAGGTCTCGCCCCGCGCGAGGCGCGCGGCGGCAAGGTTCGGGCGGTATCCCAGACGGGTCACGGCTTCCTTCACACGCTCGGCCGTGACGCCGCGCACGCCGGTGCGCCCGTTGAGCACACGGTCGGCCGTGGCGAGCGACACGCCGGCCTCCCGGGCCACGTCTTGCAGCGTTATGCGCGAAACACCTCTGGACATGTCGCCATGTTGCCCTCAAAATCTGAGGTACGCAACTCATCGAGTGAGGCGATTGCCTAGACCAAGTATCGAGGGCATACAGGCTCACGATTTGTTACGTTGACGGCCATCACCCCGATCGTCGAGGTGTCTGGAGGTCTGTCGGCCCTTCGCGGCCGATCCTGAATCTGATGGATCTCAGTGCTTCTGAGGTTCGAACGTCAAGAACGACCGTGGCATGCGCGCCGCCCCCGGAGCGCCAAGCCAAGCGGCACCGGCATATCGCACCCCCTTGGGAGGAAAGCATGAATCTGAAACTGACTGTCACCGCCGCCGCGCTCGCCACCGTCATGGCCGCCGGCGTGGCACGCGCCGCCGAGCCCGTCGTGGGCGTGAGTTGGTCCAACTTCCAGGAAGAGCGCTGGAAGACCGACGAGGCCGCGATCAAGAAGGCGCTGGCCGCCGCCGGCGCCAAGTACATCTCCGCCGACGCCCAGTCCTCGGCCGCCAAGCAGCTCTCCGACGTCGAGGCGCTGATCGCCCAGGGCGCCACCGCGCTGATCATCCTTGCGCAGGATTCGGACGCCATCTCCCCCGCCATCACCAAGGCGCGCAACGAGGGCATCCCGGTCGTCGGCTATGACCGCCTGATCGAGAATCCCGACGCCTACTACATCACCTTCGACAACAAGGAGGTCGGTCGCCTCCAGGCCGCCGAGGTGATGAAGATCAAGCCGAAGGGCAACTACATCTTCATCAAGGGCTCGGCCTCCGATCCCAATGCCGACTTCCTGTTCTCCGGCCAGATGGAAGTGCTCAAGCCCGCCATCGACAAGGGCGACATCAAGAATGTCGGCGAGGCCTACACTGACAGCTGGCTGCCGGCCAACGCCCAGCGCAACACCGAGCAGTTCCTGACCGCCGCCAACAACAAGGTCGACGCCGTCGTCGCCTCCAATGACGGCACCGCCGGCGGCGCCGTCGCCGCCCTCGCTGCCCAGGGCCTCGCCGGCTCGGTGCCGGTCTCCGGCCAGGACGCCGATTTCGCGGCGCTGAACCGCATCGCGCTCGGCACCCAGACCGTCTCGGTCTGGAAGGACTCGCGCGAGCTCGGCAAGCGCGCCGCCGAGATCGCCCTCGAACTCGCCAAGGGCACCGATCCCAAGGCGGTGAAGGGCACCACCACCTTCACCGGCGGCCCGAAGGGCCTGCCGATGAACTCGACCTTCCTGAAGCCGGTTCCGATCACCAAGGACAATCTGGACGTGATCATCGAGGCCGGCTGGGTGCCGAAGGCCACCGTCTGCCAGGGCGTGAAGCCGGGCACCGTCAAGGCCTGCAACTGATCCAGCACAACCGCGGCGGGGGCCAACCCCGCCGCTCGCCCATCAGGGCGCCCGCGCGGGCCGCGCGGGCCGCAGGAGGACGCACATGACCGACACCACGACGGCCAGCACCCCCGTCCCGTCATCCCGGCCGCAGGGAGGATCCCCGTCGGCACCGACCGCCGCGCCGACCTCCTTCCTCGGCGCGCTGGAAGTCGACATGCGCTTCCTGGGCATGCTCGGCGCGCTCGCGGTGATCTGGATCGCGTTCGACGTCCTCGCCGGCGGCACCTTCCTCACCGCCCGCAACCTGTGGAACCTCTCGGTCCAGAGTTCGTCGATCGCGGTCATGTCCACCGGCATGGTGCTGGTGATCGTGATGCGCCACATCGACCTGTCGGTCGGCTCGATCCTCGGCGTCACCGGCATGGTGATGGCGGTGTTCCAGGTCGGCACGCTGATGCCGACCTTCGGCTTCAACCACCCGGCCGTCTTCATCCTCACCCTCGCCGTCGGCATCGGCCTCGGCGCGGCCATCGGCGCGCTGCACGGCTTCGTCATCGCCTATCTCGGCGTGCCGGCCTTCATCGTCACGCTGGGCGGCCTGCTGGTCTGGCGCGGTGCCGCCTGGGCGGTCGCGGAAGGCAAGACCATTCCGCTCACCGACGACAATTTCAAGCTGCTCGGCGGTGGCGCCGACGGTTCGATCGGCGCCGAATGGAGCTGGATCGTCGCTGTCATCGCGTGCCTCGCCATCGCCGTCGCGGCGGTGCAGGCCCGCCGCCAGCGCCAGCGCTTCCACTTTCCGCTCAAGCCGATGTGGGCCGAGTGCGTCACCGTCGCCGCCGGCTGTGCCGCCGTCGTCGCCGCGACGCTGGTGGTCAACGCCTACACGCTGCCGCCGGTCCTTGCCCGCCGCTACGCCGAGGCCGCCGGCATCACCATCCCGCCGGAAGGCATCTCGATCAGCTTCGGCTACGCCGTGCCGGTGCTGGTGGCGCTGGCAGTCGGCATCGTGATGACGTTCGTGACCACCCGCACCCGCTTCGGCCGCTACGTCTTCGCGATCGGCGGCAACCCGGAGGCGGCCGAACTCGCCGGCATCAACACGCGGCGCGTCACCCTCGCGGTGTTCGCGCTGATGGGTGCGCTCGCCGCCATCGGCGCCGCCATCTCCACCGCCCGCCTCAACTCGGCGACCAACGCGCAGGGCACGCTCGACGAGCTTTACGTGATCGCCGCGGCGGTCATCGGCGGCACCTCGCTCTCCGGCGGCTCCGGCACCATCGCCGGCGCCATGGTCGGCGCGCTGGTGATGCAGAGCCTGCAGTCCGGCATGGTGCTGATGCGCGTCGACACGCCCTACCAGAACATCGTCGTCGGCATCGTCCTCGTCTTCGCGGTGTGGATCGACACCGTCTACCGCAAGCGGTTCAAGTGAGAGGTGACGTCATGAACGCTGTCACAGCCGAAACCGTCGCTCCCGTGGCCAATCCCGGTGCCTCGCTGATCTCCGGCGCCCCGATGGTGGAGATGCGCGACATCTGCATCGCCTTCGGCGGCATCCGCGCCGTCGACGGCGTGACCGTCGACCTCTATCCCGGCGAAGTGGTGGGCCTGCTCGGCCACAACGGCGCCGGAAAGTCGACGCTGATCAAGATCCTCGCCGGCGCCTACAGGCCCGATGCGGGCGAGATCCGCATCGGCGGCGAGAAGGTCGACATCGCCAATCCGCGCGACGCCAAGCGCTACGGCATCGAGACGATCTATCAGACGCTCGCCCTCGCCGACAATGTGGACGCCGCGGCCAACCTCTTCCTCGGCCGTGAGCTTCGGACCGCGTGGGGAACGCTCGACGACGTGGCGATGGAGGCCGCCACCCGCGAGGTGATGGGCCGGCTCAACCCCAATTTCCGCAAGTTCAAGGAGCCGGTGCGCGGCCTCTCCGGCGGCCAGCGCCAGTCGGTCGCCATCGCCCGCGCCATCCACTTCAACGCCAAGATCCTGATCATGGACGAGCCGACCGCCGCGCTCGGCCCGCAGGAGACGGCGCAGGTGGCGGAGCTTATCAAGCAGCTCAAGGCCGAGGGCATCGCGATCTTCCTCATCAGCCACGACATCCACGACGTCTTCGACCTCGCGGACCGCGTGAGCGTGATGAAGAACGGCAAGCTGGTCGGCACCGCCCGCACCTCTGATGTGACCAAGGACGAGGTGCTCGGCATGATCATCCTCGGCAAGAGCCCGCCCGGCGCCGCCGCCGGCCCCGGCGCCTCGGCCTGACGGACGGGGCCTCCGCGCCGGGACCCTGCCCCACCAAACACATCGTCATCCCCGGGCTCGGCCCGGGAATGGCGACGTCCAGCGGCACAGCGGCGCCGTGCCGCTGTTTTCCTGACGGCCTCGCTCGTGTTAGATCGCGGGCGAGGAAGCACCGGGCGATGATCACCCACGGCAGTCAACCGGACCGACGGACACCTGCAACGGCCCTGCGCCGTCTGGCGCTGGTGATTGCCGTCGCCTATCTGCTCGTGCTGCAGTCCCTGCTCGGGGGCCTCGCCGGCGGCGCGCACGCGGCCGGCGGCATCGCGGTGGACGCGTTCGGGCAGGTCATCTGCTCGGGCGCGCATGACGCGCCGTCCTCGCCGGCCGATCCCGCCCGTCATACCCCGGATTGCTGCACCACCGGCTGCCAGACCGCGGCCGGCGCGGCGCTGCCGCCGCCGTCGGCCGCCGTCCCCGCGCAGCCGGCCGCCCGGCTCAGCGCCCGGGTGACGCTCCCGCGCGCTTCCGCCCCCGCGCTCCAGCCTGAGCGCACGCCCCGCCACACACGGGCCCCTCCCCTCGCCTGACCGCGCCCCGCCGCGCCCATCACCGTCAGTCGAATTCGCCGGCCGCGCCACGCGCCCACGCCGGCATCAGGGAGTGAACCCAATGATCCGCTACATCATGAGCCACGTGCTCCGCCACGCCGAGGACCGCATCGGCTTCGCCATCCTCGCCACCGCCCTCGCCCTCTTCGCCGTCCAGCCCGCCTTCGCGCATGGCTTCAAGGTCGGCGAGATCGAGATCGGCCATCCCTGGTCGCGCGTGACGCCGGCCGGCGCCAAGGTCGCGGGCGGCTACCTCGCGATCCACAATGAGGGCAAGGACGCCGACACCCTCCTTGCCGCCACCGCCGATGTCGCGGGCCGCGTCGAGATCCACGAGATGGCCGTCAAGGACGGCATCATGACCATGCGCATGCTGCCCGACGGGCTGGCGGTTCCGGCCGGCGGCGAGGTGAAGCTCGCGCCCGGCGGCTATCATCTCATGCTCATGGACCTGAAGCAGCCGCTGAAGGAAGGCGAGAGCTTCAAGGGCTCGCTGACCTTCGCCAAGGCCGGCAAGGTCGAGGTGGAGTTCAAGGTCGAGGGCATGGCCGGGCCTAAGGACGCGCCGGCCGCGCACAGCCACGACCACGGCACCCCCGCCAACTGATCCGCTCGCGCGCCACCCGACCCCGGCCCCCTGACGGCGGCCGGGCGTCGCGGCGCGTTCCGACGCACCCAATCCGGGATCGATTCCGATGAGCGATATCGCCATGTCCGCCGCCGAGGCGCCCGAGCGCGCCGCCAGTCTCTACCGCGCCGTCTGGCGCTGGCATTTCTATGCCGGCCTTCTGGTGCTGCCCTTCCTGGTCCTGCTCGCCGTCACCGGCGGGCTCTACCTCTTCCGCGACGAGATCGACGGCATCTGGCACCGCCAGCTCAAAGTCGTCGAGGCCCGCGCGACGCCGGTCGAGGCCCCGAGCGCCTGGATCGACGCCGCGCTGAAGGCGCGCCCCGGCACGGCGCTCAAGGTCATCGTGCCGGCCGACCCGACCGCCTCGGCCGAGGTGGTGATCAAGACCACTGAGGGCGAGCGCCGCTCGGTCTATGTCGACCCCTATGATTCCCGCGTGCTCGGCGAACTCGCCGACCGCGGCACCATCATGTGGCTGATGCGCCGGCTGCACAGCCTCGCCGAGTTCGGCACCGTCGCCAACGGCATCATCGAGATCGTCGGCGGCTGGTCGATCCTGCTGGTCGGCACCGGCTTCTATCTGTGGTGGCCGCGCAAGCAGGCCGGCGGCCGAATGGGCGGTGTCGTGAGCGTGCGCGGCACGCCGCGCCGGCGCGTGTTCTGGCGCGACCTGCACGCCGTCACCGGCGCCTTCGCCGGCACCGTCATCGCCTTCATGTCGCTGTCGGGCATGCCGTGGTCGCTGGTCTGGGGCGAGAAGGTCAACGAATGGGCGAACAGCTCCAATTACGGCTACCCCTCCGGCCTGTATGTGAACGTGCCGATGTCGGACGAGCACCTCGCCCATGCCAACGGCCCCACCACCTGGTCGCTTGAGCAGGCGAAGATGCCCGAATCGACAGGCACTGGCGCCCCGATCGGGGTCGACGCGGCGGCGGCGATCGTGAACAGGCTCGGCGTGTCGCCCGGCTACACGCTCAGCCTGCCGGGCGGGGCGAGCGGCGTCTATTCGGCCACCGTCTATCCGGACGACCTGTCGAAGCAGCGCGTCGTCCATCTCGACCAGTACAGCGGCAAGCCGCTGATCGACTTCTCCTATGCCGATTACGGCCCGGTGGCGAAGGCGATGGAGTGGGGTATCAACTTCCACATGGGGCAGGAATTCGGGCTGGCCAACCAGCTCTTCCTGCTGGTGGTCTGCCTCGCCATCATCCTGATGTCCGTCTCGGCGGGGGTGATGTGGTGGAAGCGCCGGCCGAAGGGTTCGCTCGGCGTGCCGCCCGCGCCCGCCGACCGCTCGGTGATGTGGGGGTTGATCGCCATCATGGCGGTGGTCGGCCTCGTCTTCCCGCTGGTCGGCGCCTCGCTCGTGGTGATGCTGGTGCTCGACCTCGCCTTCGGCTGGCGGCGCCCGAAGCTGCGCACCGCCTGATCGCACCGCCCTCACGGGTTCCAGCCGGGCGCCTCTTCCCCTAACATCGTGCGGGGGAGAGGCGCGTGGCAAATCCATCGACGGAAACGGAAGCGAAGGCCGACGCGCAGGCGCCGCGCGACGGCCTGTTCATCCGCGTCTATTTCGGCGACGGCCGCCATCTCGGCCCGGGTATGATCGACCTGCTGGAGACCATACGCCGCGAGGGTTCGATCCTCTCCGCCGCGAAGAAGATGGGCATGAGCTACCGCCGTGCCTGGCTGCTGGTGGACGAGATCGGCCGCAATTTCCGCGAGCCGGTGGTCGAGACCCATCCGGGAAGGCGCGGCCATGGCAGCGAACTCACGCCCTTCGGCGAGCGGCTGATCGCGCTCTACCGCTCCATCGAGCGCAGCAGCGCCGACGCAAGCCGGGACGCCATGGACGAACTGCGCGCGGCGCTGGCGCCACATGCGCCGCCGGTGCGCGAAGGGGCGCCATAGCGGGCGCGGAAGGCGGACACGTCCGGTAGCGAGGAACCTTCCACGCCCGGCCGGGTTCTCCACAGGCCAAGTCCTGCGCCACGAGGCCCCATGCAGACCCTCATCGTCGTCATCCTCATCCTGCTGGTGCTCAGCATCACCGGCTTCTTCGGCCACCGCGCCGGCGGCGTGCGCGGCCTCATCATAGGGCTGGTGATCGCCCTGCTGGTCCTCGCGGTGATCGGCTTCGTCAGCGACGAACGGGCGGTCGGCCCCGGCGTCGCCCCGATCATGGCGCCGCCCTGACCTTCAGGGGGCCGCGCTGAAATCGGCGCCTCGGCTGTCCACCGCCACGCTCTTGACCATCGCCCAGACGGAAAGGCCGGGGCGCAGCCCCAGCCGCTCCACGCTCTCGCGCGTGACCATGGAGGAAAGCCGCCCCTCGCTGAGGGCGAGCGCCACATCGGCATAAGGGCCCTCCTGTAGCCGCACCTCCTCCACGACCGCCGGGAACAGGTTGGAGACCGAGACGCCTTCGGGCTTCGCCAGCGCCAGCGCCACGTCGCGCGCGCGCACCCGCGCCCGCACCGGCGCGCCGACAGGCAGGGCGACCTGCGGCACGCGCAGCGTCCCGCCGGCGAAGGCAAGGTCGGAGAGCGCGTAGCCGCCATCGTGCCCGGCGACCACGCAGTCGAGCACGCTGCCAATGTCGAAGCGGCCAACCACCGGCACCACCTCCGGGCGCGCCATCACCTCCCCGACCGTGCCGGCCGCCACCTGCCGGCCCTCGTGCAGCACCACGATACGGTCGGACAGGCGCAGCACCTCGTCGATGGAGTGGCTGACATAGAGCACCGGCAGCCCCATCGCGTCGCGCAGGCGGTCGATATAGGGCAGGATCTCCGCCTTGCGCGCCGCGTCGAGCGCAGCCAGCGGCTCGTCCATCAGCAAAAGGCGCGGCTGCGCCAGCAGCGCCCGGCCGATGGCGACGCGCTGGCGCTCGCCGCCGGAGAGCGTGTGCGGCCGGCGCGCCAGCAGATGGCCGATGCCGAGCAGGTCGACCACCGCCCCGAAGTCGATGCGCCGCTCCGTGACCCGGGTGCGCCGCTCGCCATAGCGCAGGTTCCGCTCCACCGAGAGATGGGGAAACAGCCGCGCATCCTGGAACACATAGCCGGTGCGCCGCGCCTCTATGGGCAGGTCGATGCCGCGCGCCGCATCGAAGAACACCTCGCCGTCCACGACGATGCGCCCGGCATCGGGGCGCACCACGCCGGCCAGCGCCTGGATGATGGTCGTCTTGCCCGCCCCCGAGCGACCGAACAGAGCCGTCACCCCGGCGCCGGGCGCCTGGAAGGTCGCCTCCAGCACGAAGCCACCCGGACGGGCGAGGCGGATATCGATCTCGATCATGGCGCCCTCACGCCCGCCCGATCAGCGCGCGGATGCGCCGGTCGACGAGGCTCGCCAGCAGCAGCGCGGCGAGCGCCAGCACGACCGACACAAGCGTCAGCCGCAGCGCCATGGCGTCACCGTCCGGGATGTGAGTGGCGCTGTAGATGGCGAGCGGGATGGTGCGGGTCTGGCCCTCGATATTGGAGACGAAGGTGATGGTGGCGCCGAACTCGCCCAGCGCCGAGGCGATGGCGAGCAGCGCGCCGGAGAGGATGCCCGGCAGCATCAGCGGCAGCGTCACCGAGAAGAACACGTCGAGCCGTGAGGCGCCCAGCGTGCGCGCCGCCGTCTCCAGCCCCCGGTCGACCGCCTCCAGCGCGAGGCGGATGGCGTTGACGGTGAGCGGGAAGCTCACCACGGCAGCCGCCACCGTGGCGCCGGCCGTGGTGAAGATCAGCTTTATGCCGAACCAGGCGTCGAGATACTGGCCGATGAAGCCGCGCGCGCCCAGCGTGAGGAGGAGAAGATAGCCCACCACCACCTTCGGCAGCACCAGCGGCAGATAGACGATGCCGTCCAGCATCCCCCGGCCGGGAAAGCGCCCGCGCGCCAGCACCCAGGCCGTCAGCACGGCGACGGGCAGACTCCAGAAGGTCGCCCAGAAAGCGACCCTCAGGCTCAGCAGGACGGCCGTCCATTCCTCGGGGGTGAGCATGCTTTCCGCCCTGAAACGAACATCCTTCGAGGCTCGCTGCGCGAGCACCTCAGGATGACGTGGTTCTCATGATCCAGCACGTTACGTCATGCTGAGGTGCCGGCCGAATGGCCGGCCTCGAAGCACGCACACGGCTCGATCCGCTTGCCCTCTCAAGAGGAGGACGTCACTTCACCACGAAGCCGTATTTGGCGTACACCGCCTTCGCCTCCGGGCTGGTGAGGAAGGCGAAGAACGCCCGCGTCGCCGGATTGTCCTGCCCCTTCACGATCTCGAACGGATACTCGACCGGCGGGTGGCTGTCGGACGGGAAGGTGGCGATGACCTTCACGTTCCTGGCGATGGCGGCGTCGGTGGAATAGACGATGCCGGCGGCGGCCTCGCCGCGCTCGACCAGCGCCAGCGCGGCGCGCACGCTCTCGGTGCCGACGATGCGCGCCTTCACCTTGTCCCACTGGCCGAGGCTGGTCAGCGCCGCCTTGGCATAGATGCCGATCGGCACGCTGTCGGTGAGGCCGGTAGCGATCCTGCCGTCAGCGCCGAGGAAGGCGAGCCAGTCGAACGACCCGTCGATGGTCACGTCCCTCGCCCTGTCGGCGGGGGCGATCAGCACGAGGCTGTTGCCGATGGGGGTGACACGGGTGGCCTTGAGGGTCAGGTCCCTGCCCTCGGCATAGTCCATCCATTTGTTGTCGGCCGAGGCGAAGATGGCGGCGGGGGCGCCGGCCTCAAGCTGCTTGGCGAGTGACGAGGAGGCGGCGAAGGAGAAGGTCACGTCCTTGCCGGTCTTCTCCTTGTAGAGCTTGCCGATGTCCTGGAAGGCGTTGGTCAGGCTGGCGGCGGCGAAGACGGTCGGCACGGTCTCCTGCGCGCGCAGGCCGGCCGGCGCGAGCAAGACGCCGACGAGGCCGGCGAAGGCGAGCAACGCCGAGGCGCGGCGCAGGAAAAGACGGCGAGACGACATGGCGTGGCTCCCTGTTCCGTATATCCGCCGATATACATGTATTTCTCCATATACATGATTGATCGCGGGATACCAGCACCCATCCGGCGGTCGCGAAGGGGCATGCGGACGCACGGCGGCGGCCCGCGCAAGGGCGCACGAGGCGGTCGGCGGAGGGAAAAGCGAGCGATCACGGCCCGGGGGCCGCGCGTCGCGAAGCGGCCGCGCGGGCGGCCGGGCCGTTCAGGGCGCGGGCGTCGTCAGTCGATCATGCCGGTATGGCGCGCCGTGGCGGCGGCGACCTGCTCGGCCACGCCGACAAGGTCCCAGGCGGGGATCACACAATCCCGGCCGAAGGTGATCTGCGGCCCACGGCTCACCACGCGGCGGCCGTCGCCATCGTCCACCAGCGCGAACTCATAGATGTGGTGGGCCACACGGTGCATCACGCGCACGGTGGAAGGCGAGAGCGTAACAACGTCGAAATCGGCGTGCGGCATGTTCGGTCCCTCCCTGTCCGGCCCGACATTGCGGGCAGCGTGGCCGCGTTCGCGGCTCGCTCCTTGTCCCGGCAGGCGAGCCATGCCGGGCATGTCGGAACTTTCGTCTAATCGTCACGTTGGGACAATCGAAATCTGCGTGCGGAAGCGATTTCGGGAGCGGCACGCGCCGGCCGGCCCGGCATCATCCGCTCGCGGCCCACCGCCCGCCGGAGACGCGCCCATGAGCCGCAACACCCTGCTGATCCTCGCCGCCGTCGTCCTCCTCCTGGCGGCCTATGCCGCCGTCCAGTATTCGGGGCGGATGACGCCACAGCCGACCGAGAACCCGACGCCGCCGGCCGCGACGACGCCCGCCGTGCCTCCGGCGGCCGATCCGGTCACGCCGCCGCCCCCGGCGCCGGACACGATGACGACCCCGCCGCCGGCCGTGCCGGCGCCGAATGCCCCCGCGCCGACGACACCCTGACCGGGTTCAGCCGCCGCCGCGCTCGCGCGTCATCGCCGCGAGCGCGGCGCGGGCGCGGGCGCTTTCCATCACCTCCCGCAGCGGGCGGGCGAGCCGGCGCCGCCAGTTCGGCCGCTCGCGGTCGGTGCCCGGCAAATTGACCGCCACGCTCTCGCCGGCAAGGTCGTCGAGTTGGGCAAAGGCGAGCATGGAAGGGGTGCGCGCGACATAGCCGTGCACGGCGGCGAGAAAGTCGTCGTCGAGCGGCGCATCGGCGGCCGGCACCTGCGCGATGAGCCCCTCCCTCAGCAGCGCCTGCGCGAGATGCTCGCGCTCGCGGGCGCGGCCCTCCAGCGCCGCCGCATGGCTCGCCTCATCCTCGAGGCCGAGTGCGCGGCGCTCGTCGAGGTCCACCGCCGCCCACCAGCCGGCCAGCGTCGGCAAGTCGTGCGTCGACACACACGCCGCCGCCAAAGCCGGATAATCGGCCGGCGGAATGAAGTCCTCGCCGTTCCGCTCGAACCACAGCACCCGGTAGGACAGCATGCGCTCGTCGTTGAGCTGGTCGCGCATGCCGAACGGCACGGTGCCGAGATCCTCGCCCACCACGAGGCATTTCGCTCGCTCGCTCTCCAGCGCCACCTGCCCGGCGAGGTCCTCGAAGGGCATGGCGAGATAGGTGCCCTCCGCCCCGCTGGCCCCGTGCGGGATGAGGAACAGCCGGCGCAGCCCCATTACATGGTCGATCCGGAGCGCCCCGGCATGGCGCATATTGGCGCGCACGAGGCCGGCATAGCGCTCATAGCCGTCGCGGGTCAGCGCCAGCGGGTCGAAGGGCGGCAGGTTCCAGTTCTGCCCTTCCGGTCCCAGCGGATCGGGCGGCGCGCCGATGGTGACGCCCGGCATCAGCATGGAGGCCTCCGACCACGCCTCCGCCCCATCCGGCGTGGTGCCGACCGCGAGGTCCCGGTAGAAGCCGAGCGACAGCCCCGCCGCGCGCGCCTTCGCGGCAGCGGCGGCGAACTGGCGGTCGGCAACCCATTGCTGCCAGAGCGCGAAGCGCACCGCCCCGGCATTCTCGCGCCCGAAGCTCTCGGACGCCGGCCCGTCCGCCTCGGCGAGCCCGCCCGGCCAGTCGCGCCAGCTTGTGCCCGGATGCGCGGCGGCTATCGCCTGATGCAGCGCGAAGCGGGCCAGCGTCTGCCCGCCCTCCGTGACGAAGCGGTCGAAATCGGGGTCCGGCGCCTTCTGGAACGCCGCGAAGGCGCCTTTCAGCGCCGCCTCCTTGGCCGCCCACACTGCGCTGTAGTCGACGCTCGCCTCGCCCGCGACCGCCGCGAAGCCGGCGAGGTCCATGCCCAGCGCGGCAATGTCGATATAGATCGGATCGAGGAAGCGCCGGTCGGACGGCGAATAGGGGCTCGCCCGCTCGCGCTCGTGCGGAAACAGCGCGTGCAGCGGGTTGAGGCCCAGCACCTCCATGCCGGCGCCGGCCGCCAGCGCGGCGAGGTCGCCCAGCGCCGTGAAGTCGCCGATGCCCTGGTCGTCCTGCGCGCGCCGCAGCGTGTAGAGATGCGTGCCGATGCCGGCGATCCGCCCGCCGTCCGCGAGGCTCGCCGGCAGGTAGCAGGCGCGCGGCGCCACGGTCAGCCGGCATTCGGCCGCGCCGAGCACCAGACGGTGCCGACCGACCGGTAGTTCCGGCAGTTCGATGGTGCGGATCGTGGCCAGCCGTCCGTCCGGCCGCTCGACGGTGTCGCGGCGCCCGTCCTCCGGGCGCACCGGAAATTCGAGACTGCCGCCGTCCTCGAGGCGGATGGCGAGGTCGAGCCGGCGCGGCGCGTCGGCCGCCGCTCCCGCCAGCGTCAGCAGGCGCGGCGCGCCGGTCCGCAGCACGCGTGCCGGCGGCAGGTCGGCCCCGAAACGCTGCTCGGACAGCAGCGCCAGGCTATCGCGCACCTCCCCGTCGGTACCGGCCGGCAGCCGCAGCGCCGCCAGCAGGGCGCGCTTGGTATCGTCGCCGACCTCCTGATGCGTGCCGGTGACGTCCCACCATTCCGCGTCGATGCCCGCCCCGGCGGCAAGCCGCTGCAGGAGCTGAGGATCGCCGCTTCCGCGCGATCCGCCCGCGACGGGTTCCTCGACCGCGATCCGCACGGAGCGCGCGGCGAGCGCGTCCTGCCCCTCGCGCGTAATCCCGTCCGGCTGCGCGGTGTCGAGCGCCGTGCGCCAGACGAAGCCCTCGCGGGGGAGCGGCAGCACCAGTTGCCGGGCCTCGCCCGAAGCGTTGAGCGCCACCGCCACGCGGTCGGCGCCCTGCCCGTCGCCGGCGGGCGAGTAGAACACCGCGACCAGCGTGCGCGTGCCGGGCCCGTCCCAGTCGACCGGCCCGCCCTCAGGGCTGCGCCATTCCACATCGGCAAGGCCGCTGGCATCAGGCGGACGCCCGGTCAGCGGCGCCTCCCCCCGCAGGGCGGGATGGTCGAGCCGCAGCTTCACCAGCCGGGCGGTGAAGGCGGCGAGATCCTCGTCCAGCTTCGACCAGTCGAGCCAGGTCAGTTCGTTGTCCTGTGCATAGGCGTTGTTGTTGCCGGCCTGCGAGCGGCCGCACTCGTCGCCCATGGTGAGCATCGGCGTGCCGCGCGACGCCAGCAGCGTCGCCAGCAGCGCCCGCATGTCGCCCCGCCGCGC
The DNA here is from genome assembly GCF_009223885.1 of Ancylobacter sp. TS-1. Lineage (NCBI taxonomy): Bacteria > Pseudomonadati > Pseudomonadota > Alphaproteobacteria > Hyphomicrobiales > Xanthobacteraceae > Ancylobacter > Ancylobacter sp. TS-1. The sequence goes on from NZ_CP045144.1 coordinate 1,555,602, forward strand.
GGCGTTGATGGCGGGATCCTCGGTCCAGCCCTCGACGCCGTGGTTCCAACTGCCGTTATTGTCGGTGCCGTCGCGGTTCTGCTCGCCATTCGCCTCGTTGTGCTTGTGCTCGAAAGCGACGAGGTCGGCGAGCGTGAAGCCGTCATGGGCGGTGACGAAGTTGATCCCGCGCGACAGCGGCCGGTGCCGCCGTGCGAAGATGTCGGCCGAGCCGGAAAGCCGGGTCGCCAGCTCGCCCACCGGCCCGTCGCCGCGCCAGAAATGCCGGGCCGTGTCGCGGAAGCGGTCGTTCCATTCGCCCCAGCCGGGCGGGAACTGGCCGACCTGATAGCCGCCCGGCCCGATGTCCCACGGCTCGGCGATCAGCGCGAGATCGCGCAGCAGGGGGTCCTGCTGGAGCGCGGCGAGGAAGGGCGCATCGGGATCGAAACCGTCCACTCGCCGCCCCAGCGTGGCGGCGAGATCGAAGCGGAAGCCGTCGAGCCCGCAGGCCGCCCAGCGCCGCAGCGCGTCCATGCCGAGCCGCAGCGCCGGCGCCCGCTCCAGCGCCAGCGTGTTGCCGGTGCCGGCATCGTTGAGCAGGCGCGCGGGATCGTCCTTGGCGTGCCGGTAATAGGTCGCGTTGTCGAGGCCGCGCAGGCTCACCGTCGGGCCGAATTCGTCGCTCTCGCCGGTATGGTTCAGCACGACATCGAGCACCACCGCGATGCCGGCGCCGTGCAGCGCGGCGATGGCGCGCGTGACCTCCTCGAAGCCGCCCGGGGCGAGGCGCGGATCGGGCGCGCCGAACACCAGCGGGTTGTAGCCCCAGTAATTGGTCAGCCCGAGCGGCGGCAAATGCCGCTCGTCGATCCACGCCATGGCCGGCATCAGCTCGACCGTGGTGACGCCGAGCCGCACCAGATGGTCGAGCGCGGCCGGCTCGGCCAGCGCCGCGAAGGTGCCGCGCATCTCGGCCGGAAGGGCCTCGTTCAGCTTCGTGAAGCCGCGCACATGCAGCTCGTAGAACACCTGCGCATCCCAGCGGAACGGCGGCGACGGCGCGCGCTCCACCAGCCCTACCCCGGGAGCGGCGGACGCGGGCACGATGGCCTTCGGCACGGCGGCGGCGCTGTCGGTCTCGTCGCGCGCGGCACCGCGGGCGCGGGCGTCGAACATTGACGGATCGAGCCGGAACGGCCGGTCGAGCCGGCTGGCATAGGGATCGACCAGCAGCTTGTAGGGATTGAAGCGGTGCCCCTGCTCCGGCGCCCACGGCCCCACCGCGCGCAGCCCGTAGCGCGCGCCCGCCGGCACGCCGGCGACATGGCCGTGGAAAATGTCACCGGTGCGTTCCGGCAGGGCGATGCGGGCGATCTCGACCTCGCCCGCCGCGTCGAACAGGCAGAACTCAATCCGCTCGGCATGGGCCGAGAACACCGCCACATTGACGCCGGAGGCGTCGGCGGTGACGCCCATCGGCTCGGGACGTCCGGACGCGACGGAATAGGAACTCACGCGCCGCGCTCCGCCGCGAGCTGGCGGAACAGCGCGTCATACTGGCCGGCGGCGCGCTGCCACGAGACGTCCGTGCTCATGGCGTTGCGCTGGAGCTTCTTCCACAGCGCCTTGTCCTGCCACAGCCCGGCGACGCGCTTGAGCGCGAGTTGCAGCGCCGGCGCGGTCACGGGAGAGAACTGCACGCCGGTTCCCACCCCCGTCGTGCGGGCCATCTCGTTGACATCGATCACCGTGTCGGCGAGGCCGCCGACACGCGCCACCAGCGGCAGCGCGCCATAGCGCAGCGCGGAAAGCTGGGTGAGCCCGCAGGGCTCGAAGCGCGAGGGCACGATCAGCACGTCGGAGCCGGCCTGAAGCCGGTGCGCCACCGCCTCGTCATAGCCGAGGCGCACGCCGATGCGGCCGGGATGCGCCTGCGCCGCCCCGGCGAAGCGCCCGGCAAGATCGGCATCGCCCGAGCCGAGCAGCACGAGTTGCGCGCCGAGCCCGAGCAGCGTGCCGAGGCTGTCGGCCAGCAGGTCCAGCCCCTTCTGCCAGGACAGCCGGCTGACCACGCCGAACAGCAGCGCGTCCGGGTCCGGATCGAGGCCGAAGGCCGCCTTCAAGGCCACCTTGTTGGCCGCGCGTCCCTTCATCGCCTTGGCGTCGAAGCGCGCCGCGATCAGCGGGTCGGTGGCCGGGTTCCACGCCTCGTCGTCGAGCCCGTTGAGGATGCCCGAGAGCACGTGGCTGCGCATGTTGAGCAGGCCGTCGAGCCCCATGCCGCCGTCCGGCAGCAGGATCTCCCCGGCATAGCCCGGCGAGACGGTGGTGATGCGGTCGGCAAGCTGCAGGCCGGCCTTGAGGTAGCCGACCATGCCGTAATACTCGATGCCGTCGATCGCGAAGGCATGCGGCGGCAGGCCGAGCAGCGCCGCCACCGGTGCCGGGAACTGGCCCTGGAAGGCGATGTTGTGGATCGTCATCACCGTGCCCGGCCGCCGCGTGCCGGAATAGTGCAGATAGGCCGGGGCAAGACCCGCCTGCCAGTCATGGGCGTGCACGATGTCCGGCACGAAGCCCGGCACCAGCCCGAGGCCGAGACCCGACGCCACTACGCCGAGCGCGGCGAAGCGCTGGGCATTGTCGGGCCAGTCGACGCCGTTCGGCCCGACATAGGGGCCGCCGGGCCGGTCATAGAGATGGGGCGCGTCGACGACGAAGAGGTCGAGCCCGCCGGCCCGGCCCGCCAGCAGCCGCGCCGGCCCGCCGAAGAGCTGGTCGAAGCGGTGGACCGGCTCGCCCGACTCCAGCGCCGCCATGACGGAGGGATAGCCGGGGATCAGCGTGCGCAGCATGACGCCGTGCGGCGCCAGCGCCGCCGACAGCGCGCCGGCCACATCGGCCAGGCCGCCGGTCTTCACCAGCGGAAAAACTTCCGAAACGACCGAAAGAACCTTCAAGGATGACACGCCCCGATCCCGCGCACTGAATTCCCGGCTGCATATTCCGCGCCAGCCTGCCGCTGCCGCGCCCCGCGCCGTCCTGCACCATTAGGCCCGCTCCCCGTCACCCGGATGACTTGTCCGGGCGCGGGGCCGCATCAGCTCGACAGCCGGTCGATCATCGACTGGGTGATGAGGCAGATGCCCTTCTCGGTCCGGCGGAAACGTGAGGCGTCGAGGACCGGATCCTCGCCGACCACCAGCCCCTCGGGAATGCGCACATGCGAGTCGATCACCACGTTCTTCAGCCGCGCCGACCGCCCGACCTCGACATAGGGCAGAATCACCCCGTTCTCGATCGAGCCGTAGGAATTGATCCGCACGCCGGTGAACAGCAGCGCCCGGCGCAGCGACGAGCCGGAGATGATGCAGCCGCCCGACACCAGCGAGGAAATCGCCTGTCCGCGCCGGCCCTCGTCGTCATGCACGAACTTCGCCGGCGGCGTGATCTCGGCATAGGTCCAGATCGGCCAGTCGCGGTCGTAGAGGTCGAGTTCTGGCACCACGCCGGTCAGGTCGATATTGGCTTCCCAATAGGCATCGACCGTGCCGACGTCGCGCCAGTAGGGCGCGGTCTCCATGTCCGAGCGCACGCAGGAGCGCGCGAAATGGTGCGCCGAGGCTTTGCCGTGCTTGACGATGTAGGGGATGATGTCCTTGCCGAAATCATGCGTCGACAGCGGATCGGCGGCGTCGCGGCGCAGCTGGTCGATGAGGAACTTGGTCTCGAAGACATAGATGCCCATCGAGGCCAGCGCCTTGTCCGGCTTGCCCGGCATCGGCGGCGGGTCCTTCGGCTTTTCGAGGAAGGAGATGATGCGGTCCTTGGCGTCGACATGCATGACGCCGAAGGCGCTCGCCTCCCCGCGCGGGACTTCGAGGCAGCCGACCGTGACGTCCGCGCCCTGGTCGACATGCTGCTGGAGCATGATCTCGTAGTCCTGCTTGTAGATGTGGTCGCCGGCCAGGATGATGATGTGCCGGGTGTCATAGGCCTCGATGATGTCGAGGTTCTGGAACACGGCATCGGCCGTGCCGAGATACCACATGGTCTCGGAGACGCGCTGGCTCGCCGGCAGCACGTCGAAGCTCTCATTGCGCTCGTGCCGCAGGAAGTTCCAGCCGCGCTGCATGTGCCGGATCAGGCTGTGGGCCTGATACTGGGTGGCGACGCCGATGCGGCGGATGCCCGAATTAATGGCATTGGACAGCGCGAAGTCGATGATGCGCGACTTGCCGCCGAAATAGACGGCCGGCTTGGCGCGGCGATCCGTCAGCTCCATGAGACGACTGCCCCGGCCACCGGCAAGGACATAGGCCATGGCCGAACGGGCCAGAGGAGCATGCTGAAGCGTCGGCCGTGCCATGAAGCGTCGTCTCCCTGAAGTCTCTATTGCCGGTCGCCGGTCGCGCCCTGCGGCGCGGCCTCTTCCGGTTCCCATATGAAGTAGAGTGTGGCGAGCGGCGGCAAGACCACGCGCGCGCTGGCCGGCAGCCCGTGCGCGGGGTCGGCATGGGCCGTCACCGCGCCGAGATTGCCGAGGCCGGAGCCGCCATAGCCTGCCGCGTCGGTATTGAGGATCTCGCGCCACCTGCCGGCCTGCGGCAGGCCGAGCCGGTAGTCGGTGCGCGGCACCGGGGTGAGGTTGGCGACCATCGCCACCGGCGGGTCGCCCTCCGCCCCGAACCGGAGCCAGGCGAACACCGACTGGTCCTTGTCGTCGACCACGATCCAGCGGAAGCCTTCCGGCTCGCAGTCGCGGGCGTGCAGAGCGATCACGTCGCGGTAGAGGAAATTGAGGTCGCGCACCAGCATCTGCATGCCGCGATGGTGCGGGCCCTGGTCGGTCAGGTGCCAGTCGAGCGAGCGTTCCTCGCTCCATTCGCGGCGCTGGGCGAATTCCTGGCCCATGAACAGCAGCTTTTTGCCGGGATAGGCCCACATCAGCCCGTAATAGGCGCGCTGGGTGGCGAAGCGCTGCCAGTCGTCGCCCGGCATGCGGCCGAAGATCGTGCCCTTACCGTGCACCACCTCGTCATGGGAGAGCGGCAGCACGAAGTTTTCCGAAAAGGCGTAGGTGATGCCGAAGGTGATCTTGTCGTGGTGCCAGGGACGGTAGACGGCGCCGGTCGACATGTAGTCGAGCGTGTCGTGCATCCAGCCCATGTTCCACTTGAAGCCGAAGCCGAGGCCGCCGGCATAGACCGGCTGCGAGACGCCGGCCCAGGAGGTCGATTCCTCGGCGATCACCACGGTGCCGGGATGCTCGGCATAGATGGCCTCGTTGGCCCGGCGCAGGAAGGCGACGGCGTCCTTGTTGTCGTTGGAGCCGTCGGGGTTGGGCGACCATTCCCCTTGCCGGCGCGAATAGTCGAGATAGAGCATCGAGGCCACCGCATCGACGCGCAGACCGTCGATGTGGAAACGGTCGAGCCAGTACAGCGCGTTGGCGATCAGCATATTGGCGACTTCGCGCCGGCCGAAGTCGTAGATCGCCGTATTCCAGTCGGGGTGGAAGCCGCGCCGGGGGTCGGGATGCTCGTAGAGCGTCGAGCCGTCGAAATGGGCGAGGCCGTGAATGTCGGTCGGGAAATGCGCCGGCACCCAGTCGAGGATCACCGACAGCCCCGCCTGATGCGCGCGGTCGACGAAGCGGGCAAAGCCGGCCGGGTCGCCGAAGCGGCTGGTCGGCGCGAACAGGCCGATCGGCTGGTAGCCCCAGGAAGCGTCGAGCGGGTGCTCGGAGATGGGCAGCAGCTCGATATGGGTGAAGCCCATCCAGGCGGCATAGGAGACGAGCTGGTCGGCCAGTTCGTCATAGGTCAGGAAGCGGCCCCACTCGCCGCGCCGCCAGGAGCCCAGATGCACCTCGTAGACGCTCATCGGCTTGCGGCGCGCCTCGCCCTGCGCGCGGGCGGCGATATGGGCCTCGTCGTGCCACTCGAACGTGTCGGTGCGCGCCACCACCGAGCCGGTGGCGGGGCGGAACTCGCCGCGGAAGCCGAACGGGTCGGCCTTCAGCGGCAGCAGGCGGCCGTCGGCGGCGGCGATCTCGTATTTGTAGATGGTGCCTTCGCCGACGCCGGGGGCGAAAAGCTCCCACAGCCCGCTGTCGACGCGCTTGCGCATCTGGTGGCGGCGCCCGTCCCAAGTGTTGAAGTCGCCGACCACCGAGACGCGCGAGGCGTTCGGCGCCCACACCGCGAAGCGCACGCCCGCCACGCCCTCATGCTCGCAGGGATGCGCGCCGAGCCGCTCATAAAGCAGGCGATGGGTTCCCTCGACGAGCAGATAGTCGTCGATCGGGCCGAGCACGGGCCCGAAGGAATAGGGATCGTCGAGCTCCCATTCGCCGCCGTCATTGCGCGCCCGCAGGCGGTAGCGCGCCCAGGCGGGACGGCCGGGCACCAGCGCCTCGAAGAATCCGGCGTCGTGGCGGCGGGACAGCGCGGCGATTCGCGTGCCGTCGGGCTCGATGGCCTCCAGCGTGCCGGCATGGGGAACGAAGGCGCGGATGACGAGGCCGTCGGCGCTCTCATGCGGGCCCAGCAGGCCGAACGGATCGTTGTGGCGGCCCCCAACGAGTGCGTCGACCTCCCGGTCGGGCGCCTGCCACGCGAACATCACTGCCAACCTCTCCCGACCCGGACGACCGGGATCAAGACCCGGGGAGAGTGAAGGTTCCTCTACCGGCAAGACAAAGTCCACATTCACGGCCACTTAATCGTGGCGAAAGCCGGAAAGGACGGGCCATGCGGCGGCTGCCGCATGGCCCGTCGGGGTCAGCGGATGGGGCGCACCGGCACGTTCCAGATGTCGGTGGCGTATTCGGTGATGGTCCGGTCGGAGGAGAACCAGCCCATATTGGCGGTGTTGAGGGCGCTGGAGGTCCACCAGGCGGCGCGGTCGTTCCAGCGGGCGTCGACGGCGCGCTGGGCGTCCCAGTAGGCGTCGAAGTCCGGCGTCACCAGGAAGAAATCGTGGTGGCGCAGCGCGTCGACCAGCGGCTTGAAGCGGTCCGGCTCGTCCGGCGAGAACACGCCCGAGCCGACGGCGTCCAGCACCTCGCCGAGATGCGCCGAATTGCGAATCGCCCCGGCCTCGTCGATGCCGTTGCGGCGACGCTCCTCGACCTCCTCGGCGGTCAGGCCGAAGATGAAGATGTTGTCGTCGCCGACATGGTCCTTGATCTCGACATTGGCGCCGTCGAGCGTGCCGATGGTGAGCGCGCCGTTGAGCGCCATCTTCATGTTGCCGGTGCCCGAGGCTTCCATGCCGGCAGTGGAGATCTGCTCCGACAGGTCGGCCGCCGGGATGATGACCTCGGCCAGCGAGACGTTGTAGTTGGGCAGGAACACCACCTTGAGCAGGTCGCGCACGGTCGGGTCGTCGTTCACCACCTTGGCGACGTCGTTGGCCAGCTTGATGATCAGCTTGGCCATCTGGTAGCTCGCCGCCGCCTTGCCGGAGAAGATCTTGACGCGCGGCGCCCAGTTCTTGGCCGGATTGGCGCGCATCGCGTCATAGAGCGCGATGGTCTCCAGCACGTTGAGAAGCTGGCGCTTGTACTCGTGGATGCGCTTGATCTGCACGTCGAACAGCGCGCCCGGATTGACCTTGATGTCGAGCCGGTCGCGGATCAGGCGGGCCAGCGCCACCTTGTTCTGGCGGCGCGCCGCCGCGAGGCGGTCGTGCAGCGACGAATCGGAGGCGAGCGCGGCGAGCTTGGTGAGTTGGCTGGCGTCGTCCAGCACGGCCGGGCCGCACACGTCGATCAGCAGGTTGGTGAGCGCCGGATTGGACTGGTAGAGCCAGCGGCGGAAGGTGATGCCGTTGGTCTTGTTGTTCATCCGCTCGGGGAACAGCCGGTAGAAATCCTTGAAGACCGTGGTGGTCATCAGGTCGCTGTGCAGCCCCGCGACGCCGTTGATCGAGTGCGAGCCGAGGAAGGCGAGGTTGCCCATGCGCACGCGCCGGCCGTGATCTTCCTGGATCAGCGACACGGAGGAGAGCAGCGCGTCGTCGCCGGGGAACTCGGTGCGCACCCGCTCCAGATGCTTGGCGTTCAGCTGGTAGATGATCTGCATGTGGCGCGGCAGCACGCGCTCCATCAGCGGCACCGGCCAGGTCTCCAGCGCCTCGGGCAGGAGCGTGTGGTTGGTGTAGGAGATGGTGCGGGTGGTGATGTCGAACGCCTCGTCCCACTCGATGTCGTTCTCGTCGAGCAGCACGCGCATCAGTTCGGCCACCGCGATCGCGGGGTGGGTGTCGTTGAGCTGGATCGACACCTTGTCGGGCAGCGAGCGGATGTCGCCGAAGCTGTCGATGTGGCGGCGGATAAGGTCGTGCAGCGAGGCGGCGGTGAAGAAGTATTCCTGCCGCAGGCGCAGTTCCTGTCCGGCCGGGGTGGCGTCGGACGGGTAGAGCACCTTGGAGATCGCCTCGGCCTTCACCTGGTTGGCCAGCGCGCCGACATGGTCGCCCTGGTTGAAGGCGTCGAGCCGCAGCGGGTCGACCGCGCGCGCCGACCACAGGCGCAGCGTGTTCACATGGCGGCCGCGCCAGCCGACGATGGGCGTGTCATAGGCGACCGCTTCCACCGTCTCGGCCGGGTGCCAGACCTGCTTCTTGCGGTCGCCGCCGGTGGAGATCGCCTCGACCGAGCCGCCGAAGCCGATGTCGTAGAGCACTTCGGGGCGCTCGAATTCCCACGGATTGCCGAAGGACAGCCAGTCCTCGGGATATTCCATCTGCCAGCCATTCTTGATGCGCTGGCGGAACAGGCCGTGGTCGTAGCGGATGCCGTAGCCATAGGCGGCGATGGAGAGCGTCGCCATGCTTTCCATGAAGCAGGCCGCCAGACGGCCGAGGCCGCCATTGCCGAGCGCCGCGTCCGGCTCGACCTGACGCAGCCGGTCGAGATCGACGCCGAGATCGCCGAGCGCCGCCCGCACCGTGTCCAGCAGCTCAAGATTGGTGAGCGCGTCGAACAGCAGGCGGCCGATCAGGAATTCCAGCGAGAGGTAGTAAACCCGCTTGCGGCCTTCCGAATAGGTCTGCCGGGTGGACGTCACCCAGCGGTCGACAATGCGGTCGCGGGTGGCGAAGGCCGTGGCCAGGAACCAGTCGCGATCGCTCGCCGCCGCCGGATTCTTGCCCACCGCATAGGTGAGCTTGGCGATCACGGCGGCGCGGAACTTGGCGACATCGTCGCCCGCCGCGGCAGGTGTGGCGCGGGCGGCGGTCTCCGGCTTGTCCAGCATCTTATCTTCGACCTCGACTGACATGTGCAGCTAGTGCTCCCGTTGCGGCCGCCAGCCCGGACGGGACGGGCGACGACGACTCATCCTGCTTGATGCAACCTTTTGGCCAACTTCAGCCGACACGGGCTCTCCGCTCGAAAGCCGCCAGTCCCAGGACCAGCCACCCGAGGATCAGCATAGTCCCGCCGGTCGGCGCGGCCATAGGAAAAATCACGATGCCCCAAAGGGCTCGCGCCGCCAGTGCACCTGAAAACAGCACCGTTCCCAGTGCGATCACCGCCGCCCCCGAGGTAGCCAGAGACCATTCCGCCCCCCGCGCGGCGGCAAACGCAACCGCGCCGATCACCGCCGGCGCGCCGAACATGAGGAAATAGGCGGCGGTGAGGAGGTTCGGATCGGGGTTCATGTGCGCCCCCGCCGCTGCCGCCGCCACGCCCGACGCTCCCATCAGCCCGGCCAGAAGGACGAGAAAGCGGCGAAAGGCGTTCATGGCTCACTCCAGTGGTTGGTCGACCGCGATGACGTGGAAGAAAGTCCCCGACACCGGCCCGCGTCGGCTGCCGGCAGGCCCCAGAGACTTACCCTGCCCGTCGCTCAGTTCGACCAGCGGCGCATCGTCGCCGCGATGTGTGACGCTGGCATAATGGAACTCATGTCCGCGCAACCGCGTTCCCGCCGGCCCCACCGGCGAGGCGGTGAGCGTCACCGCGCGGCGGTAGCCGAGATTGAGCCGGCGCCGGGCGAAGCTGGTGGCGTGGCCGAGCAGGCCGAGCATGCGGTGGGAGGTGCCCTCGGCGTCCTCGATCGCCTCGCCCAGCACCATGAAGCCTCCGCACTCGCCATGCACCGGCCGCGTCCGCGCGAATTCGCGCACGCCGTCGAGGAAGCGCCCCGCCTGGGCGAGGGTGCCGCCGTGCAGCTCGGGATAGCCGCCCGGCAGCCAGCACACATCCGCCGTGTCGGCAGGCGCCTCGTCGGCGAGCGGCGAGAAGGGCAGGATTTCCGCCCCCGCCCGCCGCCAGCCGGCGAGCAGATGCTCGTAGGCGAAGGAGAAGGCGACGTCGCGCGCCAGCGCGATGCGCTGGCCGGGCGGAGGCAGCGCCACCGGCGCCGGCCCGCCGACGCGGATCGGCGCCGCCAGCGCGACCAGCGCGTCGAGGTCGATATGCGCCCGCGCCCGCGCCGCCAGCTCGTCGAGCGCCGCCGCGAGGGCGGGATGCTCGGCCGCCTGCACGAGGCCGAGATGGCGCTCCGGCAGGCTTGTCGCCCCGTCACGCGGCAGGCTGCCCAATATCTGGATACCCAGCGCCGCGATCGCCTCGCTCGCCTGCGCCCGGTGGCGCTCGCTCGCCACCTTGTTGAGGATCACCCCGGCGATGCGCACCGCCGGGTCGTGGGTGGCGAAGCCGCGCACCACGGCGGCGGCCGATTGCGACTGACCGGAAATGTCGAGCACCAGCACCACCGGCAGGTCGAGCCGGGCGGCGAGATCCGCCGCCGCGCCGCTGCGCCCCGCCTCGCCGCCGATGCCGTCGAACAGGCCCATCGACGCCTCGACGACCACGAGGTCGGCCTCGCGCGCGGCCTCGCCGGCCAGCGCGTCGACCAGCGCCGGGCTCATGGCGAAGCTGTCGAGATTGAGGCCCGGCTGCCCGGTCGCGGCGGCATGGAAGGCCGGGTCGATATAGTCCGGCCCGGACTTGACCGCCCGCACTCGCACGCCGCGCGCCGCCAGCGCCGCCGCCACGCCGAGCGTCACCGTGGTCTTTCCCGAGCCCGAACGCGGCGCCGCGATGATGAATCCACGCGCGGTCATGCGGCGTTTCCGGCGATGAGGTCGCGGATCCCCGGTTCAAGCCCGGGGATGACGTTCTTCCCGGACGCCCTCATTCGCGCCCCCGGAAGCGCCGCTGATAGGTCGCATCGTAGAGCGCGCTCTCGCGAAAGCCGTCCGCCGCCAGCGCGCGGCCGACCAGGATCAGCGCGGTGCGCTCCACCGGCTCGGCGGCGACCTTCGCGACGATATCGGCCAGTGTGCCGGATATCACCCGCTCGGCCGGCCGGCTCGCCTCCACCACCACCGCAACCGGGCAGTCCGCGCCGCAGACCGGGGCGAGTTCGGCCACCACCCGCTCCAGCGCGTGGATGGCCAGATGCACGGCAAGCGTCGCCCCCGTCGCGCCGAAGGCGGCGAGCGTCTCGCCTTCCGGCATGGCCGAGGCGCGGCCGGAAACGCGGGTGACGACGAGGCTCTGTGCCAGCCCCGGCACGGTCAGCTCGCGCCCCAGCACCGCGCTCGCCGCCGCGAAGGCCGGCACGCCGGGGGTGAGCGTGTAGGGGATGGCGTGCCGCTCCAGCCGGCGCACCTGCTCGGCGACCGCCGAATAGATGGACAGGTCGCCCGATTGCAGCCGCGCCACGTCATGGCCGGCGGCCTCGGCGGCGAGAAACTCCGCCTCGATGTCGTCGAGCGCGAGCGGCGCCGTGTCGATGATGCGCGCGCCCGGCGGGCACCAGCCCAGCACCTCGGGCGGCACGATGGAGCCGGCATAGAGGCAGACGGGTGAGCGGGCGATCAGGTCGCGCCCGCGCAGCGTCATCAGATCCGCCGCGCCCGGGCCGGCGCCGATGAAATGAACCGTCATTTCTGCGGCGCTCCCTCGTCCGTTTCGGTCGGCATGTCCTTCACGCCCTCCCGCGCCAATGCGCAGGTCACGGCGCCGAGCACGAAGCGCGGCCCGATCAGCGTCGAGCGCCGCCCGGCCGCCGCCAGCGCCGAGGCCTCCGCCACCGAGGGCACGCCCATCAGCGCGACGACACGCTCGGAATGGGTCACGGCGCGGGCGCCGGCTGCCTCGAGCTGCGTCTGCGGCACCATCACCAGCAGCAGGCCGAGGTCCAGCGCCGCCTTGATGATGCCGGCCTCGCCGCCCTTCAGCGCCGGGGTGGCCATCAGCGAGATGTCGCACAGCTTCACATCATGGCGCGCCATCGCCCCGCGCACGCAGGCGCAGACCTCCTCCGCGCTCACGCCGCGCCGGCTGCCGACGCCGGCGACGATCACGGGCGCGCTCCCGGCTTCACCCAGATCCATTGCGTGACCGGCATCGCCGGCCGCCAGCCGGTGAGTCCGCCCACGGGCGCCGCGCGGGCGACCGACAGGCGGACGAGTTCCCCACCCTGCGCGCCATGGCGGGCGACCAGCAGCGCCTCGGTCTCCAGCGTCACCGCATTGACCACGAGCCGCCCGCCGGGCCGCAGCGCGGCGATCGCGGCGTCGAGCACGCCCGGCGCCCCGGCCCCGCCGCCGACGAACACCGCGTCCGGCACGGGAAGGCCGGCCAGCGCGTCGGGCGCCAGCCCCTCGACGATCTCCAGCCCCGGCACGCCGAGAGCGCCGGCATTGCGCCGCGCCCGGGCGGCGCGCTCGGGGTCCGCCTCGATGCCGATGGCGCGGAGCGAAGGATCGGCCAGCATCCATTCGATGCCGACGGACCCCGCCCCGGCGCCGATGTCCCACAGGAGTTCGCCCCGGCGCGGACTGAGCGCGGAAAGCGTCACCGCGCGGATCTCGCGCTTGGTCAGCTGGCCGTCATTCTCGAAGAGATCGTCCGGCAGCCCCGGCGCGCGGGCGATGATGCGGGCGCCCTCCCCGGCAACCAGTTCGATGCCGACGAGATTGAGCGGGTCGACGTCGGCAAGATCGAAACCTTCCGCCGGCCCCGAGCGCACCCGCTCGCGCGGTCCGCCCAGCGCCTCCAGCACATGCAGCGTGGAGCCGCCGAAGCCGCTCTCGGTCAGCAAACGCGCGATCTCGCCCGGCCCGGCACCGTCGGAAGTCAGCACCAAGAGCCGACGGCCGGGGTGCAGATGCGCCCGCACAAGGTCGAGCGAGCGGCCATGCACGGTGAGGCAGCCAGTCTCGGCCAGCGCCCAGCCGAGCCGCGAGGCGGCGAGGCTGAAGGAGGACGGCGCGGGCATGGCCGCGATCTCGCCGGCCGCCACGTGGCGCGCCAGCACCGCGCCGACGCCATGGAGGAACGGGTCGCCCGAAGCCAGCACGCACACCTTGCGGCCACGCAGCGCCAGCACCTCGGCGACGCCGCGCTCGAACGGGCTCGGCCAGGCGCGCGCCTCGCCCTTCACCGCGTCGCCGGCCAGCGCGAGGTGCCGCACCCCGCCGAACACGATCTCCGCCGCTTCGATGACCGCGCGCGCGGCCGGCGACAGGCCGTCGAGACCGTCCTCGCCAATGCCGACGATGGACAACCAGCGCACGTCCGGCGCATCGTCGCGCGGCGCCGCGAGGATGGATTCCGGCGCGATGGACTCAACGGCCCGCATGAACCCGCCTTCCGACAGCCGGGATGCCGGCGCCCCGCGCCTGCTCATCCTCGGCGGCACTTCCGAGGCCCGCGCGCTCGCGGCGGCGCTCGCCGCCCGCGGGGGCTATGCCCTCAGCCTGTCCCTTGCCGGTCGCACGCGCAACCCGGCGGACCAGCCCGCGCCCACGCGCTCGGGCGGCTTCGGCGGCGTGGAGGGGCTGGCGGCGCATCTGAAGGCCGAGCGCATCGATGCGCTCATCGACGCCACCCACCCCTTCGCCGCCATCATGTCCGGCAATGCCGCGCAGGCCGCGCGCCGCGCCGGCGTGCCGCTGCTCGCCCTCGTGCGGCCGGAATGGCAGCCCGTTCCCGGCGATCTCTGGACCGAGGCGGCCGACATTGCCGACGCGGTGGAGAAACTCGGCCCCGCCCCGCGCCGCGTGCTCGCCGCGCTCGGGCGCAACGAGGTCCGCGCGCTGGAAGCCGCCCCGCAGCACCACTATCTCGTGCGCAGCATCGATCCCGTCGAGCCGCCGCTCAACGTGCCGCACGCCCGTTACATCGAGGCGCGCGGGCCCTTCGCGGAAGCGGACGAGCGCACGCTGCTGACCGAGAACCGCATCGACGCCGTGCTCTCCAAGAACAGCGGTGGGGACGCCACCTATGGCAAGATCGCCGCCGCCCGCGCGCTCGGCATCGAGGTGATCATGGTCGCCCGCCCGCCCCGCCCGGAGGGCGAGACCGTGGGCAGCGTCGAGGAGGCGCTGGTCTGGCTGGAGCGCCTCCGCCATCAGGCATCCCCCGACCGCCGGGGCGTGTAGACCAGCGCCGGCCGGCCCGGGCGCGCGACGATGCGGGTCTCCGGCGAGCCGACGATGACGCAGGTCGCCATGTCGGCCATGTGGCCGCGCGCATTGGCGAGCGGCACCACGCGGATGCGCTCGTCCGGCCTTCCCACCGCGCGCCCGAAGATCACCGGCACCTCGGCCGGCAGTTCCTCGCGCAATATGTCGAAGGCGGTGTCGAGCTGGTGCGGGCGCGCCTTCGACACCGGGTTGTAGAAGGCCATGGCAAAGCCGGCCTTGGCCGCGAGGCGCAGGCGCTGCTCGATCACCTCCCACGGCTTGAGGTTGTCCGACAGCGAGACGGCGCAGAAATCATGACCGAGCGGCGCGCCGCACTTGGCCGCCACCGCCAGCATGGCGGTGATGCCCGGCACGATCTCGACCTCCAGCGCGCGCCATTCCTCCGGCCCCGTCTCGATCGCCTCGATCACCGCCGCCGCCATGGCGAACACGCCGGGATCGCCGCCGGAAACCATCGCCACCCGCGCCCCCGCCGCCGCATGGGCGAGCGCGGCGCCGGCCCGCACCAGTTCTTCGCGATTGTCGGACGGATGGCGCGTCTGGCCTTCGCGGGCTGGCACGCGGTCGAGATAGGGGATGTAGCCATAGACCGCCTCGGCCTCGGCCAGCGCCGCCTGCGCCTGCCCGGTGAGGAAGCGTTCCTCGCCCGGCCCGAGGCCGATGACGGTCAGCCGCCCCGTCGCAGGGCCCGCCGTCTTGCCCGCCTTCGTCATATGCGTCCTCCCCAGCCCGGCACCAGCACGATGGCGAAATAGGGCGCCGGCCCGTCCGCCCGCGTCTCCAGACGCTCGCAATAGCCCCCGCTCATCGTCCCGCGCTCGACATAGAGCGCGCGGTCGAGCTTGCCGGCGGCAGCGAGCGCGCGCCTGATCTTCGGCAGGTTGCGCCCCACCTTCATGATCACCGCCGCGTCCGCCCCGGCGAGGCGGCGCGCCAGTTCGGCCTCGGCGAGCGTGCCCGGCAGCACGGAGAGCACATCGTCGCCCTGCGCGATCGGTGCGCCGGCCAGCGACCAGCAGCCGGACATGCCGGTGACGCCGGCGATGACCTCAGTCGGGTAGCGGTCGGCGAGCCGCACATGCAGGTGCATGTAGGAGCCGTAGAACATCGGGTCGCCCTCGGACAGCACCGCCACCGTCCGCCCGGCGTCGAGATGGGCCGCCACCGCCTTAGCCGAGGCGTCGTAGAAGCCGGCGATGGCGTCGCGATAGGGTGCCTCGTCCTTCGGCATCTCGGTGGTCACGGGATAGCCGAGCGGCAGTTCCTCCACCCCGGCGCGGAAATGGGCATGGGCGATGGCGCGGGCGTGGCTCGAATTGCCCAGCTTGGCGAAATAGGCGACGACATCGGCCGCGCCGAGCGCACGCACCGCCTTCAGCGTCATCAACTCGGGATCGCCCGGCCCGACGCCCACGCCGACGAGACGGCCTGCGGGAAGCGCGCTCATATGCCCGGCCTCGCCAGCGCGTTGACCGCCGCCGCCGTCATGGCGCTGCCGCCCAGCCGCCCGCGCACCACCAGCCACGGCACGCCATGGTCGCCGGCCGCCAGCGCGTCCTTGGATTCGGCCGCACCGACAAAGCCCACGGGAATGCCAAGAATGGCGGCCGGTTTCGGCGCCCCGGCGTCGAGCATCTCCAACAGGCGGAACAGCGCGGTCGGGGCGTTGCCGATGGCGACGACGGCGCCTTCCATCCGGTCGCGCCACAGTTCCAGCGCGGCGGCCGAGCGCGTGGTGCCGAGCCGCTCGGCAAGGCCCGGCACGGCGGGCTCGCGCAGGGTGCAGATCACCTCGTTATTCGCCGGCAGGCGGGCGCGGGTAATGCCATGCGCCACCATCGCGGCGTCGCACAGGATCGGCGCACCGGCGGCAAGCGCGTTGCGGGCGGCCCGGACCAGCCCCGGCGCGAAGTCGATGGCGAAGGCGGCTTCCACCAGCCCGCAGGCATGGATCATGCGTACCGCGACGTCGGCCTCGTCAGGCGTGAAGCGGCCGAGGTCGGCCTCCTCGCGGATGATGGCGAAGGAGCGCTCATAGATCGCGTTGCCGTCGCGCTCATAGTCGGTCGGGATCGACACTCAGCCCTCGTCCTTGTCCAGAAAGTCCCGCGCCAGCGCGCGCAGCCGGGCCTCGGGCACGATGCCCGGCGGCCGGCTCCGCGCGAGAACATCGCGCGGCGTGCCTTCGACCACGAGACCCGCCCCCTCGTCCAGCCCCACAATGGTGAGCCGGGCCGGCGCGGGATGCGCGCAGCCCTTGGCGCAGCCCGAAACATGCAGTTCGCCGTGCCGCACATGCGGCGCCAGTTCCGTTGCCAGCGCGTGGGTCTCCATGCGCGCGGAGGCACAGGCCGGTCGCCCGGCGCAGGCGAAGACCCGGCGGCGCGGATCGGCGGCATCGGTGATGAAGCCGAGCGCGGCGGCCTGCGCCATGAGCCCCGGCACGGCCTCGCGCGGCAGCCCGACGAGCAGCAGCGCCCGCCCGGCGGCCGGCTCGGCATGGCGGGCGCCGGCCTCGCGGGCCTCCTGCGCCAGAACCTCCAGCGCCTCCCCGCGCACCTGCCCGAAGGCGAGGCCGAGCCCGAGCGCGACGGTGCCGTCGTTCAACGCGTGGGTGCCCACCGGGTCGGCGGCGTCCCGCGCAAGCGGGGCATCGCCGGGGGTGAGGCGACGGCGCCCCACGAGCGCGTCGAGCCCCTCGCGCGCCACAAGGTCGGCCATGCGCGCCTGCGGCCCGTCCTGCGCCAGCGCGCCCAGCAGATCGACAACCAGCGTCGCCGCCCGCGCCGCGTCGACCGTGCCCGCCTCCCGCCCAGCCAGCGCGACGCGCCAGCAGGCCCCCGTCGCGGTCAGCGCGATGTCGGCCTTGAGCGCGGCGAGCGACAGCGCGCCACCGGCATCGAGCGTCACCGACATCTTCGGCGCGAGGCGCGGCACCAGCGGGGCGGCGCCCTCGCTGATCATCGTCGCCAGCCGGCGCGGGTCGGCGCGAGCCGCCGGGTCGAGCCCGGCCAGCGCGCCATGCTCGACCGGGAATCCCTCCGGCAGCGCGATGGCGAGCCGCGCCACGCCTTCCGCCAGCCGGGGCGCGCTCTGCGGCGTCAGCCCGCGTAATTGCAGCTTGCCGCGCGCCGTCACTTCAAGAATGCCGTTGCCCGTCTCATGCGCCAGCCGCGCCAACCCGGCCAGTTGATCGAATGTGAGCGGCTCCAGCGGCTGAAGCCGCGCCAGCAGCCCGTCGCCGGTCGGCATCGGTTCGGGCAGCGAGGGGCAGGCGCCCCGCCGCATGGCGGCCACCGCGCTCATTGCGCCGCCTCCCCGGACAGCGCCGCCAGCGCCTCGGTAATGTCGTTGCGGCGCGGATGCCAGAGTCCCTTTTCCCGCGCGCCCTCGAAGCGGGCGGCGACGAAGCGCGCCGCCTCGGGCGAGACCTCGATCAGGAAATCGCGCATCCCGGCATCATCGACATAGGCGGCATGCAGCGCGTCGATCAGATGGCCCGGCACGGCGCGTGTCGCCTCGGCGAAACCGATCAGCCGGTCGACGGTCTCGGCGATCTCGGCCGCGCCGCGCGGCCCGTGCCGCCGCAGGCCCTCGGTATAGCGCGGGTTCGCCCGCCCGCGCACGATGCGGGCCAGCGCGGCGTCGAGCGGCCGCGCCACCGGCCGCGCCGGGTCGGAGGTGTCGAGCACCACGAGCCCCGGCGCGCGGCCGAGCCGTTCCGCCGCTGCCGCGAAACCGCCGATGAAGGCGAGGTCGGCGTCGCCTTCCAGCAGGTCGCGGCCGGGATCGTCCGTGCCGTGGATCAGAAGTTCGGCCGCCGCCACCCGCTCCACGAAGGCGTCCCCGGCCGCGCGCGCCGTTCCCTCGGCCCCGCCATAGGCGTGCGAGGCGCTGGCGAGATAGGCCGCGCCCAGCGATTCCCGCTCGATCCCGCCGGCGCGGGTGTCCAGCCCCGCGCCATAGGCACCCGGCGCGGTGCCGAAGATGCGCGGGGCATTCTCGCCGGCCGCGCGTAGCGGGTTCTCGTCCGCGCTCTCCTCGCGCCGCGCCACCGCCCGCAGCGCGGCGTCGATGAGCGCGATCTGCGCCGGGAACAGGTCGCGGAACAGGCCGGATATGCGGAAGGTGACGTCGACGCGCGGGCGGCCGAGCGCGGCGGGCGGCAGCACCTCCACGCCGGTAACGCGTCCGGTGGCCGGGTCCCAGACCGGGCGGGCGCCGATCAGCGCCAGCCCCTGCGCGATCTCCTCGCCGCCGGTACGCAGCGTCGCGCTGCCCCACAGGTCGAGCACGAGGGAGCGCGGCCAGTCGCCATGGGCCTGCGCATGGGCGCGCAGCACCTCCTCCGCCGCCAGCCGGCCGAGGTCCATGGCGGTCGGCGTCGGCAAGGCGCGGGGATCGCTGGCGTAAAGGTTGCGCCCGGTCGGCATCACATCGGTGCGCCCCCGGCCCGGCGCGCCGGCGGGCCCGGCAGCCACGCGCCGCCCGTCCAGCACGGCCAGCAGCCCGTCGCGCTCGGCCGCCCCGCAGGCGCCGCGTCCATAGACATGAAAGCCGTCCTTGAGCCGCATCTCCTTGATGTCGCAGAGAAAGGCGTCGATCTGCCTGAGCGCCTCGTCGGGCGGCGCATCCGTTGCCAGCCCGGCATCGCGGGCAAGGCCGGTGCGCGCCGCCTCCTCGACGATCAGCCGGGCGAGGCGCTCGCGGCGACGGCGGTCGAGCCCGTCGGCCTGCGCGTATTCGTCGACCAGCCGCTCCAGCCCGGCCGCGTCCCCGGCCAGCCCCGCCTCGATGGTGGGCGGCGGCAGATGGCCAAGGGTGATCGCGGCGATGCGCCGTTTCGCCTGCGCCGCCTCGCCGGGATTGGAGACGATGAAGGGATAGGCAACGGGAAGGCTGCCCAGCACCAGTTCGGGGAAGCAGGCGCTGGTGAGCGCCACATGCTTGCCGGGCAGCCATTCCAGCGTGCCATGCGCGCCCATATGCACCAGCGCGTCGGCGCCCCCCTGCAGCCAGTGGCCGAAGGCGAGCAGCCCGTGGCGCGGCGGGAGGGCGGGGTCGTGATACTGCGCGCGCCGCTCGGCAACAGAGCCGCGCTCGGGCGCCAGCGCTACCGTGACGTTGCCGAAGCGGGCGGCCCGGAAACGGAAGGCGCCGTCCACGAGGTCCGGGTCGTCCTCCGGCGCGCCCCACGCCGACTGGACGGCAGCCACCGCCTCGGGCGGCAGGGTGTCGAGATGGGCGCGGTAGGTAAGGAGCGACAAGACCGCACCCTCATCGTCATTCCCGAGCCCGAACGACGTCATCCCGGCCGAAGGCGAAGCCGCAGAGCCGGGATCGCTCTCCGTGCTGAAAGCGATCCCGGATCGGCCGTTGGCCGTCCCGGATGACGGGGCCCGACCCTCGGCTCTCACCGCCTCCACCAGCGCCTTCTCGTCGCCCGGCGCGTCGTCGACCCGGTAGCCGGCGGCCTTCAGGTCCTCCAGCAGCACGCGCACACTCGCCGGCACATCGAGGCCGACCGCCCAGCCGGTGCGGCCGGGGGCGCCGGCATAGTCCGGCATCAGCACGGCGAGGCGCCGACGCGCAGGAGGCAGGCGCCGCAGTCGCGCCAGCGCCGCCACGCGCGCGGCCACCTGCTCCACCCGGTCCGGCTCGGGAAGGTTCACCAGCGCCGCGAAGCCGGGCACGGCGGGGGTTTCCTGCGGCGCCTTGAAGGAAAGCGCCCCGGCGAGCACCCGTCCGTCGAGTTCGGGCAGCACGACATGCATGGCGAGATCGGCGCTGGTCAGCCCACGCACGCCTTCGGCCCAGGCCGTGCGCGCCGTGGTGCCGACAATCGCCTGCAACACCGGCACATCAGGCGCGTCGAGCACCGTCGCCTCGCCGGGATCGGCGGCGGCGAAGGCGGTGAGCGTCACGATAGCGGCGGGCTCCATCCCCGCCAGCGCCTCCCGCAGAAAGGCGATGGAGGTCGGCTCCTTGAGGCTCGCCACGAAGATCGGCACCGGCGCCAGCCCGCGCGCCGCCAGCGCCGCGCACAGGGCGTCGACCGGCGCGGTGTCGGCGGCGAGCCACATGGAACGGTAGAAGATGACGGGAACGGCGGGACGGGCGGCGTCCACAAGAGAGACACCCTCATCCCCGGGCTCGACCCGGGGACCCGGCGTTTCCGAGGTCGCAATGCGTGGCCCCTGGGTGGCCGGGTCAAGCCCGGTCCTGAGGGCGTGTTGGTCCTCGGAAGCCCTCTCCCCACGGGGGAGAGGGTTGGGTGAGGGGGAAGCAACGCCCCCCTCATAAAACCCCGCCAGCGGCACCGGCTCGGGCGGCGGCGCTTGTCCCGGACGCCCGGCATGGCCCGCCAGCCGGCGCAGCAAAGCGCGCATGTTGGAAGGCCCGCCGGCGCGGAAATAGGCGAGCAGCGCCGCGAGTTCGTCGGCTGGCAGCGTCGAGGCTTCGGCGAGGCGCGGGTCGTCGCGGTCCTCGCCCGGCAGCACGGCGAGCTTGAAGCCGCGCGCGCGCGCCTCGGCGCCAAGGCGCTCGACGCCGTAGCGCCACCAGTCGAGCCCGCCGAGCAGCCGCACCACCACAATGCGGGCACGGCTCCCCACCTTGTCGATCCACAGATCGACCGAGAGCGGATGGCGCAGATCGCGCAGGCTGGCGAGGCGCAGGCTCGGCAAGGTGCCGTCCTCGCTTTGCGCGCGGGCGAGCGCCGAGGCGAGACCCATCAGGTCGCTGTCGGTGAAGGAGACCACCACCACCTCCCCCGGCGTCTGGCCGAGGTCCACCGGCTCGACAAGATCGTCGAGGCTGGAGGATGTGGTGGTGAGGATGTGCATGGGCCGCCCTTCTCCTCAGGCCGTCATCCCGGCCGCAGCGAAGCGCAGAGCCGGGATCGCGCGCAAGGAAAGCGCTCCGCGATCCCGGATACGGCCTGCGGCCGTTCCGGGATGACGACCCATGACGACGGCCCTCACGCCGGCACGCTCTCGCCGGCGAGGATCGCTTCCACCTTGGCCCGGTCGAGCCCCTTCAGCCCGATGGCGACGAGGCGGCCCGTGCGCGGGCCGGCGCCCCACGGGCGGTCGAAATGATGCGCCACGCGCGGCCCCACCGCCTGCACGAGAAGGCGCAGCGGCTTGCCGGCGACGGAAAGAAACCCCTTCACCCGCAGCACGTCGGCCTCCTGCGCCGCCCGCGCCACCCGCGCCGCGAATTCCTCGGGATCGGCGATCTCGGGCACCTCGACGACGAAGCTGTCGAAGTCGTCATGGTCGTGGTCGAGCTCGTCGTCGTGATGGGTCCGGCGGTTCTCGATGTCGTCCTCGGTGCCGACCCCGAGCCCCATCAGGATCGCCGGGTCGATCCGCCCTTCGGTGACGCTGACCACGCGCACGCCCTTCGGCAACTCGCCATCGAGCGCGGCGCGGGCGCGGACCTGCCCCTCGGCATCGATCAGGTCGCCCTTGGTGAGAATGACGAGATCGGCGCAGGCGATCTGGTCGTCGAACACCTCCTCGATCGGGTCGTCATGGTCGAGCACGACATCGCTCGCGCGCTGGGCGGCCAGCGCGTCATGGTCGTGCGCCACGCGGCCGGCGGCGAGCGCCTCGCCGTCGACCACCGCCACCACGCCGTCCACCGTCACCCGGCTCTTGATCGCCGGCCAGTGGAAGGCCTGCACCAGCGGCTTCGGCAGCGCGAGGCCGGAGGTCTCGATGAGGATGTGGTCGACCTTCGGCTCGAGGGCGAGGATGGCGTCGAGCGCGGGAACGAAATCGTCCGCCACCGTGCAGCAGATGCAGCCATTGGCGAGTTCGACGATGTTCTCCTCCGGGCAGGTGTCGATGCCACAGCCCTTCAGTATCTCGCCGTCAATGCCGACATCGCCGAACTCGTTGACGATGACGGCGAGGCGCTTGCCCCGCGCATTCTCCAGCACATGGCGGATCAGCGTCGTCTTTCCCGAGCCGAGGAAGCCGGTGACGATGGTGCACGGCACCCGGTCGAGGGAGGTCGGCGAGGCGGGGCGGGCGTCGGACATGCGGCATCTCCACGAGAACGGTCGAAATCGCGGGATGCATCGGTCGCGGAAGGACTTTCCGCGCGAAGCCGCCGGGAACGGTCCCGTGGCTCTGCCTGACTGCCGGGCACCCCGCCGGCATACACGACCGAACCTTCGGCAGGTCTCCTGGCTCGCGGGTCGCCGCCTCGTCGCCGCCTTCCCGGAGAGGCTCTCCAGTGGCTTTCGGCGCAGGCTCGCCGCTCACAGTTGCGGGGGCAGCCGCGGAATTGGAGCGCCGGGCGCTCCTCACCGCATTCCCTCTTCGTCCCTCCCGGGGGAGGAAACCGATGGTCGCGGCCACTAAAGGAGCGCGCCGGGGGAATGTCAAATGCCGGCCGCCCCGCGATTGCCGCACGGCGATTGCCGGCTATACTCGCCGTTGTCGTCGGTTCCCGTGATGCGCACGGGACGCAAGACGGGAACGCGGTGGGGCGGAAACCTTCCTCGGAAGGACACCGCCGAATCCGCGGCTGCCCCCGCAACTGTGAGCGGCGAGCCCTCCTCCATCGGCCACTGGCGTCAGCCGGGAAGGCGGAGACAAGGGCCGTGACCCGCGAGCCAGGAGACCGGCCGTCGACAGAACCGCAACGGCCCTCGGGTGGAGGGCCAAAGGAGCTGACATGACGACCCCGCACAGCCGCGACGCGGCTGCCTCCCACGATTCGCTGCACACCTCGCTGGCCTCCCGCGCCGTCCAGATCACCTTCGCCGCCCTGCTCGGCGTCTTCGTGCTCGGCGGGGTGGGCTTCTCCCACATCAGCGCCGTGCACAATGCGACGCACGATGTGCGCCACGCCAACGCCTTCCCCTGCCACTGACGCGCCGGGGGAGAACGCATCATGTCGCTTTTCAGGACGATTCTGTTTGTCGCCGCGCTCGCCGGCATCGGTACCGGGCTGGTGGTTTCCGCCCTTCATCTGTTCACCACCGTGCCGCTGATCCTGCAGGCCGAGACCTTCGAGAATGCGGGTGGGGAAGCCGCCCCCGCCGTCACGGCGGAGGCGCACGAGCACGCGCCCGGCGCCGCCGCCCATTCCCATGACGAGGAGGAATGGGGCCCCGCCGACGGCATCGAGCGCAACGGCCTCACCGTGATCTTCACCGTGCTCACCGGCTTCGGCTTCGGCCTGCTGCTGATCGCGGCGAGCGAGGTCACGGGCGGGCTCAAGGGCTGGCATCAGGGCCTGCTGTGGGGCCTCGCCGGCTTCGCCGCCTTCACCGTGGCGCCGGGGCTCGGCCTGCCGCCGGAACTACCGGCCATGCCCGCCGCCGACCTCGCCGCCCGGCAGGTCTGGTGGGTCGGCACGGTGGCGGCGACGGCGGGCGGCCTCGCGCTGCTCGCCTTCGGCCGCTCGCCCCTGCTCGCCGTGCTCGGCGTGGCGCTGATCCTCGCCCCGCACGTGATCGGCGCGCCGCAGCCCGAGAGCCATGAGAGCCCGATCCCGGAAGCCCTTCACCACAGCTTCGTGGTGGCGAGCGTCGCGGTCAGCTTCGTGTTCTGGGTCCTGCTCGGCGGCCTGGCCGGCTGGCTGCGGCCGCGACTGGCCCGCATGGCGGGCTGAGGCATGAGCCTCACCCTCGTCCTCGGCGGCGCCCGCTCGGGCAAGAGCGCCCATGCCGAGCAACTCGTCGAGCGGCTGGCGCCGCCGTGGAGCTATCTCGCGACGGCGCAGGCCTGGGACGACGAGATGGTGGAGCGCATCGCGCTCCACCGCTCCCGCCGGGGCGAAGGCTGGCAGACGCTCGACGCGCCGCACGACCTCGCCGGCGCGCTGGTCGCCCTGCCGCCGGGCCGGCCGGTGCTGGTCGACTGCCTCACCCTCTGGCTCACCAACCGCATGCTGGCGGACGCCGATGTGACGGCGGAATCCGCCGCGCTGGCCGAAGCCCTCGCCTCCCGCGACGGACCGACGGTCGCCGTCTCCAGCGAGGTCGGCCTGTCCATCGTGCCGGACAACGCGCTGGCCCGCCGCTTCCGCGATGCGCAGGGCCGGCTCAACCAGATGATCGCCGCCCGCGCCGATGCCGTGGTCTTCATGGTCGCCGGCCTGCCCATGCGGGTGAAAGGATAAGGTGGAACCATGCGCGACATCACTCCGGAGGAGGCCGCTCGCCACCGCGCCAAGATGGAAAAGCGCAAGGCGGTGCAGGACGCGGAAGTCGCGGAAAAGACCGTCGAGAAGGGCCTGCTCATCGTCCACACCGGCCCCGGCAAGGGCAAGTCGACCGCCGCCTTCGGCCTCGCCCTGCGGGTACTGGGGCACGGCGGCAGGGTCGGCGTCGTCCAGTTCATCAAGGGCGCCTGGCAGTCGGGCGAGCGCGCCGCGCTGGAGAGCTTCGGCGAGCGCGTGGAATGGCATTCCATGGGCGAGGGCTTCACCTGGGAGACGCAGGACCTCGCCCGCGACGTCGCCGCCGCACGGCGGGCGTGGGAGAAGGCGCGGGAGATGATGGATAACCCCGCCTTCGGGCTGGTCATCCTCGACGAGATGAACATCGCCCTGCGCTATGACTACCTGCCCCTCGACGAGGTGGTCGCCGCCCTCGCCGCGCGGCGGGAGGGGCTGCACGTCGTCGTCACCGGCCGCAACGCCAAGCCGGCGCTGATCGAGGCCGCCGATCTCGTCACCGAGATGGGCCTCGTGAAGCACCACTTCAAAGCCGGGGTGAAGGCGCAGAAGGGCATCGAGTTCTAGGATTATCTTTTATTTTCATATTCTTAGCTGAAAAATTGTCGTATAATTGTCTCTACGATTAATGCATCGACGAGACGCCAAATGAACCCACGCAAGAAATTGACGAACAGGAAAATACTGTTTAAAATCAAAGTTTTAGCTCGACGCCGTCCGGTCAGTACAGATTCGAGGCTCCGCCTCGAATCTGTACTGACCGGAGCCCTTAGCACATTTTCAGATCAAAGTCAATATAATACCATTTGAAAGTTGATCCTACGACGGATCTTATAATTTGCCCTGCAAGCCCTATTTGGAACAGGACGCCGGATGATGCGGCGCAACGCTTTCATGGAGAAACGCCTCGATGCGTTCGACGCCCGTCGCCTATCTGTTCTGGCTCTTCGGCCTGATCGGCATTTGCGGCATCCATCGCTTCTACACCGGCCGCTACTGGACCGGCGCGCTGTGGCTGCTGACCGTCGGCCTGCTCGGCATCGGCCAGATCGTGGACCTGTTCCTGATCCCCGGCATGGTGCGCGAGGCCAACCTCGAACGCCGCGTGGACTATCTGGAAGGCCGCGACTACGGCTCGCGCCAGGGCCATCACCACGGCTGACGGCGCCGAAGACGTGGATGGCCGGGCCCGGCCCGGCCATGACGTCGGCAAAGCGAAACGCCGGGGGCTGGCGATGACGCTCGCCCTCATGTTCCAGGGCACCGGCTCCGATGTCGGCAAGTCGCTGATCGTCGCCGGCCTCGCCCGTGCCTTCGCCAATCGCGGGCTCAGGGTCCGCCCCTTCAAGCCGCAGAACATGTCGAACAACGCCGCCGTCACCCCCGATGGCGGCGAGATCGGCCGCGCGCAGGCGCTTCAGGCCCGCGCGGCGCGCGTTCCACCTTCCGTCCACATGAATCCGGTTCTGCTGAAGCCGCAGAGCGAGATCGGCGCGCAGGTGGTGGTGCAGGGCCGCGCGCGCGGCAATGCGAAGGCCGCCGACTACCAGAAGCTGAAGCCCGCCCTCATGGAAGCCGTGCTGGGAAGCTACGCGCATCTGTGCGCCGAGGCCGACCTCGTGCTGGTCGAGGGCGCCGGCTCGGCATCGGAGATCAATCTGCGCGCCAACGACATCGCCAATATGGGTTTTTCCCGCGCGGCCAATGTACCCGTCATCCTGATCGGCGACATCGACCGTGGCGGCGTCATCGCCAGCCTCGTCGGCACGAAAGCCGTGCTGCCGCCCGAGGATGCGGCGATGATCGCCGGCTTCCTCGTCAACCGCTTCCGGGGCGACCCTGCCCTCTTCGCCTCCGGCATGGCGGAAATCGCCACCCGCACCGGCTGGGAGGCGCTCGGCCTCGTCCCCTTCTTCCCGGACGCCCGCCGCCTGCCGGCCGAGGACGCGCTCGCCCTCGACACCGCCCGTGCAGCCAAGCCCGGCGCCAAGGTGAAGATCGCCGTGCCGATCCTGCCGCGCATCGCCAATTTCGACGATCTCGACCCGCTCGACGCCGAGCCGGGCGTCGAGGTGGTGCGCGTGCGCGCCGGCACGCCGCTGCCGGCCGATGCCGCGCTCATCGTCCTGCCCGGCTCAAAATCGACCATCCCAGACCTCGCCGATTTCCGCCGCGAGGGCTGGGACATCGACCTGCTCGCCCATGTCAGGCGCGGCGGCCGGGTGCTCGGCCTGTGCGGCGGCTACCAGATGCTGGGCCGCACGCTGGCCGACCCCGAGGGCGTCGAGGGCCCGCCCGGCATCGTCCCCGGCCTCGGACTGCTCGACGTCGACACAGTGCTGTCGGCCGAAAAGCGGCTGGTGGCCGTCACCGGCACGGCCGGCGGCGCGCCGTTTGCCGGCTACGAGATGCATATGGGCGTGACAGAGGGCCCCGGCCGCGCCCGCCCCTTCGCTCAACTCGACGGCGAAGGGCCGGAAGGCGCCCTCTCACCGGACGGGCGCGTTATCGGCACCTATGCCCACGGCCTGTTCGCCGACGACCGCCAGCGCGGGCGCTGGCTGGAAGCGCTCGGCGCCGCCCCGGCCGGCATCGACTATGAGGCTGGAGTAGAGGCGACGCTGGACGCGCTCGCCGAACACCTTTCCCACCATATCGACCTCGACCGCCTGCTGGAAATCGCGCGACGGGGCTAAGCGCCCCTCACCAGCTCAGCGCGGCGAAGGCGAGCACGGCCACGGTCGTCACCAGCACCCCGTCGGCGGCGCGGTAGAGCCGGAGCGCCCGGCGGATGTCGTCGGCAGTGCATTCGCGCCGCCCGCCCTCGCCCATGATGCCGTCGACCGAGAGCTTGCCGCCGTAATAACGCGGCCCGGCAATGGCGATGCCGAGCGCCCCGGCCAGCGCCGCCTCCGGCCATCCGGCATTGGGCGAGCGGTGGCGGGCGGCGTCGCGCCGCATCGCCGCCCAGGCCCGCAGCGGCGAGGCATCGGCCACGAAGAACGCCCCCGCCACGATGAGCATTCCCGAAAGCCGCGAGGCCGGCAGGTTGATCAGGTCGTCGAAGCGCGCCGAGGCCCAGCCGAAATCGCCGTGGCGGGCGTCGCGATGGCCGATCATGCTGTCGGCGGTGTTCACCGCCTTGTAGACCGCCCCGCCGGCCAACCCGCCGACCGCCATCCACAGCGCCGGCGCCACCACGCCGTCGGAGAAGTTCTCGGCGAGGCTCTCGATGGCGGCACGCGCCACCCCGGCCTCGTCGAGCGCCTCCGGGTCGCGCCCGACGATGTGCGACACCGCCCGGCGCCCGGCCTCCAGGCTCTCGTCGAGCCCGTCCGCCACCAGCCCGACATACTGGTGCAGGCTGCGCTGGGCGAACAGCGTGGAGCCCACGAACGCCGCGTAGAAGAAGCCAAGCGGCAGCATCACGAGGAATTTCTGCGCCGCCAGCCCGGCCGCCCCGCTCACCCCGACGATGAGGATCAGCGACACCACGCCGGCGAGGCGGCGCTGGCCGGGCGTGTCGCTGTCGAGGTTGAAATTGCGGTCCAGCGCGGCAATCAGCCGGCCGATCCACATCACCGGATGCCCCGCGCGCTCGAGCAGAATCCCGGGATATCCGAGAGCGGCCTCGAACAGCAGCGCCGCCAGCGTTAAACCGAGGGTAAGTTCGAGGGTCATCGGAAGTGATTCTCTATCGGGGCGCTTCCGCGACGTTCCGAATCCGGCGGCCGCGCGGTTCCACCATTTCCGCCCGCGCGCCCGCCATCAAGACCCCGTGCGCGCGGCTCCCGCGCCATCAACCGGATCACGCCTGCCGCATGAACGCGCTAGTCACCTCGTCGCACGGCATCCTGCCGCCTCCCGTGGAGGAGGCGAAGCGGGCGCGTCTGGCCGAAGTGTTCGGCTTCGACCGCTTCCGTCCCGGCCAGCAGGACGTGGTGGATTCGGTGCTCGCGGGCGTTCCCACCCTTGCCGTCATGCCCACCGGCGCGGGCAAGTCGCTGTGCTACCAGCTTCCCGCGCTGGTGCTGGGCGGTCTCTCCGTCGTCGTCTCGCCGCTGATCGCGCTGATGGACGACCAGGTGAACGCCCTCAAGCTGCAGGGCGTCGCCGCCGAGGCGATCCACTCGGCCAAGTCGCGCGAGGAGAACGTCGCCATCTGGCGCCGCGTCGCGGCCGGCGAGGTGCGCCTGCTCTATCTCGCGCCCGAGCGGCTGATGACCGGGCGCATGCTCGCCGCCCTCGCCCGCCTGCCGCTCGGCCTCGTGGCGGTGGACGAGGCGCACTGTATCTCGCAATGGGGACACTCCTTCCGCGCCGAATATCTCGAACTCGGCAAGCTGCGCGAGATGTTCCCGGGCATCCCGCTGGTCGCCCTCACCGCCACCGCCGACCGCGCCACGCGCGACGACATCGTCGAGCGCCTGTTCGGCGGGCAGGCGCGGGTGTTCGTCTCCGGCTTCGACCGGCCCAACATCTTCATCGGCGTCGAGGACAAGAAGGATCCGGCGCGACAGATCGAGAGCTTCGTGCGCGCCCGCGACGGGCTGTCGGGCATCATCTACCGCATCTCGCGCAAGAAGGTGGAGGAGACCGCCGAGCGCCTCTCCGCCGCCGGCATCCGCGCCTTGCCCTACCATGCCGGCCTGACGCCCGAGATGCGCGCCGCCAATCAGGAAGTGTTCCTCGCCGAGGACGGTGTGGTGATGGTCGCCACCGTCGCCTTCGGCATGGGCATCGACAAGTCCGACGTGCGCTACGTGCTGCACGCCGACGCGCCGGGCACGCTGGAAGCCTATTACCAGGAGATCGGCCGCGCCGGCCGCGACGGCCAGCCGGCCGAGGCGCTGCTGCTCTATTCGGCCGGCGACATCGCCACCCGCCGCCGCTTCCTCGACGAGGAGCCCTCCCCGCCCGAGCGCAAGATGGTGGAGGCCCGCCGGCTCGACGCCATGGTCGGCTTCTGCGAGGCCGTCACCTGCAGGCGCGCGGTGCTGCTTGGCTATTTCGGCGAGCGGGCGCGGGCCTGCGGCGCCTGCGACGTCTGCCGGGATCCGCCTCAGGTGGTGGACGCCAGCCGCGAGGCCCAGCTCGCCTTGCGCATCGTGCGCGCCACCGGCGAGCGCTACGGCGCCGCCTACATCGCCAGCGTCGTCACCGGCCAGCGCACCGACCCGCTCTGCGCGCGCGGCCATGACCGGCTGGCCGAATTCGGCGCCGGCGCCGACAAGCCGGCGACCGAATGGCGCGCCTTGCTGCGCCAGCTCGTCGCCACCAATGCGCTGCACGCCGACCCCGAGCGCTTCGGCGCGCTCATCCTGACCGAGACCGGCCTCGCGGTGCTCGCAGGCACCCGCGCCGTCACCCTGCGCGCCCCGGCCAAGCGCCGGCGCGAGCGCTTCGCCCGCTCGGAAGGCGGAGCCGAGCTCGCCCCCGCCGAGGCGGCGCTGCTCGGCAAGCTCAAGGCGCTGCGCCGCGAGCTCGCCGCCGAGCGCAACGTGCCCGCCTATGTCGTGTTCGCCGACAAGACGCTGGAGGAAATGGCGGTCGAGCACCCGCGCACGCGTGCGGAACTTGCCGGCGT
This sequence comes from Ancylobacter sp. TS-1, assembly GCF_009223885.1. Taxonomy (NCBI): domain Bacteria; kingdom Pseudomonadati; phylum Pseudomonadota; class Alphaproteobacteria; order Hyphomicrobiales; family Xanthobacteraceae; genus Ancylobacter; species Ancylobacter sp. TS-1. The sequence goes on from NZ_CP045144.1 coordinate 1,585,828, forward strand.
CAAGGGCGTCGGCGCCGCCAAGCTGGAGGCGTTCGGATCCGCCTTTCTTAGGATTCTCAAAGAATTCTCTTAGAATACGATAAGAATTGGGACCGGGAATTTTTCCACACTCAAAAGAGTTCACGAACGCCGAATCCCTCCCTAAACTGGTGCGCAACGGACGCTAAAAGTCCGGAATGACCCTAGTTCCGGGATGGAAACGATGAAGATTGAACTGTTTACGGTGGCACTGGCCGCCACTTCGATGCTGGCTGCAATCGGCACCGCCTCGGCGCATGGCCCGACCCGCCAGAAGGTCTCCGAGAGCATCGTGATCAACGCGCCGCCGGCGAAGGTCTGGGGCGTGGTCTCCAACTTCCAGGACGGCGGCTGGATCCCGGTGGTCGCCAAGACCGAGGGCACCGGCGGCAACGAGGCCGGCGCCAAGCGCACGCTGACGCTCAAGAACGACGCGACGGTGGACGAGGAACTCGCCAAGGTCGAGCCGGACAAGATGACCCTCATGTACCGGATCACCCAGGTCGACGTGAAGGTCCTGCCGGTGACGAACTATTCGTCCTGGCTGGTGGTGACGCCCGAGGACGGCGGCGCCAAGTCCAAGGTCGAGTGGCGCGGCGCCTTCTATCGCGGCTACCCCAACAACGATCCCCCGCCGGAGCTGAACGACGAGGCCGCGGTGAACGCCGTGACCGGGCTCTATAAGGCCGGGCTGGAATCGATGAAGAAGCAGATCGAGGGCGGCAGCTGAGCCGTGACGGCTGAGCGGGATGCTCCGTCTCGTGCGTTCCTCTGAAGGTGTCATCCCGGCCGAGCGTCAGCGAGAGCCGGGATCGCTCTCCGATTGGCAAACGATCCCGGACCGGCCTGTGGCCGTCCGGGATGACGGCGAGGGGTGCACGGCGACCTCCGCTCCCTCTCCCCACTGGGGAGAGGGTTGGGGTGAGGGGGAAGGACGCTCGCCGGTTGGGCGAGCCTCCACGGAGGGTGCGGAACCCCTCACCCACCCCTCTCCCTCAGGGAGAGGGCTTTGCGCCGTGCTGGCGGCGACCGCGATGCTCATCGCCACCCCGCCCGCGCGGGCGGACGAGGCCTTCGTGACCTCGCAGCCGGCGGAGATGCTCTCCGTCGTCGACCTCGACACGCTCAAGGTTGTCGCCACCCTGCCGATCCCCGGCAAGCCGGCCGGCATCGCGGTGTCGCCGGACGGGCGGCGGGCCTTCGTCACCTCGCCGGACGGCAAGGCGCTGAGCATCGTCGATACGGCGAGCCGCAGCGTCCGGCGCCGCGTCGAGGTGGGCGGCGGCCCGCTTGGCGTGGCGGTGCACCCATCCGGCAGCCCGGCCTATGTGGCGGACTGGTACGGCGCGCGCATCGTCGCGGTGGATGCGGACACCGGCGCCATTGCGGGCGAGGTGCGCGTCGGCGAGTCGCCGTCCGGCCTCGCGGTGACGCCGGACGGCGCACTGCTGGTCTCCGCCGACCGCGATTCCGATGCGGTGAGCCTCGTCGATACACGCACCCTCACCCGCATCGCCTCGATCAAGGTCGGCGCCCGCCCCTTCGGCGTCACCATCGACGCGCAGGGAGGGCGTGCCTACACCGCCAATGTCGCCTCTAACGACGTCACCGTCATCGACCTCGCCGCCCGGCGGGTCGTCGGCACGGTGAAGGTCGGCCAGCGGCCCTATGCGGTGGCACTGGCGGACGGTCGCGCCTTCGTCACGGACCAGTACGACTCTACGGTGAGCGTGTTCGACCTTGCGCGCCTGGAGCGGATCGGGACCATCCCGGTCGGCGACTATCCCGAGGGCATCGCGGCGAGCCGCAGCGGCGCCCTCGTCTATGTGGCGAACTGGGAGGGCAACACGCTCGGCGTGATCGACGTGAAGACCCTGAAGGTCATCGCCGAGATTCCGGTCGCCGACGGCCCGCGCGCCTTCGGCGCCTTCATCCGCCGCACCCCGCCGGATTGACGGCGCCCCGGCCTCGCGGCAGCGATGGACCACCACGCAAAAAGAACGCAGGACGAGAGGCGATGGACGAGCAGTTCTGGCACCGCAAATGGCGCAACAATGAGATCGCCTTCCACCGGGCAGACGCCAACCCGCTGCTGCTGCGCCATTTCCCGGCGCTCGGCCTCGGTTCCGACGCGCGGCTGCTGCTGCCGCTCTGCGGCAAGACGCGCGACATCGGCTGGCTGCTGGCGCAGGGGCACGAGGTGGTCGGCGTCGAACTGAGCGAACTCGCCGTGGAGCAGCTCTTCTCCGAACTCGGCGTGACCCCTGTCATCACCGACGAAGGTACGCTGCGGCGCTTCGAGACCGACCGGCTCACCGTCTTCGCCGGCAATGTGTTCGATCTCGACCGCCACCGTCTCGGCGAGGTGGACGCGGTGTACGACCGCGCGGCGCTGGTCGCGCTGCCCGAGCCGCTGCGCGAGCGCTATGCCGGCCATCTGGTGCATCTCACCCACGCCGCCCCGCAGCTCATCGTCACCTTCGAGTACGATCAGGCGCTCGTCATGGGTCCGCCCTTCGCGGTGCCGGAGGCCGAGTTGCGCCGCCATTACGGCGCCGCCTACCGGGTCGCCTGCCTCGGCCGGCACGAGGTGAAGGAAGGGCTGCGCGGGGTAACGCCGGTGGCCGAGGCGGTCTGGCGGCTGGAGCGGCGCTGAGACGCGCCGCGCCGCGATCAGATCGCGTATTCGCCGGTCTGCTGCGCCGCCGGGGCGCGGCAGTCGATACCGGGCCCGCCATTGGCGAAGAGCCGGGCGCGGTCGAGCCGCACGGCGACCGCCTCGCCGATCGGCACCCGCACCGTGGGGGCGATATCCGCCTCGAACAGCGCGGTGCCCACCTCGATCTCGACGCGGCGGATGGCGCCGTGGCGGCGGAAGCCGCGCACCCGGCCCTTCAGCCCCGGCGTGCCCGGCAGGCCGAGCGAGACATCGTGCGGGCGCACATAGACGAGGCCCGGCCCGTCCGGCACCGGCTGCGTCGCCGCCGCGATAGGCGTGCTGCCGGCAAAGGCGAGCCCGTCCTTCAACTCGACCTCGATGCGGCTCGATTCGCCCATGAAGCCGAACACCGCCGCCGTCTCCGGGCGGTCATAGACGTCATCCGGCGTGCCAACCTGCTCAATCTTGCCCTTGCCCATCACCACCACGCGGTCGGCGAGTTCGAGCGCCTCTTCCTGGTCGTGGGTCACGAACAGCGTTGTGTGGCCGGTGCGGTCGTGCAGCTCGCGCAGCCATTTGCGCAGTTCCTTGCGCACCAGCGCGTCGAGCGCGCCGAACGGCTCGTCGAGAAGAAGCACCTTGGGCTCTATCGCCAGCGCCCGGGCCAGTGCCACGCGCTGGCGCTGGCCGCCGGAAAGCTGCGCCGGGAAACGCCCGCCGAAGCTCTCAAGCTGGACGAGTGACAGCAGGTCCGACACCCGCTTGTTGATCTCCGCCTCCGAGGGCCGCTCGGCGCGCGGGCGCGAGCGCAGGCCGAAGGCGATGTTCTCGCTGACCGTCATGTGGCGGAACAGGGCGTAGTTCTGGAACACGAAGCCGATGCCGCGACGGCGCACCGGAACCGACAACGCGTCGTGCTCGTCGAACAGCACGCGGCCATGGCTCGGCTGCTCCAGCCCGGCGACGATGCGCAGCAGCGTGGTCTTGCCGGAACCGGACGGCCCGAGCAGCGCCACCAGCTCGCTCGGCTTGACCTCGAGCGACACGTTGGAGAGCGCCGGCGCGCCGCTGCCGAAGCTCTTGCCGACCTGATCGATGGTGACGGCGACGGTCATAAATCACTCTCGTTCGATGTATTAAATGTAATTGGCCAGAAGATATCTGAAAAATCCGGTCTGTGAACCCCGCAACCGCCCAAAAGTGCGGGAGGCGCGGGGCGGCATAGGCAGGAGCGGCCCCCGGCGCTAGAAAGGGCCGCCGCCCGCCCGGGACGGCCAGACAGCGATCCATCCTATCATGACCGAGACGACCGCCCCCGCCTCCACCCCGCTCAACCTCGACGGCTACACCGCGCTGCCACCCGGCAAGATCGCGGCTGTGGTCACGCTGATGGAGATGACCGCGCCGCCCGCGCCGCTGCCCGAGCGCGACACCGGCGGGCTGACGCTCGAGCCGGTGGCGGCGCCCGGCGTGGACTGGTACCGGGCCCTGTTCCGACGCATCGGCGAGAACTGGCTGTGGTTCTCGCGCCTGCGGCTCGCCGATGCCGAGCTGGCGGCGATCCTGACCGATCCGCAGGTGTCGGTGCTGGTGCTCAGGCGCGGCGGCGAGGAGGTCGGCCTGGCGGAGCTGGACTTCCGCGTGGCCGGCGAGGTGGAACTCGCCTTCCTCGGCCTGGTGCCGGAACTGGTCGGGTCGGGCGCCGGGCGCTTCATGATGAACCGCGTGCTGGCGCTGGCCTGGGCCGCGCGGCCCCGGCGGGTCCACGTGCACACCTGCACGCTCGATCATCAGGGCGCGGTCGGCTTCTACGGCAAGGCCGGCTTCAGGGCCTATGCGCGCGCCATCGAGGTCGCGGACGACCCGCGCCTCGCCGGGCTGCTGGCGCGCGAGGCCGGGCCGCACGCGCCGCTCATCGGATAGGTTCGGAAAGACGGATCAGGCGCCGAGCGCGGCCCGGGCGCGGCCGGCAATGTTGCGCGGCGGCACTTCCACGGGCGCCTCGGCGCGCTCGCGCTCGCCCAGCGCCTCGACCTTCTTGAGTTCGTCCAGCGCCTCCTCATAGGCGAGGCGCGCCTCTTCCTGCTGGCCCTTCAGCTCGTCGGCCGAGCGGCGCAGATTGTCGCGGCGGGTCGCGGCGGCGCGGGCATAGGTCGAATAGGCGAAATGCTGCGTGTCGGTGATGCCGGTGCGCTTTTCCTCGACGTCGATCTCGCGGTCCAGGTCGCGCGAGATGCGGTCGAAATCCGCGATCATCGTCTCGATCTGGACGAAGTGACGGCGCTTTTCCTCCGCCTGGAAGCGTTTGAGGCGGATGAGGGTGTCGAGCGACTTCATGGCCGGCTTACTCCGCTGCATCGGCCGACCGCTGCGCGCCGCATCGGCGCAGACACCGGCCGGTTCGAGCCACCATTACGCGGCGGCAGGGGGCATCTTGGCCGAGAGATATTGCCGCTTCCTTACTCTTTCGGCGGAAAAGGTAGTCCACGACCGGGAATGCGTGCGCGATCCGCCGCTTGGAAACGATTTGTTTACCGGCCTCGTTAATGATCGCGGCAACGTCCGGTGAAGACGGCAGGTTTCGCGAAAGCGGAGTCGGCTGACTCACTTAGGCTGGTTTTCTAAGGTTCGACTTCAAGCCTCGGGTCGCCAGATTCGGGTTTCTGAACAATCTCTTGCGGCAAGACTCGAAGAAAATTTCAGTCCCCGCTTGTGCTCAGGAATCTGAGTTTGTTACCCCTATTGCAAGAAGTAACGAATCGGTGAGTCGGGCCGGGCGCGGGGTGGGGTCGCGTTCAGTCTGGAAGTGTCCGGTTGAGCGCTCAACCCCCCGGGGCCATGGCGAGGGAAGGGGATTGGCATGCGCGTCTTGCTCATCGAGGACGACCGCGCGACCGCGCAGAGCATCGAGTTGATGCTCAAGTCCGAGAACTTCAACGTCTACACGACCGATCTGGGCGAGGAAGGCGTCGATCTCGGCAAGCTCTACGACTACGACATCATCCTGCTCGACCTGAACCTGCCGGACATGTCGGGCTACGACGTCCTCAAGGGTCTGCGCGTCGCCAAGGTGAAAACGCCGATCCTCATCCTGTCCGGCCTCGCCGGCATCGAGGACAAGGTGAAGGGTCTCGGCTTCGGCGCCGACGACTATCTCACCAAGCCGTTCCACAAGGACGAACTGGTCGCCCGCATCCACGCCATCGTGCGCCGCTCCAAGGGCCACGCCCAGTCGGTCATCACCACGGGCGACCTGGTGGTCAATCTGGACACCAAGACGGTCGAGGTCGCCGGCAACCGGGTGCACCTCACCGGCAAGGAATACCAGATGCTGGAGCTGCTCTCCCTGCGCAAGGGCACCACGCTCACCAAGGAGATGTTCCTCAATCATCTCTATGGCGGCATGGACGAGCCGGAACTGAAGATCATCGACGTCTTCATCTGCAAGCTGCGCAAGAAGCTCGCCAACGCCTCCGAAGGCCACAACTTCATCGAGACGGTGTGGGGCCGCGGCTATGTGCTGCGCGAGATGGGTGAGCACGAACAGCGTATCTCGGCCTGAGGGCTGAACCCGAACCCGAACCCGAACCCGAGCGGTGAGGCGCGACACCCGCCTCCCCAACTCAAGCCCCGCCGCAAGGCGGGGTTTTTGTTTGCGCGGTACCGCCGTCCCCTCCCGCCCCGTCATCCCGGCCGAGCGCAGCGAGAGCCGGGATCGCTCCCCGTTCCGCGAGCGATCCCGGCTCGGCCGTGCCGGCCGTCCGGGATGACGAGGGAAACGGATCACGGCGTGAGGAGGCCGCGTCATGGCGAGGACAGGCCCGGTCCTCCACGCCTTGTTCCGGAATCGGCGCGAAGCGCCCTCCCGGATCGCGTCCGGGAAGGCGTGCACGTCGCGCGCCGGCTACTTCGCGTTCTTCGCCAGCCAGGCCTTGAGGAAGGCAATCTCGCTTTCCTGCGCCTTGATGATCTCCTCGGCCAGCTTCTTCAGTTCCGGGTCCTTGCCGTACTGAAGCTCGATGCGCGCCATGTCGATCGCGCCCTGATGGTGCGGAATCATGCCGCGCGCGAAGTCGATATCGGCATTGCCGGTGAAGGGAATGGCCATGCCCTCATGCATGCGGGCATTGGCCCTCTCGAAGGCCTCGGTCGAGGGAGCCGCCGTGGTGGCGCCCATATGGGCGCTGTGGTCCATCGGCATGTCCCCGTGCTGCATCGGCATGTTGCCGGGCATGTCCTGCGCGACGGCGAGGACGGGAACGAACGACAGGCAGGCGGCGGCAAGGGCCGCGCGGGTATAGCGGTTCATGATTTTCTCCATGAGATCGTGGGAAAGCGGCACGGGGCCGCAGCTCGGACGATCAGGCGGAGCGGGGCGGCGGCACCGGGATCGGCAGCACGCGGCCGTCGCGTTCCGTACCCGCCGGCACGGCGAGCGCCAGAGCGCGCGGCAGGCGCGGTTGCAGGTCCGGCGCGGCGAGCGGCGTCACCAGAAGCTGGCTGAGCACGCAGCACAGATGCAGCCGCACCGCGTCCGGGGCGGGCGGCTGCGCCAATATGGCGCCCTGCCCCCTCGCCTCGCCGGCGGTCTCGACGGCATGGGTGGAATGCCCGCCATGGGCCTCGTGTCCTGTGGCGACGCTCGCGACCAGCGCCGGCTCGTGGCACGGCATGGTGGCGCGCGCCATCGCCGCGCTGCCCGCCGCCGAGCCCGCCAGAGCGGCGGTCAGCGCGAGGAGCGCGATCATCAGGCGGAGCGTGCGCGGCAAGGTCATGAAAGGAGAGCGCCCGGGTCCGGATGTGGCGATGTAGCTTAGCAGCATCGCCCCCGCCGGCCAGCGGGAGAAGCACGGATGGCGCATCCGTGAAGAGGGCAGGCTCAGCCGGGACGGCCGCCCTTGCGCAGCAGGGCAAGCACCAGCGCCACGGGATCGCCCGCCGGCACCACGGCGGCGAAGCCGGGCGGATTCAGCGTCGGCGCGGCGCTGGACAGCCCGATACGGCGCGCCTCGTCCTGCGTCGCAATGCCCTCGGCGCGCACATCCGCATAGGCGTCGAGATCGAACAGGATGACGTCGAACCGTCCGCCCGCCAGCCGCGCGGCGCGCGGATCGTCGGCCAGCGAGACGTCGTGCCCCATGGCGCGCACGAGGTCGCGCAGGCTGGTACGCGCCGCGCTCTCCGGCGCCGTCACCAGCACCCGCATCGGCAGCGTGCGCTCGGGCTGTGTGCCGCCCGGCTCCAGCAGCCGGTAGCGGCCGGTCGCGGTGGCGAGGAAGCGGAGGCTGCCCACGCGCTCGATCCGTCCCGACGGGGCGATCGCGACCACCTCGTCGACCGCGATCACGTCGCCCTCGCCGCCGAATTCAAGCATCATGCGCCGGCCGCGACGCGCGCCCGGGGCGGCGCCGCCCGGCAGCACGGCGATGCCGGGAACCTCATCAAGCGGGGTGGCCCCGCGCAGCGTGGCGACGCGCACCGCCTCAAGCTGGGCCCGACCGGCGCGCACCAGCAGATGGGCGGTGTCGTGCTCGGGCATGGCGGTAGCACGCGGGCGCGGCGCGGCGACGCCGAGCGGCAGGTCGAGCAGCGCCGCCTGGAAGCCGTCGGCCATCAGGGCGACGCCGGAAATCATGTCCTCGCACGGGCTGAAACGGTCGCGCCAGCTCGCCGGCATGCTCTCGACCGCCGCGCGCTGGTGCACCGGCACCTCGTCGATCAGCACCGCCGCGCGCACCTTGCCGCCATTGCCGAACAGCACCAGACCGCCCTCGGCGGTCGGGTCGGGAACGAGGCCCATGCGGGTGGAGAGGCGGATCAGCGGCAGGCCGCTGGAGCCGAGCGTGCCGGCCGCCGCCATGGCGAGAAGCTTCTGCCAGCGTTCGCCGGCCACGGTCATCACCTCCAGCACGTTGGTCGCCGGCAGCGCGAAGCGCATGCCGTGCACGCGGAAGGTCAGCACCTCGACGCGCGCCGGGGCGGGACGCGATTCCTCGGGGCGCGGCACCTCCGGCGACCGAAAGGCGGCGACGCGCGACGCATCGGCCGGCACGGGGCCGCGCGAGGCACCGGGAAAGGGGACGGCGGAAAGGGAATCGACGGGGAACATGGGCGACCGGCAATGCTCAACACAACGCGCACGCCTTTCCGGCCTGCGTAGCGTAGTTTCGCCCGTTCACGTTAACGCCGTCTGAAAGTGACGCTGGGTGAATGCGTCTTACACACGTTCGACGCGTATCGTCACGCCGTCGCCCTCATGGGCGATGTCGAAACCGTAGCCCGCGGCACGGGCCAGCAGGCCGGTATAATGCGGCTGGATCGCATGGGCATCGAGCGCCCCGCCCTCCACCGCCTCGCCGTCGAGCAGCCGGACCAGATGCGGGGGAACCCGCGAATGGCTGCCCTCGGTGCGCAGGCGCAGCCCGCCCTCGTCGCCCTCACCGGTCGCATCGACCGCAATATGGCCGCCGCGCGGAATGGTCGTGGTGGCGACGACCAGGAGGTTGAGCAGCAGCTTCACCTTGTTCTTGGGCGCCAGCACGCGCGGCACCTGCCAGGTGAGGCGGGTGCGGTCGTCCTCGATGAAGCCGCGCGCCACCTTCTCCGCGTCGCCGGTGTCGATCTGCGCCCCGGCCGAACCGGCCGCCCCGAAGGCGAGCCGGGCGAACTGGAGGCGGGCCGAGGCCTGTTTCGCGCTCTTGGCGATGAGGTCGAGCGCGAAGGCCTTCATGGCCGGGTCGTCCTCGTCTTCCAGCACTTCGAGGCCGTTGACGATGGCGCCGACCGGGCTGATCACGTCATGGCACACGCGTGAGCACAGGAGAGCGGCAAGATCGAGCTTGTCGAGATCGATGGCGGTCGTCATCGCGGCCCTTGCGTCGAGAGTGCGGCGAATCGGCCGCAACGGGTACGGCCGGCATCGGGGGTGTGATACACCGCGCCCCAACCGACGCCAACCTGTACCCGCCCTCTCGAAAGCCGGCTTCCCCGATGTCCCCCGTCCCTTCCCGCCTGCCGCCGCATGTCCAGCTTCTCGCCGCCCTCGCCGGCGCCGCGCTGAAGGCCGGGGAGGTCATACTGCGCATCCGCGCGGAGGGCCTGACGGTCGCCCGCAAGGCGGATGAAAGCCCTGTCACCGCCGCCGATCTCGCCGCCGAGGAACTGCTGCGCGGCGAGCTGGCGCGGATCCTGCCGGGCATCCCGGTCATCGCCGAGGAAGCGGTGGCGCAGGGCAAGGGCGAGGCGCTGGGAACCGGCGAGGCGGCGGCCGACAGCTTCCTGCTGGTCGATCCGCTCGACGGCACGCGCGAGTTCATCGGCGCCAGCGGCGAGTTCACGGTGAATATCGGCCTCGTCGAAGCGGGTGTGCCGACCTTCGGCATCGTGCTCGCCCCGGCGGTCGGTCGGCTCTATGCCGGCGTCACCACGCCGGCGGGCGGCGCCGCCTACGCCGCAGGACTGGTGGCCGACACGGATCTGTGGACGCCGATCCGCTGCCGCCCGGTGCCGGCGCGCGGCCTCGTCGCCGTGGCCAGCCGCTCGCATCCCGATCCCGGCACCGAGGCGGTGCTCGCCGGCCTCGACATTGCCGAGCGCATCAGCTGCGGCTCGGCGCTGAAGTTCGGCCTCGTCGCCGAGGGAAGGGCCGACATCTATCCCCGGCTCGGCACGGTGTGCGAGTGGGACGTCGCCGCCGGCCACGCGCTGGTACGGGCGGCGGGCGGCAGCGTGCGCCGGCCGGACGGCAGCGCCCTGCCCTACGGACGTACCGATGCCAGCTACCGCGTGACCGGATTCGTCGCCCGCGGGGCCGATGCGTGAGGGTCACAGCCGAGGTGCAACCGCGCCGAAGCGGGCCGAACGCGCCTTCCTAGCGCCGCACTCCATGCTAATGATAGGCTTTGGGGACTGGTTGCCCGACCCCGACTCGGGGGCTTGCGGGCATCACCCCTCCTTTTGAGATCAAACGCGAGACCGACGATGCCGACCTTGCGCGCCCTCCTTGCCTGCCTTGCCCTTCTGGCCGCCCTTCCCTTCGCCGCCGCTCCGGCCCGTGCCCAGTCCAATTCGACCTACTCGTCCGACGAGCTTGTCCAGCAGGGCCACGGCTTCTTCGGCGAGGTCTCGCGCGGTCTGGCGCTGTCGATCGAGAAGGCAGTGAGCCAGTGGGGCCAGCCCAATGGCTACATTCTCGGCCAGGAAGGCTCCGGCGCTTTCGTCGGCGGCCTGCGCTACGGCGACGGCACGCTCTACACCCGCAACGCCGGCGATCTGAAGGTGTTCTGGCAGGGCCCCTCGCTCGGCTGGGACTTCGGCGGCGACGGCGCCCGCACCATGATCCTCGTTTACAACCTGAACAGCATCAACGACATCTTCCGCCGCTTCGGCGGCATTTCGGGCTCGGCCTATTTCGTCGCCGGCTTCGGCATGACGGCTCTGGCCGCCGACCGTATGGTCGTGGTGCCGATCCGCTCGGGCGTCGGCGTGCGCCTCGGCGCCAATATCGGCTATCTCAAGTTCACGCCCACGGCGACGTGGAATCCCTTCTGAGCTTCACCACATGATACCGTGCGGCCGGGCTAGCCCGGCCGTTTTGGTATCTGTAACCTATGGCCCCTACCCTGCCCGTCCCGTCCTCTGCGGACGGGCGTTCCGCGTTCGAGGTGAGACCGCCGCATGATCGAAGCGATCATGTATTCCGCCATCGGCTTCCTGACGGCGACGCTGCTGGCCCTGCTGGCGCTTCCGGCGGTGTGGCGTCGTGCTGTCCGGCTGACGCGCAAGCGCATCGAGGGAGCGATCCCCGTCTCCGTCGCCGAGATCCTCGCCGACAAGGACGAGCAGCGCGCCGTCTTCGCCGTCGACGTCCGGCGGCTGGAACTTGAAGTCGACAAGCTGCGCACGCGCACCGCCTCGCAATGGGGCGTGGTCACGAGCCAGGCCGACGAACTGCGCACGCGGCAGGAGACCATCGCGCGATTGACCGGCGAACTCGCGGTTATCCAGACCGAGCATGTCGAAGTGGTCGCCGATCGTGACCGGCTCGCCGTCGAACTGGGCATCCACACCCGCGACCTCGACGAGACGCGGCAGGTGCTGAAATCGACCAAGGCGGACCTGCGCAGCACCCGCGACGCGCTGGAAGACACCACCGCCCGCGAGGAAGAGCTGAAGATCGACCATGTGGCGCTCACCACCCTGCGCGACACGCTGAAGGACCGCATCGGCGAACTCGACCGCCATCTGTCGGCCGCCAACGCCCAGCTCACCACGACGCGGGACTCGCTGCGCAGCACCTCCGAGAGCCTGTCCGCCGAGCTGGCCCGCACCCGCGAACTCACGCACCAGCTCGCCGACACCCAGACGCGGCTTTCCCGTGTCGAGGCGGAATCGGCCGCGCTTGCCGTCGCGCGCACCGCGCTCGTCGCCCGGGTCGCCGAACTCGAATCGCGCACCCTTGCCGCCGAGCAGGCGCGCGCCGCGACCGAGACCGAGGCCCACCGCGTCACCGCCGAGGCCCATGAGGGCCGTCGCCACGCCGAGGCGCTGGCGCGCGGCGCCAACGACACCATCGAGATGCTGCGGGCCGAGAAGGCCATGCTCGACGACGCGCTCGCCAAGGCGCGCGAAGACCGCGCGGCGATCCAGCTTCAGCTCGATACCCTCGCCCCGCTCGCCGCCGCCGTGCCGGACGAGGCGGACGGCGCCGCCCTGCTGCGCCAGCGCATCGGCGACATCGCCGCCGAGGTCGCCCATCTCACCGCGCGCCTCGAAGGGCCGGGCTCGCCCATCGAGGCCCTGCTCGCCGGCCACTCCCCCGTCAACGGCGCGCCGCCGACGCTGGCCGACCGCATCCTCGCGCTGCGCGGCACCGGCCCGGATGCCCTCGCGGCGGAAGACGCCCGAACCAAGGACCGGGTCGCCGCCGGCTGAGCGGTCGCGCGGGGCGCCAGACCCGCGCACTGCGGCCACACTCCACGACCAAGGCAAGGCGGGCCGATGAATGCCCGCCGCCAATCCACACCTGGGAAGGAAGACGCTCCATGAATCTCGCCCGCATGCTCAAGGCGCGCGCCGATGCCGGCCGCCCGGTCCGCGTCGGCCTCATCGGTGCCGGCAAGTTCGGCTCCATGTTCCTTTCCCAGCTGCGCACGACGCCCGGGCTGCATCTGCTCGGCATCGCCGACCTGTCGGTGCCGCGCGCCCGCGCCGCACTCACCGCCACCGGCTGGGACGCGGACGCCGCTGTCGCCCCCTCCTTCGACGAGGCGCTGCGCACCGGGCGCACCATGCTCACCGACGACGCCGCCGCGCTGATCGCGGCCGACGGCCTCGACGTCGTGGTCGAGGCGACCGGCAGCCCGGCCGCCGGCGCCCATCACGCGCTGCTCGCCATCGAGAACGGCCGCCACATCGTCATGGTGACGGTGGAGGCCGACGTGCTGGTCGGCCCGCTGCTGGCCGAGCGCGCCCGCAAGGCCGGCGTGGTCTATTCCATGGGGTCCGGCGACCAGCCCGCCCTCGTCTGCGAGATGGTCGACTGGGCGCGCACCTGCGGCTTCCGGATCGTCTGCGCCGGCAAGGGCACCAAATACCTGCCGAGCTTCCACAAATCGACGCCGGACACGATCTGGAGCCTCTACGGCCTCACGCCTGAGCAGGCGGCGCAGGGCGGCATGAACGCACAGATGTTCAACTCCTTCGCCGACGGCACCAAGTCGTCGATCGAGATGGCCGCCATCGCCAATGCGGCGGGTCTGACGGCGCCGTCCGACGGCCTGCTGTTCCCGCCCTGCGGCGTCGACGACCTCGCCACCATCCTGCGCCCGCGCGAACATGGCGGCGTGCTGGAGCATTCCGGCACGGTGGAGACGGTCTCCTCGCTGGAGCGCGACGGCCGCCCGGTGTTCCGTGACCTGCGCTGGGGCGTCTATGTCGTGTTCGAGGCCGATCCGAGCCCGCGCGGCGACTATGCCCGCCGCTGCTTCAAGGAATATGGCGTAGTGACGGATTCGTCGGGCCGCTACACCGCTCTCTATCGCCCCTATCACCTCATCGGGCTGGAACTCGGCGTCAGCGTCGCCTCGGCGGCGCTGCGCGGCGAGCCGACCGGCGTCACCGAGGCGTTCAACGCCGATGTGGTGGCGGTCGCCAAGCGCCCGCTGAAGGCCGGCGAGATGCTGGACGGCGAAGGCGGCTTCACCGTGTGGGGCAAGCTTCTGCCGGCCGCCGCCTCGCTGGCGAGGGGCGGCCTGCCCATCGGCCTCGCGCATGGCGTGGCGCTCAAGCGCGACATCGCCGAGGGCGAGGTCGTCGGCTGGGCCGATGTCGAGGTGAAGGACAGCCCGGCGGTGCGCCTGCGCCGCGAGATGGAGCAGATGTTCGCCGGCACCGCCAGCGCGGCGGCGGAATAAGGCGCCGGCGCCCGGCGTCCCTCTCCCCCGCCCTCATGCCCGGACTTGACCCGGGCACCCGGAGGCCGGGCACGGGCGGCGTGAAGTCTGGGTCCCCGGGTCAAGCCCGGGGATGAGGGGGCCCGTTGGCGTCTCTCCCAGAGATGAAGCGGGGTGCTGGACATCGCGCCCCGCCTCCCCTATCTCTGCGCCACGGTCTGCAGTTCACCGAGGCGTTGCCGCCCCGCAAGGGGAGCTAAACCTGCAAGCAAGACGCACCCCGCACTTGTCCTTGTGCCAGGTCGCAAGACGGCAACCCCGACACTTCCTCGCGGAATGGCACCAAACGAGGATAAGTCATGCCCAGAACCGTTCTGGCCTATGAGGCGCCGGATATTTCCGCGCTCGCCCGCACCCTGCATCAGGGCATTGCCGGGCTCGATCGCCCGCCCGGACATGTCGAGTTGCTGAACCTGCTGGCGCGCGGCGCCGGCTACCGCAACTTCCAGCACATGCGCGCCGACGCGCAGGCGCGGCAGCGGCTCGACGCGCCACCGCCCGCCCCGCCGGTGCCGGTTGCCGACCACGCACGCTGCGAGAAGGCGCTGCGCCTGTTCGACCCGTCGGGCCGGCTCGCGCGCTGGCCCAAGAAGCGCAACCAGCAGATCCTGTGCCTGTGGATGCTGTGGTCGCGCCTGCCGGCGGGCGAGACCTTCCCCGAGCGGCGGATGAACGAGCTGCTCAACGCCGAGCATTTGTTCGGCGACCACGCACTGCTGCGCCGCGAGCTGGTGGATCTCGGCCTGTTCCGGCGCACGCCGGACGGGAGCGAATATAGCCGCGTCGAGCGCGCGCCGCCGCCCGAGATGGCCAAGCTCGCCGCCCTGCTGCGCCAGCGGCAGCACCTGGCCGCCGCCTGATCGCCGGCTCCTCGCAGACCGCTACTCCTCGTAGGCCGCTATTCCTCGTAGGCGATGTAGCGGATGATCCGCCATTCGCCGTCGTCCTCCTTGCGGAAGACGTCCATTCCCGGCTCGACGCTTCTGATGTCGCCCGGCGTGATGGTCAGTGTCCAGGTAAGGCGGACGACGGCGAGGTTGCCCTCGACGATCACCTCCTTGATGTCGGCGGCATAGCGGAATCGGCGCTCGCGATTGTCGAGCGCCTTCCCGATCAGCGCGCAGCGTGTCTCAAAGCCCGCCTCCCCCTGCCCGCGATAATCGGAGACCAGCGCGCGGGAGAACAGGTCGCAGGCGCCCGCCTTGTCACCGCTGTTGAAGGCCCGCGTCCACGCGTCGAGCCGCGCGCGGATATCGGATTCGGCGTCGGCCAGCGCCGGTGTGGCGGCGAGCCAGAGCCCCGCCGCGAGCACGGCGCGCAGCCGCCGCACTGTCGCAACAGCACGCGGCGCTCGGTCCGTGGCGGGCCGGCCATGTTGCGCCGCAGCGGGGAAGCCGCTACGAGGAACCCATGAATCCGGACCCGGTGAAATCCCGGGTGGCTCTTCCGGCCGCCGATCCGCCGGACCACGCACATGCAGCGCAGGCCCCCACCGCCCCTCCGGCGGTCGCCCGCTCTTTTGCGAAGTTGATTTCATGACCCTCTCCCAACGCTACCGCCGCGACTGGTTCTCCAATATCCGCGCCGATCTCCTCGCCGGCATCGTCGTCGCCCTCGCCCTCATTCCCGAGGCCATCGGCTTCTCGGTGATCGCCGGCGTCGACCCCAAGGTCGGCCTGTTCGCCTCTTTCGCCATCGCCTGCGTCTCGGCCATCGTCGGCGGAAGGCCGGGCATGATTTCGGCCGCCACCGCCGCCACGGCGGTCGTCATGGTCTCCCTCGTGCGCGACCATGGCCTGCAATATCTGTTCGCCGCCACCATTCTGATGGGGATCATCCAGATCCTCGCCGGCTTCCTGAAGCTCGGCCGGGTGATGCGCTTCGTCTCGCGCTCGGTCATCACCGGCTTCGTCAACGCGCTGGCCATCCTCATCTTCATGGCGCAGCTGCCGGAACTCATCGGCGTGCCGCTCCAGACCTACCCGATGATCGCGGCGGGTCTCGCCATCATCTATCTTTTCCCGCGCCTGACGAAGGCCGTGCCCTCGCCGCTGGTCGCCATCGCCGCGCTCACGCTCTTCGCCTGGTGGAGCGGCGTGGAACTGCGCACGGTCGGCGATCTCGGCGAACTGCCCTCCACTTTGCCGATCTTCACCCTCCCGAACGTCCCGCTGACGCTGGAGACGCTGCAGATCATCCTGCCCTATTCGCTGACGCTGGCCGCCGTCGGCCTGCTGGAATCGCTGCTCACCGCGCAGATCGTCGACGACATGACCGACACGCCGAGCAACAAGAGCCAGGAATGCATCGGCCAGGGCACCGGCAACATCGCCTCGGCGCTGATCGGCGGCATGGGCGGCTGCGCGATGATCGGCCAGTCGGTCATCAACGTCACCTCCGGCGGACGCGGCCGTCTGTCGACCTTCGTGGCCGGCAGCTTCCTGCTGTTCCTCATCCTCGTGCTCGACGATCTCGTGCGCATCATCCCGATGGCGGCGCTGGTGGCGGTGATGATCATGGTCTCCATCGGCACCTTCTCGTGGCGCTCGCTCCTCGATCTGCGCACCAATCCGCGCTCGTCCTCACTGGTGATGCTCGCGACCGTCGTCACCGTGGTGGCGACGCACGATCTCGCCATCGGCGTGCTGGTCGGCGTGCTGCTGTCGGGCGTGTTCTTCGCCGGCAAGGTCTCGCAGCTTGTGGCGGTCGGCGAGATCATCGACGAGGCGGCGGGACGCATCACCTTCGTCGTCGAGGGGCAGATCTTCTTCGCCTCCTCCGAGGTGTTCCTCTCGGGCTTCGACTTCGACAACCCGGCGCGCGAGGTGGTGATCGACCTCACCCACGCGCATTTCTGGGATATCACCTCGGTCGGCGCCTTGGACAAGGCGGTGATGAAGTTCCGCAAGGCCGGCGCGCATGTCGAGGTGCTCGGGCTCAACGAAGCGAGCGCCACCATGGTCGACCGCTTCGGCACCCACGACAAGGCCGGCGGCGCCCCCGCCCTGCACTGAACCCGCCCTGATCGCCGCAGGAGCGGCCGGGAGCCTTCCCGGCCGTGACCGTCACACCGTCTCGCGCGTCGCCGTCACCCACTCGCGGGCGCGCCGCTCGGGATTGTCGTTCAGCAGCACGTCGGTAACGACCGCCACGCTGTCGGCGCCGGCGCGCAGCACGCCGGGAGCGCGCTCGATGGTCAGCCCGCCAATGCCGACCAGCGGCAGGTCGCCGACGCGCTTCTTCCAGGCGGCGACGCGCTCCAGCCCCTGCGGCGCCCAGCGCATCTTCTTGAGAATGGTGGGGTAGACCGGGCCCAGCGCCACATAGTCGGGCCGCGCCAGCAGCGCGACTTCCAGCTCCGCCTCGTCATGGGTGCTGATGCCGAGCTTGAGCCCCGCCCGCCGGATCGCCACCAGATCGGCATCGGCAAGGTCTTCCTGGCCGAGATGCACGAAGTCGCAGCCCTCGTCGATGGCGAGGCGCCAGTAATCATTGACGACGAGTTGCGCCCCGTAGCGGGCGCAGACGTCGCGCGCGGTGGCGATCTCCCGGCGCAACGCCGCCTCGTCGAGTTCCTTGGCCCGCAGCTGCACCAGCTTCACGCCCTGCGGCAGCAGGCGCGGCAGCCAGGAGGCGCGGTCGACGATCAGGTAGAACGGGTCGAGCTTCATCGGTTCACTCACCGGCCGGCGGCGCCGGACCTCTCACTGTCCAAGGATGGCGCGGCCCATCACCGGGGTCGAGGGCGCCGCCATGTCGCGTGCTTCCATGGGATCGGCGATCAGCGCCTCGCGGCCGGCCTCGATGGCGCGGGCGAAGGCGCGCGCCATGCGCACCGGATCGCCGGCCTTGGCAACCGCCGTGTTCAGCAGCACCGCATCGTAGCCCATTTCCATCGCCGCCGCCGCATGCGAGGGCACGCCGACGCCGGCATCGACCACCAGCGGCAGGCCGGGGAAATGCGCCCGCAGCGAGCGCAGGCCATAGGGATTGTTCAGCCCGCGCCCGGAGCCGATCGGGGCGCCCCACGGCATCAGAACCTCGCAGCCGGCGGCCACCAGTTTCTCCGCCACAACGAGGTCCTCGGTGGTGTAGGGGAACACCTGGAAACCGTCGCGCGACAGGATGCGCGCCGCCTCGACGAGCCCGAACACATCGGGTTGCAGCGTGTCGTCCTCGCCGATCACCTCCAGCTTCACCCAGGGCGTGTCGAAAAGCTCGCGCGCCATCTCGGCGGTGGTCACGGCTTCCTTCACCGTCTTGCAGCCGGCGGTGTTGGGCAGCACCCTTACGCCGAGGTCGCGGATGAGCTGCCAGAAGCTCTGGCCCGCGAGAGGCTGCCCGGCCTTCGCCGCGCCCGATTCACGCCGCAGCGAGACGGTCACGATGTCGGCGCCCGAGGCGCGGATCGCCTCCTGGAGGATTGCCGGCGAGGGATATTGCGCCGTGCCCAGCAGCAGGCGAGAGCCCACCTTGGTTCCGTAGAATTCGACCGGATCGGCGAGCGTCCCGGACATGTTGATCGCATCCATGACAGCCTCCCTGTCAGCCACCCTGCATCGGCGCGAGGATCTCCACCCGGTCGCCATCGGCGATCTGGGTCTCCCCGCGCTTCACCTTGCGCACCATGGCGCCGTTCAGTGCCGTCGCCACCATCGCCTCGCCGAGCCCAAGCTCGCCGAGGAGTTCGGCCAGCGTGCCCGCGCGCGTGTCGGCGTTCTCACCATTCACGATGATCTTCATCCATGACCTCCGGGAAATACGTCCCGTCGAATGCCAGTTCCGCTGCGCGACGCGCCAAAGCCGGCGCGGCGAGGAAACCGTGGCGGTAGAGCCCGTTCACATAGATCGTGTTGCCGCGCCGGCGCAGGCGCGGCAGGTTGTCGGGAAAGGCCGGGCGCACATCGGCGCCGATCTCGACGATCTCGGCCTCGCCGAAGGCCGGGTGCAGCGCATAGACCGCTCCCAGCAGTTCCAGCATGGAGCGCCCGGTGACGCGCCCGCGCTCGTCATTCTCGATCGAGGTGGCGCCGATCATGAAATGCCCGTCGCCGCGCGGCACGATATAGACCGGGATGCGCGGGTGCAGCATGCGCACCGGGCGCTTCAGCGACACCTCGGTGGAATAGAGCACCAGCATCTCGCCCTTCACGCCGCGCAGGTCGGCAAGCGTGTCGCGCGCCGCCAGCCCCCGGCAGTCGACCACGATGTCGGCCTCGCCCGGCTCCTCGAAGCCGTCGGCATCGGTGCGGATGGTCACGCCATGCTCGCCGACCAGCCGGGCGGTCAGCGCGGCGAGCGCCTTGCGCGGTTCCAGATGCGCCTCTGTGGGAAAGAACAGCCCCTGCTCGAAGCGGCCATCGAGGTCCGGCTCCAGCGCGGCGATGCCCGCGCCGTCGAGCCATTCGAACCCCTCGGTCCGCCGCGAGAAGCGGCGCAGGTCCGGCAGGTCGCGCGCCTGCGCCAGCACGAGGCTGCCCTCGTTCGGCACGTCCGGCACCGCCTCGCGCCAATAGGCGAGTGATTCGAAGCCGAGTTCGGCGATGATCGGCTCGGCGCTCTCGCGCTCGCACCAGGGCGCCAGCATGCCGCCGGCATACCAGGAGCAGCCCTGCCCGGTGGCGCTGCGGCGCTCGATCAGCGTCACCTGCGCCCCCCGGCGCGCGAAGGCATGCGCGCAGGTAAGCCCGGCGACGCCGCCGCCCACGATGCGCACGCGCATGGCATTGGCCGCCCGATGCGGCGCGGTGTCGGTCGATTCAGTGTGCGGGAACGTCATTCACTCCTCCCTCCGCCAGTCTCAACTGGATCAGGTTCGAAGGGTCGCCATGCCGCGTCGGGTCGACGCGCCGATGGCCTCTCAGCCTCCTGACGAGGCTCCCCCGGACAAAATGGATATAGTCCCTCGGCAGGCCGATGTCACCGGCCGGCCGACAATATTCCCCGCCGGCCGCAGGGCGGCCTCAGCCACGGCGCGAGATCGGCACCACATTGTCGCCCGCCCGGCCCGCCGGGCGCGTCGCCGCGATCACCGCGCGCCGCAGCGCCTCGCGGCTGAACGGCTTGCCGAGCCGCATCATGCCGGCGCGCGCGTCCGGCGGCAGCTCGGCATAGCCGGTGCCGAGGATGACCGGCAGGTCCGGCCAGCGGGCCGCGAGCGCCGCCGCGAGTTGCACGCCGGTCATGCCGGGCATGGCCTGATCGGTCAGCACGACATCGAAGCTGACGCCGGATTCGAGGATGCGCAGCGCCTCCTCCCCCGATGCCGCCTCGGTGACGAGGCATTCGAGATCCTCCAGCATCGCGCCGGTGGCGGAAAGCACCAGCGGGTCGTCGTCGACGACCAGCACGCGCTGCGCCCCGCCCGTGCCGGCCGGCACCATCTCGTCCTCGACCGCCACCGCGACCGGCGCAGCCACGGGGGGAGTGTCGGCGATGGGCATGAGGATGGTCGCCGTCGTGCCGTGGCCGGGACGGCTCTCGAGCAGAAGCTGGCCGCCCGACTGCGCCGCGAGGCCATGCACCATGGCAAGGCCGAGGCCGGTGCCCTTGCCGACGCCCTTGGTGGTGAAGAACGGCTCGGCGGCGCGGGCCAGCGTCTCCTCGTCCATGCCGGCGCCAGTGTCGCTCACCGAGAGGCAGAAATAGCGCCCCGGCCGCAGCGCCTCGCTGCCAGCCTCCGCGTCGGCGTCGCCGACGGCCACCACGCGCTCGCCGGCGGCAATGGTGATGGTGCCGCCATCGGGCATGGCGTCGCGCGCATTCACCGCGAGGTTGAGCAGCGCCAGTTCGAGCTGGTTGGCGTCGACCCGCGCATGCGGCAGGCCGAGCGGGAAGCGGGTTTCGATGCGCACGCTGGGGCCGATCGAGCGGCGCAGCATCTCGGCCATGCCGAGCACGAGGTCGGGCACGTCGACGGGCTCGGGCCGCAGGTCCTGCCGTCGGGCGAAGGCCAGCATGCGCTGGGTGAGCGCCGCGCCGCGCTGTGCGGCCTGGGTGGCGTTGTCGAGCAGCGTCTGCAGCCGCGGATCGCCCGGCGCGCGCTTGGCTGCCAGTTCGAGATTGCCCAGCACCACGGCGAGCAGGTTGTTGAAATCGTGTGCGATGCCGCCGGTGAGCTGGCCGACCGCCTCCAGCTTCTGTGCCTGCCGCAGCGCCTCCTCGGCGGCGCGGTAGTCGGTGACGTCGATCAGCCCGCACAGGGTCTTGAGGATGCCGCCCTGCGCGTCCTTCTCGGTCACGGCGGACAGCATGCAGTCGAGCATCCGGCCGTCTCTGGTCACGAGGCGGTACTCGGCCTCGCGCAGTTCGCCGCTGCCGACCAGCTGCGGCCAGTGCTCCTCGTTGCGCCGGCGCGCGGAATCGGGGGTCATGAAGTCGGTGAGCGGGCGCCCGATCACTTCCTCGCGGCGATAGCCGAGCAGGTCGAGCCAGCGGTCGCTCACCTGCTCGATCCGTCCGTCCCCGCCCAGCGAGTGCAGCGGCAGCGGCGTGCGGCGGTAGAGCGTGCGGTAGCGTTCCTCGCTCGCCCGCAGCATCGCCGCCTCGCGGTCGGCGAGCACGGCGAAGCGCCGGTCGTACATGGCCGCGAGCAGCACGGCGACGAAGATGGCGAAGGTCGCCGCCGTCACCACGACCACCAGCTCGACATTGCCCATGCCGCCGAGCGGGTCGTGCACGCCTTCATGCCGGGTGATCGTCATCCCCCACATGGCGACATAGTGCATGCCGGCGATGCCGAAGCCGAGCGCCAGCGCCGCGCCGGCGCGCTGCGCGATGGAATGGCGGCGGAAGGCGAGCCAGACCGCGACGGTGGAGGCGGTGACCGCCAGCACCATGGCGGCGCCGACATAGAGCATGTCGTGCGACATGGCTCCCGCCACGCGCATCGCCGCCATGCCGGTGTAGTGCATGCCGACAATGCCGAGGCCCATGAAGATGCCGCTGAGCACGATGCTGCCCGGCCCGGGCCCCGGCCGGTCCGGCCGCACCCGGCTCGCCGCGAAGAAGGCGATACCCGTGGCGACGACGGCGAGCAGGAAGGAAATCGCGGTCAGGCCGACATCGTAGGAGACAGGCGCCCCCACATGCAGCGCCAGCATGGCGATGAAGTGCATCGCCCAGATGCCGCCGCCCAGCACCAGCGCCGCCGCCGCCAGCCATCCGTCACGCGCACGTCCGCGCGCATCCGGCAGGCGCCCGGCGAGATCGAGGGCCGTGTAGGACGCCGCCACGGCGATGACGAGCGACAGGGCCACGAGCGCCTGGTCGTGGCTGCCGGTATGATCCATGCGAATTCCGGTTCTGAAAACCGCCGGTAGGATGGCTGCGGCAAAGCGCAGGATGACGCGAACAGTAGCTGAATTGAACCGATCGGTAAGCTCCCGACCGACGCAAGGTCAGCCTGAGCCCGCCGCTCGCGGTCTCGTGAAGGCCCGAGGCCTCAGCTGAGATAGCCGAACAGCCAGAGCACGATGATGATCGGCAGCGGAATGCCGATCAGCCACAGAAGCCCGCCCTTGAACATGATGCCCTTCTCCCGGTTGTGGGAAGGGAACACGCGCGACCCGGTTTGGGTTCCCCGATGGCGCGGGTTATTGCTCGCGCGCCCCGATTCCCTCCGAGCGGTGCCCGATGACGCCTTCCAGCAAGATGCCTTCCAGCAAGATGCCCGCCAGCAAGACGCCCTCCAGCAAGACGCCTGCGCCCGAAATGTCGCCCCCCGAAATGCCGGCCCCGGCCCGCCCGGCAACCTCGCACCCGCCACTCGCATTCCGCCTGCTCGACCTGCCGCGCTGGCTCGCCGCCGAGATCGGCGTGCTGGTCGCCCTGCTCGGCGCGGCGGCGGGGCTGCTGGTGTTCGCCTACATCGCCGACGAGGTGGTGGAGGGCGAGACCCATGCCTTCGACGAGGCAGTGCTGCTGGCCTTCCGCGCGCCGGGCGACCCGGCCGATCCGCTCGGTCCCCGCTGGCTGGAGATCGCGGTGGGCGATGTGACCGCGCTCGGCAGCACCACCGTGCTCACCCTGATCACGCTGGCGGTGGCCGGCTTCCTCGTGGTCGACCGCAAGCGCGCCGCCGCCCTGTTCGTGCTGGCGGCGACGGCGAGCGGAGGGGCGCTGAGCTACCTGCTCAAGCTCGGCTTCGAGCGTCCGCGCCCCGATCTCGTGGCCCATCTCGTCGACGTCACCACGCTGAGCTTCCCGAGCGGCCACGCCATGGGCGCCGCCGTCACCTATCTCACCCTCGGCGCGCTCATCGTGCGCACGGAGAGCGGGCGGCGGCTGAAGGCCTATGTGCTCGGCGTCGCGGTTGCGCTCACCCTCGCCATCGGGCTGAGCCGCATCTATCTCGGCGTCCACTGGCCGACCGACGTCATTGCCGGCTGGTGCGCCGGCGCGGCGTGGGCGCTGCTGTGCTGGCTGGTGGCGCTGGTGCTGCAACGGCGCGGGCGCATCGAGAACGCCAACGGCCGGGAGCCGGCGGGAGAGGGCGAATCCGCATCCGGGGGGCCCTTCGTCGAGCGGTGAAGTCGCAATGCCACCGATGGCATTCGCCCGGCGCTCGGCTATCATTCATCGGCAGGGCGACGCAGAGCGCCCCGCCATTGCAGGAGGAACCGCATGACCACGACCGCGCCGGAAGGAAACCTGAAACCCGACATCGGCGTCATCGAGACGACCGAGTCCGACAACATCCTGCGCTGGGACGGCACCAACCTCTATGTGGAGCAGGACGTCTACCATAACGGCCAGCTCGTCCACCGCCGCTACAAGAAGCGCGTCACCAAGCATGTGGCGCAGGCGCTGGCTCTGGTGCTCGCCCAGCACTAGCTCCGTTTCGGGAGCGAAGGGCGCGGCGCGTCAGATCCGCGCCAGCAGCCCGCCGAGCAGCACGAGGCCGGCCGGCCAGATGCCGAGCCGCGCGGCCGAGCCGATATGGCCCTGCTCGCCGACATCGGCGAAGTCGGCGCCCCAGGCGTCGGCGAAGGCCCGCGCCTGCGCCGGCTTCACCCGCGGATCGTCGCGCGAGGACACGACCAGCGTCGGGAAGGGCAGCGGCGCCAGCGGCATCGGCCCGAAATTGCGCACGACGTCGAAGGAGGGATCGGGGTCGTCGACATTGGTCGGCGCCGCCAGGAAGGCGGCCGCCGCCTTGTTGCGGGCGAGGCCCGGCCGCGACTGCGCCCAGCGCACGACCGTCGCCACGCCGACGGAATGGGCGACCAGCACCACGCGCCGGGGCGCCGCCTCGACGGCGGCATTGAGCCGCCAGGTCCAGGCCCGCAGCTCCGGCCGACTCCAGTCCTCCTGTATCAGCCGGCTCGAATTGGCGAAGGCGCCGAGCCAGTGCGACTGCCAGTGCTCGGCCGGGGCGTTCTCGCGGCCGGGGACGACGAGGAAATCGAAGGAGGAGAAATCGACCGACATGTCAGGCACCGCGTAGCGTCACGCCGGCCGCAGCACGGCAATGAGGATGAGAACGAGCCCGCCGACCGAGACCAGCCAGGCCAGAGAGCGCAGATAAGGTACGCCGAACGCGTAGAGCGGCACATAGACGACCCGCGCGCCCAGAAAGAGCCACGCCCCCCACAGGGTGAGCGCGCCCTCGCGGCCGGCGACATGGGCGATCAGCACCGCCGCCGCGAACAGCGGCAGCGTCTCGAACAGATTGGCCTGCGCGCGCCTCAGCCGGCCGGTGAGGATGCCGACCGCCGGCCCGGGCTCGTCGCGCGGCCCGGCATTGTAAGAGATTCCGGTCTCGCGGTTGCGCAGGGACGCCGGGAGCAGTACCTGCACAAGGGCGAGCACCAGTGCCCAGGCGAGCAGGGTCAATTCGATCGTCATGGCCGCATCACCGTCCTGCTGGGAGAATGACGAAACCCGTCGCCATCGGCGCAAAGCGGACTACATTTACCAACCATGGCCAAAAGCAAACAGAAATTGCGGCAAGCGGCCAACGGGCGCCCTATCGAGCAGGTGGCGGCCCTGCCGTTCCGCCTCGGGGAGGACGGAGACATCCAGATCCTCATCATGACCTCGCGCGAGACGCAGCGCGCGGTGATCCCCAAGGGCTGGCCGATGAAGAACCGCAAGGACTGGAAGTCGGCCGAGATCGAGGCCCGGCAGGAAGCGGGCGTGGTCGGCGATGTCGGCCGCAAGCGCATCGGCGAGTATCATTACTGGAAGCGTCTGGAGACGCATTTCGCGCTGGCCCGGGTCGCGGTCTATCCGCTGGCCGTGCGCCGCCAGCTCGACGACTGGCCCGAGCGCCACGAGCGCGCCCAGATATGGGTCACCGCCGAGGAAGCGGCCCTGCTGCTCGATGAGCCCGATCTCGGGGCCCTCGTTCTCGAATTCGCCCAGTCTCCGGCCGCGCGGCGGATGCTGCCGGTACGCGCGCCGAAGGATGGCAGCGCCGTCGCCGCCCCCTGACCGTTTCGGCCGCCCGCCGGCGGCGGACGGCCCGTCACGTCCGGTGTGGCCCGGCCGACCGTTACTCGATGATCTGCACGACGCGGTGCGTCGAGGGATCGACCAGCACGGTACGGTCGTTCACCACCGTATAGCGGTATCTGGTGGCGCCGTATTCGGCGGGAACCTCGTAGTAGCGCACCCCGGAAGGCGGCAGTTCGGCGCCGACCACGACCTCGCGCTCATAGGCGTAGGAGGGGACGCGCTCTTCCACCACATACTGGCGGAACGGCCGGCGCTGGCTGTCGGAGATGCCGCCTACCACCGCGCCGGCGACACCGCCGACCACGGCGCCGACCGGACCGCCGACGAGCGCACCGCCGACGGCACCCGTCGTCGCACCGGCGGCTGTCCCGGCACCGTCCTGAGCATTGGCCACCATGGGCGTAGCAACAAGCAGCGACACTACAATAATCGCATGACGTATCATCGTATTCTCCTGTCGACCCGCACCCTTTGACTGCGCCCCGTCAACGATTGACGCGCAAGCGTGTTCCATCGGCGGTCGGAGAACGTTGATGTCGTCAAAACTTACCTTTCAGATAGCGGTATCGGAAACCCGTGCATCGGCCCGGAACAGCTTTCCACGCTCGGCGAACAGCACGCAGATGAGCGCCGACAGCGCGAGCGCGACGAAACCCAGGGTCAGCGGCAGCGTCGTGCCGTCGAAATGCTGGCCGAGCGCGAAGCCGAACAGCGCACCGCCCACAGTGCTGACGAAGCCGAGCACCGAGGAGGCCGTGCCCGCCACATGGCCGACCGGCTCCATCGCCATCGAGTTGAAATTCGACACCATGAGGCCGAAGAAGAACATCATCGCCCCCTGAAGCACCGAGAAGGTCCAGATGTTCTCGGCCCCCGCCAGCACGACGGCGGCGTGCGCGACCGTCACCGTCAGGTAGCCGGCGAGCGCGGCGTGCGAGACCCGCCTCATGCCGAGCTTCTCGACGATGCGCGCATTGAGCAGCGAGGAGGCGGCCATGAACACCGCGATCAGCGCGAAGATCAGCGTGAACAGCTCGGCGGAGCGGAAGGCGTCGGCGAAGATCTGCTGGGCCGAGTTGATGAAGCCGAACAGGCCGCCCATCGCCATCGTCATCGCCAGCATGTAGCCGACGGTGACGCGGCTGCCGACGATCAGCCCGAAGGCATGCGAGATGCCGGCAAAGGAGATCGGCGAGCGGTCCTCGGGGTGCAGCGTCTCCGGCAGGCGCCACAGCGTCCACACCAGCAGCACCGCGCCGAGCAGGCACAGCATCAGGAAGATCGCCCGCCACGGCGCCACAATCATGATCGCCTGGCCGATCGAGGGTGCCAGCACCGGCACCGACAGGAAGACGAGGAAGGCCAGCGACATCACCCGCGCCATGTGCGAGCCGGAATAGCAGTCGCGCACGATGGTGATGGCGAGGATGCGGGTCGAGGCCGAGCCGATGCCCTGCACCACGCGGGCCGCCAGCATCATCTCCAGCGATCCCGCGAAGATCGCCCAGACCGAGGCCGCCGTGTACAGGGCAAGGCCGAACACCAGCACGGCGCGGCGCCCGAAGCGGTCGGCCAGCGTGCCGTAGAAGAGCTGCGCCGAGCCGAAGCCGAGCAGATAGGCGGTAATGATGAGCTGGGTGTGGTTGGCGGTGTCGATGGCCAGCGAATGGCCGATTTCCGGCAGCGCCGGCAGCATCGAATCGATGGCGATGGCGTTGGTCGCCATCAGCCCGGCGATGAACAGCACGAATTCGCGGAACCCCATGCCGGGATGCGGCGAGCCGGAGGCGGGCGTCTCCGGCGCGGAGGTCTTCGTGCTCATGGGGAATCCGTGCGTTGGCGATTCCGGCAAAGGGCGCCGGGGCCGGCCTTATCGCGCAGATCCGCGCCCGACCCTAGGGGCGCCGGGACACAGATCGTTCGAATTCGCTCCCCCGATGCCCGCCGCAGCGATGCGCGAACCGTCAGAACTGGGGCGGCCCCATGTTGAGCGGAGGCGGCTCGAACTGCGGGATGTTGAGCTCGATGGTCGAGGGATCGACCGTCGGGCCGGCGCTGATCCAGTACGTCACCGCGTCCGGCCACAGGATGACCACCACGACCAGGATCAGCTGCATCAGCAGCCACGGAATCGCCCCCCAGTAGATCTGCGAGGTGCGGATCGACTTGGGCGCGATGCCGCGCAGGTAGAACAGCGCGAAGCCGAAGGGCGGGTGCATGAAGGCGGTCTGCATGTTCACGCACAGCAGCACGCCGAACCAGATCAGGTTGATGTCGAGCTTGATCGCCACCGGCACCAGCAGCGGCACGATGATGAAGGCGATCTCGAAGAAGTCGAGGAAGAACGCGATGAAGAACACGAACACGTTGACGAAGATCAGGAATCCGACCCGGCCGCCGGGCAGCTGCGACAGCAGGTGCTCGATCCACAGCGCCCCGTCCATGCCCTGGAAGACGAGGCTGAACACGGTGGCGCCGATGAGGATGAACACCACCATCGAGGTGATGCGCGCGGTCGAGCCCATGGCCTGCCGGACGAGGTTCCAGGTCAGTCGCCCGTGCATCGCCGCCAGCACGATGGCGCCGACCGCGCCCATCGCGCCCGCCTCGGTCGGCGTGGCGAGGCCCATGGCCAGCGTGCCGAGCACCAGCATTATCAGCACGATGGAGGGAACCATGCCCCACAGCACCTGCCGGATGAGCGGCCAGCCACCCTCCCCGCGCGCTTCCGGCGGCAGCGGCGGCATGTGGTGCGGCTTGAACAGCGACAGCACGAACACATAGGCGAGGAAGATCGCCACCTGCAGCAGCGAGGGGCCGATGGCGCCCAGATACATGTCGCCGACCGGCTTGCCGAGCTGCTCGGCGAGGATGATCAGCACCAGGGAGGGCGGAATGAGCTGGGTGATGGTGCCGGACGCCGCGATGACGCCGGTGGCCAGCCGTTCATTGTAGCCGTAGCGCATCATCACCGGCAGCGAGATGACGCCCATGGCGATGACCGAGGCCGCCACCGTGCCGGTGATGGCGCCAAGGATGGCGCCCACCACGATCACCGCATAGGCAAGGCCGCCCGGCACCCGGCCGAAAAGCTTGCCGGTGCCTTCCAGCAGATCCTCGGCGAGGCCGCAGCGTTCGAGAATCGCGCCCATGAAGGTGAAGAACGGGATCGCCAGCAGCAGGTCGTTCGAGATGATTCCGTAGAAGCGCAGCGGCAGCGCCTGAAGGAAGCTCAGGTGGAAATGCTCGGTCAGAATGCCGATGGAGCCGAAGAACAGCCCGACCGCGATCAGCGAGAAGGCGACCGGAAAGCCGGCCAGCATGAAGCAGACCATGCCGGCGAACATCAGCGGGGGCATCACGCCATAGGAGAACATGCGGGGCTCGCGCGTCGGGAGAGGAGGTGGCGGGGCGGCTCGGACGGCTCGTCGCGGCCGCTACTGCTGCGGCTTCTCGTAATCGGTCTCGATCTCGATCGCGCCGGCGAGCGCGGCGACGCGCTTGATCAGCTCCGAGACGCCCTGAATGGTCAGCAGCGCAAAGCCGAGCGGCAGCAGCAGCTTGGCAGGCCACAGGATCAGCCCGCCGGCATTCTGCGACATCTCGTCGGAGACAAAGGACTGCCAGAAGAAGGGAAAGCTCAGCCAGCTCAGATAGAGGCCGGCCGGGATCAGGATCAGCGTGAAGCCGAGCGTGTCGATCCAGAGCCGGGCCCGCGCGGAGACCGACATGTAGAGCAGATCGACCCGCACATGCTCGTTGCGCTTGAGCGTGTAGGGCGCGCCGAGCAGCACCACGGCGCCGAACAGGTACCACTGGATTTCCAGCAGGCCGTTGGTGCTGTAGCTCAGGAGGTAGCGCACCGTGGCGTTGCCCGCGCTGATGAGGCAGGCGAACAGCACGCAGTAATCCGCGATCCAGCCGAATTTCTCGTTCAGCCCATCAATGACGCGGCTGAAGGCCAGCAGCCCTCCCATCGCATCCCCCTCATTCTGGTCGACTTTTGTCGTTGCGGTCCGAAGGGCTGCAATCGCCGTCCCGGCCGGTCCGGGCAAGATAGACCATCGTCTCACGCAGTTTAACCCGGCTCGGACCCTGCACGGTCCTCGCGGGCCAAACGCGGACAGGGTGTTGCGCATATGTCCCGACCGGCGGGACGCCCGGAGTGCCGACCCCGAGGCGGACGGCGGTTCCTACCGGCCGGCCGACATGATATTCGCCACCGGGTACTCCCAGAGACCCACAGGCATTCATGACCGCCCGCGCCAACGCCGTCTTTCTCGGCTTCATCGCCTTCGTCCTTCTCGCCGGCGCGGTCTATCTCGCCCGGCAGATCGTGGCGCCGGTCGCCTTCGCCCTGTTCATCATGGCGCTGGTCTGGCCGCTCCAGCTTGCGCTGCAACGGCGCCTGCCGGCGCTGGTCGCCATGGCGATCACGCTGGTGGCGACCATCCTCGTCATCGCGACGCTCGGCTATGTCACCGTCTGGGGCTTCAGCCAGGCCGGGCGCTGGCTCATCGCCAATGCCGCGCGGTTCCAGACGCTCTATGTCGAGACCGCCGCGCGGCTGGAGGAGATCGGGCTCTATTCCGCCGGCATGCTGGCCGACACCTTCAACGCCAGCTGGCTGATCCGCTTCTTCCAGAGCCTCGCCGGACGGCTCAACGGCATCATCGGCTTCGGCGTGGTGACGCTGATCTTCGTCATGCTCGGCCTGCTGGAAGTCGGCATCGTGCGTGCCAAGCTGATCGCCGAGGCCGGCGAGACCGGCCGCAAGCTGGTGCGCGCCAGCGCCGCCACGGCGGCGAAGTTCCGCACCTACATGATGGTGCGCACGGTCATGAGCGTGCTGACCGGCGTCTTCGTCTGGGCGCTCACCGCCGGGCTCGGCCTCGATCTCGCCCCGGCCTTCGGCGTCATCGCCTTCGCGCTGAACTACATTCCCTTCATCGGGCCGCTGGTGGCGACCCTGCTGCCCACCCTGTTCGCGCTGGCGCAGTTCGGCTCGTGGGAAACGGCGGTGCTGGTCTTCCTCGCCATGAACGTCATCCAGTTCTTCAGCGGCAGCTATATCGAGCCGCGCATGGCCGGGCGGGCGCTCGCCATCTCGCCCTTCCTCGTGCTGTTCGCCGTGTTCTTCTGGTCCTTCATGTGGGGCCTGTCCGGCGCCTTCATCGGCGTGCCGCTGGTCATCGCCGCCCTCACCTTCTGCGAGGAGGGCGAGAGCACGCGCTGGATCGCCCGCCTGCTGTCGGGCCGGCAGGAGCCTCCCCCGGAGCCCGCGCAGGAGACCGCCGCCTGATGTTCGCCCGGCTGAAGAGAACCGTCCGCTGGCTCGCCATTCTGGTGGCGCTGGCCTTCGTCGCCTTCCTCGGCATGCGCGTCTGGTTTTCGCAGACCGGCGCGCAGCTGGAGGTCTGGCACACCTTCGTGCCGGAGGAACTGAGCATCGCCGAGCTCGACGCCACCAACTGGGCCGGCTACCTCGCCCGCGAGGACAGGCTGTTCCGCGACGTGACGGCCGAGGTGGTGCAGAAGCTGCCCGAGGACGAGCGCGTTCCCTCCAACCGCTACTTCGCCGGCAGCGCCGTCTATCCCCCGAGCCTGACGCAGGACTTCAACCGCTCCTATGAGCTGGTGCCCGCCGGCGCGCCGGTCGGCGCCGTGGTGCTGCTGCACGGCCTGACGGATTCGCCCTACAGCCTGCGCCATATCGGCCAGCGCTATGCGCAGGCCGGCTTCGTCGTGGTGGCCCCGCGCCTGCCGGGGCACGGCACGGTGCCGGCCGGCCTCACCGAGGCGGTGTGGGAGGACTGGCTGGCGGCGACGCGCCTCGCGGTGCGCGAGGCCGCCGCCCGCGCGCCCGGCAAGCCGATGGAAATCGTCGGCTTCTCCAATGGCGGCGCGCTGGCGCTGAAATACGCGCTCGACGCGCTCGGCGATACGAAGCTCGTGCGGCCGGACCGGCTGGTGCTGATCTCGCCGATGATCGGCATCACCCGCTTTGCGCGCTTTGCCGGCCTCGCCGCCCTGCCCGCCTGGCTGCCGGCCTTCGACAAGGCGGCGTGGCTCGGCATCGTGCCGGAATTCAACCCGTTCAAATACAACAGCTTCCCGGTCAACGGCGCGGTGCAGTCGCATCAGTTGACGCGGGCGCTGCAAGCCTCCATCGCGTCGGAGGCCCGGGCCGGACGGCTCAAGGACCTGCCGCCGGCGCTGACCTTCCAGTCGGTGATGGACTTCACCGTCTCGACGCGGGCGATCGTCGACGCCTTCTACAGCCAGTTGCCGAAGAACGGCAGCGAGCTGGTGCTGTTCGACATCAACCGCAACACCAAGCTCGGCCCGCTGCTGCGCGCGACCTCGTATTCGGCGCTGCTGCGCCTGCTGCCGCCGCTGCCGCGCAATTTCCGCACCGTGATCGTCACCAATGAGGACGCCGGCAGCGACCGGGTGGTGGAGCGCATTTTCCCGGCCGGCAGCACGGAGGAGACCGTGCGCCCGCTCGGCTTGAGCTATCCGCTCGACGTCTATTCGCTCTCGCATGTCGCCCTGCCCTTCCCGCCGGAGGATGGGCTCTACGGATCGCACCCCGATCCGAAGGAAGATTTCGGGCTCCAGCTCGGCGCCATGGCGGTGCGCGGCGAGCGCGGCGCGCTGATCGTCAGCCTCGACGCGCTGGTGCGCATGTCGTCGAACCCGTTCTTTTCCTACATGAGCGACCGCATCGGCCCGGAGCTGCCGCCGGCCGCAACGGCGCCGGCTACGCCCGCCGACACCGCGCCCACGCCCACCGTGCCCGCGGACACCGTGCCGGCGACCGACGCTCCCGCCGGACCGCCGACCGCAGCCCCTGAGACCACGCCTCCCGCCGAGCCCGCCCCCGCCCCGTGAGGGCGGGAGCGCGGCGCCCGCTCAGGGCGCCGCCGGCCGCTCGCGTCCCGCCGCCGCCAGATAGAGCGCCGGCAGGAAGATCAGCGTGAGCAGCGTGGCGACCAGCAGGCCGCCCATGATGGCGAAGGCCATCGGCCCCCAGAACACGGTCGGGGCGATCGGGATCATGCCGAGCACGGTCGAGACCGCCGTGAGCATGATCGGGGTGAAGCGCGCACAGGAGGCGTCCATCACCGCCTCGCGGGCGCTCTTGCCGGCTGCGCGCTCGGCCTCGATCTGGCCGATCAGGATCACCGCGTTCTTGATGATCATGCCGATCAGCGCCAGCACGCCGAGGATGGCGACGAAGCCGAGCGGACGGTTCGACACCAGCAGCGCCAGCACCACGCCGATGAGGCCGAGCGGCGCCACGCTCACCACCAGGAAGGTGAGCGAGAAGCGCCGCAGCTGGAACATCAGCACCGTCAGCATGATCAGCAGCATGAGCGGTATCACCGCCATCACCGAGGCCAGCGACGACGCGCTCTCCTCCACCGTCCCGCCGATCTCGATGCGGTAGCCGGCCGGCAGTGTCTTCGCCAGCGCCTCGATGTGCGGGGTGAGCTGCTGCACCACGGTTTCGGGCAGCTCGCCCTCCGCGATGTCCGACTGCACCGTCAGCGAGGGCAGCCGGTCGCGCCGCCAGACCAGCGGATAGGTCTGCGCGTAGTCGAAGGTGGCGAACTGGCTCAGCGGCACGGTCTGGCCGCCGGGCAGCGGCACCTCCAGCGTGCGCAGCGTGTCGAGCGAGACGCGCTGCTCGTCGGTGGCGCGCAGCACCACGTCGACGAGGTAGATGTCGTCGCGCACCTGCGTCACCGGGGCGCCGGTAACGACGGTGTTCAGCACCGAGCCGATGGTCTCGGTGGAGAGGCCGAGCAGCCGCGCCTGATCCTGATCGACATGGATGCGGATCTCGCGCGCCGGCTCGATCCAGTCATAGTTCACCGTCCGCGTCAGCGGATCGGCGGCGATGACCTCGGCGAGCTTGAAGGCGATGTCGCGCACCTGCGCCAGATCGGGACCGACCACGCGGTACTGGATCGGCCAGCCCACCGGCGGGCCGAGTTCCAGCGGCGAGACGCGGCTCACCACATTGGGGAAGTCGTCGGCGAGCAGCTTCACCAGCTTGGCGTGCAGCCGCTCGCGCGCCTCCACATCCTTGGCGACCACCACCGCCTGACCGAAGAAGTCGTTCGGCAGCTGCGCGTTGAGCGGCAGGTAGAAGCGGATGGCGCCGCGCCCGACATAGGCGCTCCAGCGGTCCACGTCCGGGTCGCCCTTGAGCGCGTCGTCGAGCCGCTGCATCGCCCCCTCGGTGGCGTAGATCGAGGCGTTCTGCGGCAGTTGCAGGTCGACCAGCAGCTCCGGCCGGTCGGACGAGGGGAAAAACTGGCGCGGAATCAGCGGCATCAGCAGCACGGCGACGACGAACAGGCCGAGCGTCACCGCGATGGTGACCCAGCGCGCGGTCAGCGCGGCGGAGAGGAAGCCGCGATAGACCCGCATCACCCGCCCCGGCTCGCCGCCGGCATTCTTCGGCGGCTTCAGGATCACGAGGCCGATCAGCGGCGCGAAGATCACCGCCACCAGCCAGGAGACCAGCAGCGCGATCGTCACCACCGCGAACAGGGTGAAGGTGTATTCGCCCGCCGAGGAGGCCGCGAAGCCCACCGGCACGAAGCCGGCGATCGTCACCAGCGTGCCCGCCAGCATGGCGAAGGCGTAGGTCTTGAAGGCGAAGACCGCCGCCACCTCCTTCTTCTCGCCGGCCGCGAGGCGCCCGAGCGTCGCATCCGTGGTGGTCATGGCGTCGTCGACCATCAGCGCCAGCGCGATGATGAGCGCGCCCAGCGAGATGCGCTGCATGTCGATGTTGAGCAGCCACATGATGGCGAACACGCCCGCCAGCGTGAGCGGGATGGTCAGCGCCACCATCAGCCCGGCGCGCACGCCGAGCGCGAGGAAGCTCACCGCGAGGATGATGGCGATGGCCTGCCAGAGCGACTCCATGAACTCGGAGATCGCGCTGCGCACCGTCACCGCCTGGTCGGCGACCAGATGCGGCTCGATGCCGACCGGCAGCTCCGCCGTGATCTGCGCCATGGCGGCGTCGATGTTGCGGCCGAGCTGGAGGATGTCGCCACCCTCGCGCATGGCGATGGCGAGGCCGATGGCCGGCTCGCCATTGACGCGGAACAGCGGGCGCGGCGGATCGGCATAGCCGCGGCGCACGGTGGCGATGTCGGCGAGGCGCAGCATGCGCCCGCCCACCGCGAAGTTGATGTTGGCGATGTCCTGCTCGGAGCCGAACGCCCCGGTAACGTCGATCACCAGCTTCTCGTCGCCGGTCTGGATGGTGCCCGAGGGCTGCACCACATTCTGTGCCCGCAGCGCCCCGACGAGGGCGGCGCGGTTGATGCCGAGATTGGCAAGCTCGCGCATCGAGAACTCGACGAAGATCTGCTCGTCCTGCTCGCCGAGAAGCTCGATCTTGGCGACGTCGGGCACGTGCAGCAGGGTCGAGCGGGCCTGCTCCACATAGTCGCGCAGTTCGCGATGGGTGAAGCCGTCGGCGGTGAAGCCGTAGATGAGGCCGAACGTGTCGCCGAACTCGTCATTGAAGCCCGGCCCGATCACCCCGCGCGGCAGCGTGTGGGCCATGTCGCCGACGCTCTTGCGCACGTGGTACCAGATGTCCGGCACCTCCTGGGCAGTGGTGCTGCCCTTGAGGTTGACGAAGATCGTGGTCAGGCCGGGGCGCGTATAGCTGCGGATGAAGTCGAGATTGGGCGTCTCCTGCAGCGTGCGCTCCAGCCGCTCGGTGACCTGCTGCAGCGTGTCCTCGATGCCCGCGCCGGGCCAGGCGGCCTGCACGACCATCGTCTTGATGATGAAGGAGGGGTCCTCGGCCCGGCCGAGCCGGGAATAGGCGAAGAGGCCCGCGCCGATCACCGCGATCATGAAGTAGATGACGAGCGAACGCTCGCGCACCGCCCATTCGGAAAGATTGAATCGCATCACGACCCCGCACCGAGCAGGCGGACCTTCTGGCCGGGATGCAGCGCCTGCACGCCGGCCGTCACCACCACCTCGCCGGGCGTGAGCCCGGATTCCACGGCGACGCGCGCCTGCGAGAAGCTGCGCACCTGGATGTTGCGCAGCGCCACCGTCTGGGTGGCGGGATCCACCACCCACACCGCCGGCTGGCTGTTGACCGCCGTCAGCGCGGACGCGGGAATGTCGATCACCGGATCGTTCTCGAGCCGCACCTGCCCGACCACGGTCGAGCCCAGCCGCATCGCCGCCGGCGGGGTGTCGAGGCCGACGCGCACGCGGAAGGTGCGCGTGACCGGATCGGCCTGCGGCGCTACTTCGCGCACGCGGCCGGTGGCGGTCACGCTCGGGTCGTCGCTCAGCGTGACGCGGATGACCGGATCGGCCGGCGCGCTGCGCAGGATGTTCGCCGGCACGTCGAACACGGCGTCGCGCCCGCCCTGCCGGGCGAGCTGGAGGATCATCTGGCCCGCCTGCACCACCTCGCCGGGTTCGGCGCCGCGCGCCGTCACCGTGCCGGGGGCGTCGGCCACGAGATCGGTGTAGCTCACATTGTCAGTGGCGATCTTGAGCTGGGCCTCGGCATTGTCGAGGGCCGACTGCGCCGCCTGCAGCGCGGTGCGCGCGGCGTCGTGGTTGGCCTGCGTGGTGAAGCCGTTGACGAGCAGCCGCTCCTGCCGGTCGAACGTGTTGGCGGCGGTGACGAGCTGGCTCTCGGCGGCGGTCACGGCGGCCTGCGCCGAGCGCAGCGAGTTGAGCGCGTTCTGCGGATCGAGCCGGGCGACGATCTGCCCCGCCTTGACCTGATCGCCTACATTGGCGCTGCGCTCGATCATCCGGCCGGAGACGCGGAAGGCGAGCGACGCCTCATCCTGCGCCAGCACCTCGCCGGTGAAGGAGACCAGTTGCCCGCCCTCGCCCTTCTCGACCGTGACCACGCGCACCGGACGGAGCTGGGGCGCCTGCGCCTCCTGTTCCTGTCCGCATCCGGCCAGCGCCAGGCTGGCGCCGAGCGCGACGAAACCTATCCAGGATTGGGCGTTCCATGATCTGGCGATCCGTGACCCTGTTGTCCGAGGCGTGGCGGTCGTCGTCATAGGGGGGCATTCCTCACAAATCGGGCCGTGCTCTGCCGAGCCTCGGAAACGTCCTTCCCGTCCGCATCCATAGGGCGGGATCATCACAGTCTGACGGCGCGCGGCGAACCGCTGCGGCGTTCCCGGGACATTATACGCGCCGCCGGTGCGAAGGAACCGCCGACCGCGCGGATCGGCGGCGCCCCTCGTCGGCGGGAGCGACGAAAGACCCGCCCGCCCCGTATTGCGCCGCACCCGCTTCGCTCGGCACACTGGCGCCGTCGACGAGGCAAGGTGCGTCGCTCTGCAGGAGAAACCCTCGTGCCGCAGGCTCCGGGCCCATCGTCCCCACCCGAATCACCCGCCCGCGCCCGCCGCCGTCACCGGCTCGCAGGCCACGCCCTCGCGCGCGGCTGCGGCTTCCTGCTGCTCTGGCTGGCGCTGCACGGCGCCGCGCCCAAGGACCTGCCGGTCGGCGTGCTGGCCGCCCTCGCCGCGACATGGCTGAGCCTGCGCCTGCTGCCGCCCTCGCGCCTCCGGCTCGATATCCCCGCGCTCGCCCGCCTCATCCTCGCCTTTCCCGTCCAGTCGCTGCGCGCCGGCCTCGACGTGGCGCGGCGGGCGCTGGCGCCGCGCCCCTCGCTCGCCCCGGGGATCGTCGCCTGCCCGGCGCGGCTGCCGGAGGGAACGGAGCGCGAGGCTTTCCACGCCTGGTACAGCCTCCAGCCCGGCACGCTGCCGGTGGGAACGCGGGGCGAGACGACGGTGCTGGTGCACGTGCTCGACACGGCCGCGCCGGTGGCCGCCGATTACGCCGCCGGCGAGGCCCGTTTCGCGGCGCTGCTTCGCGAGCGTTCCGATGGCTGAATATCTCGTCTTTGCCGCCCTCGCGGTGCTGGCATTGCTGCTGGCGAGCCTCGCCGCGCTGCTGCGCCCGCCCGCCCGCTCCGGCGGCGCGGCCGGGCGGCTGATGATCGTCCAGCTCGCCGGCACCGGCGGCACGGCGGTCGCGCTGCTGCTGGCCAGCGCGCTCGGCATCGCCGCGCTGACCGACGTCGCCCTTACCCTCGCCCTGCTCGCCGCCTTCGCCTCCGCCGCGCTCCATGCCGCCGGCGCGCCGAGGGGGCCGTCATGAGCACGCTCGCCGACCTGTTCACCGTGACGATGGTGGCCGCCGGGCTGTTCTTCTTCCTCGCCGGCACGGCAGGGCTGCTGCGCTTTCCCGACACGCTGTCGCGCCTGCACGCGCTGACCAAGGCCGACAATCTCGGCCTCGGCCTCATCGTGCTGGGGCTTATGGCGCAGGCCGGCGGCGTGCTCGCCGCGCTCAAGCTGCTGGCGATCTGGCTGCTCGTGCTGTTCTCCGGCGCCATCGCCGGCCAGCTCGTCGCGCGGGCGGTACGGGACGGGCGCGGCTGATGGAACTGATGCTCGACGCCGTGCTGGTCGCGACGCTGCTGGCGCTGGCGCTGTTCAGCCTCGCCGCGCGGGAGGCCCGGTCGGCGGCGATCGGCTTCATGGGCTTCGGGCTGCTGCTGGCGCTGGCCTGGGTGCGGCTCGGCGCCGTCGACGTGGCGCTGACCGAGGCGGCGGTCGGCGCGCTCACCGGCCTGCTGCTGCTCGGCGCCGCCTCTGTCGCGGTGCCGGCCGGCGAGCCACCTTCGCCGCCGCTGCGCCTCGCCCTCGCCGTCCTCTGCGCGCTGGTGGCGGGCGGCCTCGCCTTCATCGTGCTGAACGCGCCGGACCCGGCGCCCAGCCTCGCCTCGGCGGCGGTGGAGCCGCTGGCCGCGCTCGACCTCGGCAATCCCGTCACCGCCGTGCTGCTGGCCTATCGCGCGCTCGACACGCTGCTGGAGACCGTCGTGGTGGTGCTGGCGCTGATCGGCATCTGGTCGCTGGCGGATGACGGCGACTGGCGCGGCGCCCCGGCCGTTCCGGGCGACACCTGGCCGAGCCCGCCGCTGCGCCTGCTGGCACGCGTACTGCCGCCGGTCGGCCTCGTGGTCGCGGTGCACATCCTGTGGATCGGCGCCGACGCGCCGGGCGGCAAGTTCCAGGCGGCGACGCTGATCGCCGCCATGTGGCTGCTGGCGATGATGGCCGGCCTCGTCGCGCCGCCCCGGCTCGGCGACACGCGGCTGCGCGCCCTCGTCGCCGGCGGACCGGCGCTGTTCATCGCCATCGGCCTGTTCGGCTTCCTGACACCGGGCAGCTTCCTCGCCTATCCGGACGGCCTCGCCAAGCCGCTCATCATTGTCATCGAGGTGGCGCTGACCGCCTCGCTCGCGGCCCTGCTGGCGCTGATCGTGCTCGGCCCCGGCGGCCGGAGGCCACCGGCATGACCGGCACGACCCTCTACGGACTTTCCGCCTGCCTGCTTGTCGGCATGGGCCTTTATGGCGTGCTGGCGCACACCGCGCCGCTGCGCCGCGTGCTGGCCTTCAACCTGCTGGGTGCCGGCGTCTTCCTGCTGTTCGGCGTCGGCGCTCGGCGCGGCGCGGCGGCGGGGCTGCCGGGCGATCCGGTGCCGCAGGCGCTCGTCATCACCGGCATCGTCGTCGCCTTCGCCGCCACCGCCCTCGCCTTCATGCTGATGCGCCGGCTCGCCGCGGCAAGGGCGCGCGAGGCCGCCGACGCTTCCGCCGACCGGACCGGGGGACGCTGAGATGGCCGACGCGCCCGCCCCCTCCTATCTCCTGGTGCTGGCGCTTCTGGTGCCGGTCATCGGCATGCTGGCGATGACGGTCGCGCGTCTGCTCGGCCTGCGCCGGGTGGAGGGGATCGCCGCCGTCGCCATCGCCGGCGGGCTCGCCATTGCCGGCGCCATCGCCCTCGCCGTGGTACGGTCCGGCGCGGCGCTGACCTATGCGGTCGGCGGCTGGGAGCCCCCGCTCGGTCTTGCCCTGCGCGCCGACGGCGTGTCGGCGGTGATGCTGGCGATGGCGGCGCTGGTGGTCGCCTTCGTCGCCCTCTATGCCCGCCCGCAATTCGCCGCGGACGACGACGCGCCGGAGGGCCGGCGTGCCTTCGCCTTCTGGTCGCTGCTGATGGGGCTGTGGAGCGCGCTGAACCTCGTCCTCATCGGCGAGGACCTGTTCAACCTCTTCGTGGCGCTGGAACTGCTGACCTTCGCGGCGGTGCCGCTGGTCTGCCTCGACGGACGGGCGGCGACGCTCGAAGCCGCGCTGCGCTATCTCGTCTTCGCGCTGATCGGCTCGGCGCTGTACCTGCTCGGCACCGCCATCCTCTACGGCCAGTACGGCACGCTCGACATCGCCACGCTGGCCGGCCTCACCCGGCCGGACCTCGCCACCCACGCCGCCGTGGCGCTGATGATCGGCGGGTTGATGGCCAAGGCGGCGCTGTTCCCGCTGCACATCTGGCTGCCGCCCGCCCATGCGGGGGCGCCGGCGCCGGCCAGCGCCGTGCTCTCGGCGCTGGTGGTGAAGGCGCCGTTCTTCCTCATTCTGCGGCTGTGGTTCGACGTGCTGCCCGGCCCGCCGAGCCTGCCGGCGGCGCAGGTGTTCGCCGGGCTCGGCGCGGCGGCGATCCTCGTGTGCAGCGTCGTCGCGCTGCGGCAGGAGCGGCTCAAGCTGATGATCGCCTACTCCACCGTGGCGCAGATCGGCTACCTGTTCCTCATGTTCCGGCTGACCATCGAGCCCGGCGTGCCGGCCTGGGAGACCATCGGCTGGACCGGCGGCATGCTCCAGCTCGTCTCGCACGCCTTCGCCAAGGCGGCGATGTTCCTCGCCGCCGGACTGATCGCCGAGGCGCTCGGCCATGACCGCATCGCCGACCTCGCCGGTGCCGGCCGGGCCGTGCCGGTGAGCCTGTTCGCCTTCGGCCTCGCCGGCCTGTCGCTGATGGGCCTGCCGCCGAGCGGCGGCTTCGTCGCCAAGCTGCTGCTGCTCAACGCCGCGACGCTGGCCGGCGCGTGGTGGATCGCGGCCGTCATCAGCGTCGGCGGGCTGCTCGCCGCCGCCTATGTCACGCGCGTGCTCAAGCGCGCCATGGCGATGCCGCCGGCCCCGCTCGCCACGCGCCCGGTGGCGC
This sequence comes from Ancylobacter sp. TS-1, assembly GCF_009223885.1. Taxonomy (NCBI): domain Bacteria; kingdom Pseudomonadati; phylum Pseudomonadota; class Alphaproteobacteria; order Hyphomicrobiales; family Xanthobacteraceae; genus Ancylobacter; species Ancylobacter sp. TS-1. Next base: position 1,626,540 of record NZ_CP045144.1, read on the forward strand.
TCTCGCGCGAGCTGGCGGCGCTGGCGCTGGCGCTGATCGCGGTGGCGCTCGGCCTCGTGCCGCTGCAACCCTTCGAACTGCTCGCCATCGGCCGGCCATGAGGACGCGATCATGACGCTGGCCGGACTGCTGCTCGTCGCCACCCTCGCGACCCCGCTCGCCATGGTCGGGCTGTGCCTGCTGCCGGCGTTCCGGCGGCGCGTCTTCGGGCTTCTCGCGCTCGCCCCGCTGCCGGGTGTGGTGACGGCGCTTCTCGCGCCGGGCGGGTCGCTGCTGCTGGCGCCGGCGCCGTTCCGGCTGGTGCTGGCGCTGGACGGGCCGGGCGCGATGCTGCTCGGCGGCGCCGCGCTGCTGTGGACCGCCGCCGGGCTCTACGCCCGGACCTATATGCGCGAGGAGGCCGAACGAGCCGGCTTTGCCATCTGGTGGCTGCTGACGCTGGCGGGCAGCCTCGGCGTGTTCGTCGTCGCCGACATGACCAGCTTCTACCTGATGTTCTCGCTGGTCAGCCTGTCCGCCTACGGGCTCGTGATGCACGAGAATTCGGCCCGCGCCGAGCGGGCGGGCTTCTTCTACGTGACGCTGGCGCTGCTGGGCGAGGCCTGCCTGCTGTTCGCCTTCGTGCTGCTGGCCACCGCCGGGCCGGCGGGAAACCAGCTCATCGCCGATGCCGTCGCCACGCTCGACGCCTCGCCCTGGCGCGATGCGACGCTGGTGCTGCTCATCCTCGGCTTCGGGCTGAAGATGGGGCTGGCGCCGCTGCATGTGTGGATGCCGCTCGCCCATCCGGTGGCGCCGATGCCGGCCTCGGCGGTGCTGAGCGGCATCGTGGTGAAGGCGGGGGTGATCGGGCTGATCCGATTCCTGCCCTTCGGCACGCCGCTGGCCGAATGGGGCGGCGCGCTCATGGTGCTGGGCCTCGGCACCGCCTATTACGGCGTCGCCTTCGGCATCACCCAGCGCCACCCCAAGACCGTGCTGGCCTATTCGACGGTGAGCCAGATGGGGCTGGTGGCGGCCATCGCCGGCACCGGGCTCGCCATCGGCGATGCCGGTGTGGCCGATCTCGTGGCCTATTACGCGCTGCACCACATGCTGGTGAAGGGCGCGCTGTTCCTCGGCGTCGGGGTCGTCGCGGCGACGGGCGTGCGTCGGCGCGGGCCGGTGCTCGCCCTCATGGCGGTGATGGCGCTGAGCCTCGCCGGCCTGCCCTTCACCTCCGGCGCGCTGGCCAAATATGCCGCCAAGGCGCCCTTCGGCGACGGCCTCGCCGCTATGCTCGCGGCCCTCTCGGCCGCCGGCAGCGCGCTGCTGATGCTGCATTTCCTGCGGCTGGTATCCTCCGCCTCGAAGGCCGCGCCGGGCGCGGCGGCACCCGCCGGCATGGTGCTGCCCTTCGCGGGCACGGCGCTCGCCTCGCTCGTCGCCGGCTGGGCGCTGCTCGGACCGGCGACCGGCTACACGGCGGCGGATGTCCTGTCTCTCACCGCGCTGCGGGACGCGAGCTGGCCGATCCTGCTGGGAATGGTGCTGGCGCTCGCCCTCGCCCGCTTCGGCAACCGCCTGCCGGCCGTGCCGGAGGGCGACGTGGTGGTGCTGGCCGAGCGGGCGGCGCCCATGGTGCGCGCGCTCGGCGCCGGCATCGAGCGGCTCGACGCCGTGCTGCGCCGCTGGCCGGTGGCGGGTGTCTCGCTGGTCGCTCTCGTGCTGGCGCTGGGCGCCGCCCTCGGCCTCGCCCCGTAACGCTTTCCGCGCCCCCTGTGTCCTGCCGGCGTCTGGTCAGCGGGGCGCAGGCGCGATATTGCTGCCCCAGCGTCTGGGAGTAGGCCCAGCGGAGGCGGTATGCGTCTGGTCGTTGTTGCGTTGGCCTGCGCCTTGAGCGCCGGATGTGCCAGCCGCCCGGTGGGCGTGCTTGAGCCTGTCGAGGCGTCCGCGGCCGATACGTCGACGGTCGACCTTCTGGTCGCCACCACGCGCGCGCCCTCCGACAATGCCGGCATCGTCTACACCGGCGAGCGCGGACCCGGCGTGTCGCTCAGCGCCTTCACCGTCTCCATCCCGCCCGACGACCGCCGCACGGTCGGACAGGTGCAGTGGCCGCGCCAGCTTCCGCCCAATCCCGCCACCGACTTTGCCACCGTCGATGTGAAGCCGCTGCCGACGGTGAAGGCGGCCAAGGGCTGGCTGGACACGCACCTGCCGCCGAGCCGGCGCGTGCTGATCTTCGTGCACGGATTCAACAACCGCTTCGAGGACGCCGTCTTCCGCTTCGCGCAGATCGTCCACGATTCCGGCTCGGAAGTGGCGCCGGTGCTGTTCACCTGGCCCTCGCGGGCCCGCGTGTTCGACTATCTGTTCGACCGCGAGAGCACCATCTTCTCGCGCGACGCCTTCGAGGAAACGGTCTGGCAGGTCGCCAGCGATCCGCGCGTCGAGGACGTCACCATCATGGCCCACTCCATGGGCGCGTGGCTCGCCATGGAAGGGCTGCGGCAGATGGCGATCCGGCGCGGCACGCTGCCGGCCAAGATCAGCAACGTCATCCTCGCCTCGCCGGACGTCGACGTCGACGTCTTCGCCTCGCAATGGCGCGCGCTCAACGGGCCGAAGGCGCGTTTTACCCTGTTCGTCTCGCAGGACGACCGGGCGCTTCAGGTCTCGCGCCGCATCGCCGGCGGGGTGGACCGGCTCGGCCTGATCGACGCCCAGAAATACTACGCCGACCTTGAGAAGTCGGGCATCGTGGTGATCGACCTCACCGCCATGCGCAGCGGCGACGACGCGCTCAACCATGGCCGCTTCGCCTCCTCGCCCGAGGTGGTGCAGCTCATCGGCCAGCGGCTGATCAACGGCCAGACGGTGACGGATTCGGAAGTAAGCCTCGGCGACCGCATCGCCGCCGGGGCGATGGGCGTCGGGCAGGCGGTCGGCGGCGCCGCCGGCCTTGCCCTCAGCGCGCCGCTCGCCGTCGTCGACCCGGCGACGCGCCGCACCTATCAGGGGCAGGTGGAGCAGTTCGGCCGCACGGTCAACGAGACCGCGCAGGACCCCGGCGCCGACTGATCCCCGCCCTCAGCGGGCGAGGAAACCGATCACCGCCGCGTTCACGATATCGATGAAGAAGGCCGACACCAGCGGCAGGATGATGAAGGCGCGCGGCGCCGGGCCGTGCGTCTTGGTGACGGCGGTCATGTTGGCGATGGCGGTCGGCGTGGCCCCCAGGCTGATGCCGGTGAAGCCGGCCGAGATCACCGCCGCCTGATAGTCGCGCCCCATCAGCGGGAACACCACGAAGATGATGTAGGCGACCGCCACCACCGTCTGCACCGCCAGCACGAGGACCAGCACGAGGCCGAGCCCGCCAATGGTCCACAGCTGCATGCTCATCAGCGACATGGCGAGGAAGATGTTGAGCGCCAGGTCGGACACCAGCGCCAGCGCGCGCGTGCGGGTCGGCCATTGCAGACGCGGCAACAGGCGCGGCACGGTGTTGGTGAGCACGATGCCGACCAGCAGGCAGACCACGAACATCGGCAGCTTGAGGCCGGTCATCTCCACCACCTCCTCCAGCGCGAAGGCGATGAGGATGGCGACATTGAGCACCAGCACGGTGCGCAGCAGGTTGACGTGGCTGATCTCGTCGGCGGCCGGGTGGCCGGGATGGCCGGGAAGCCCGACCACCGCCTCGTTGCCCGGCGGCGCCTTAAGCTTGTAGCGGGTGATGAGGTGGCGGGCGATGGGGCCGCCGGCGAGGCTCGCCACCACGAGGCCGAGCGTCGCCACCGCGATGCCGACTTCCAGCGCATTGGCGACGCCGAAGCGCTCGCTGATCAGCGGCGCCCAGGCGATGGTGGTGCCGTGGCCGCCGATCAGCGAGGCCGAGCCGAGGAACACCGTCAGCCCTTCCGGCAGCCCGAGCAGCGCCACGGAGCCGAGGGCGACGAGGTTCTGGATGATGAGGAAGCCGATGGTGAGGGCCAGCAGGATCACCAGAGGCCGCCCGCCGGCCAAGAGGTCGTCGAGGCGGGCATTGAGGCCGATGCCGGTGAAGAAATAGAGCAGCAGCATGTCCCGCGCGCCGAGCGCGAAGCCGATCTCGGTGTCGAGCAGCTTATAGGCGGCGAAGGTCGCCAGCGCGGCGAGCAGGCCGCCGGTCACCGCCTCGGGAATGTTCCAGGCGCGCAGCTGCGGGATCGCGTTGTTGATCCCGGAGCCCGCGAAGAAGACGACAATGGCGATGGTGAAGGTCAGCAGGCCGGAAACACTGATCGCCGTCATCGTCACTCCCGTACCCGCCGGCTAGATGCTCTAGAAGCTGCCGACCGCCGATCCCAGCGCGATGACCGCCACCAGCGCCACTATGGCGCCGACGATAGCAACCATGACGATGTCGAGGTAGCTCTGTTTCGGCGTTGTGCCGCAGACGGCGAGCAGCGTCACCACCGCGCCGCTGTGCGGCAGGCTGTCCAGCGTGCCCGCGCTCATCACCGCCACGCGGTGCAGCAGCGAGGGGTCGATGCCGAGTTCGCCGGCCCGCTCCAGGAACACCGGCCCGAGCGCGTCGAGCGCGATGGTGAGGCCGCCCGAGGCCGAGCCGGTCAGCGCGGCGAGGATGTTCGTCGCCACCGCCAGCGACACCAGCGGCCCGCCATCGATGGAGAGCACCCAGTCGCGCACCAGCGCGAAGGCCGGCAGCGCCGCCACCACGGCGCCGAAGCCGACGAGGCTCGCCACCGAAAAGATCGGCAGCACCGAGGCGTTGGCGCCGGCGTCCATCGTCTCGCGCAGCTTCGGCAGGCGGCGGCGGTTGATGGCCAGCGTCGCCAGTATTGCCACGATCAGCGCCACCGCCACCGACCACACGCCGCTGACCGCTGCCAGCGGGATGCCGCCCCAGCGCTCTTCGGCCAGAAAACCGAAATCGAGGCGCGGCAGGATGACGAAGGACATCAACAGGTTGACGATGATCACCAGTAGCAGCGGCAGCGCCGCCAGCGCGATGGAGGGCCGCGCCGTGCTGAGATGACCATGGCCGATCTCGGCCGGATCGAACTCCCGCGCCGTGCTGGCGCGCTCGCGCAGCAGCGGGTCGTCGAGATGGGCGTTGACCGTCGCCGTGCCATCGCCGAAGCCCTCGCCCGCGCGCCGCGCCGCCGCCTCGGCCCGCCCCAGCCACCACAGGCCGAAGCCGAGCATGATGGCGGAGGCGATGATGCCGAGCCCCGGCGCGGCGAAGGGCGTGGTGCCGAAGAACGGCATGGGGATGGCGTTCTGGATCGCCGGTGTGCCGGGCAGCGCCATCATGGTGAAGGTGAAGGTGCCGAGCGCGATGGCCGGCGCCATCAGCCGGCGCGGAATGTCGGCCACGCGGAACAGCGCCTGCGCCATCGGCGCCAGCACGAACAGCGCGACGAACAGGCTGACGCCGCCATAGGTGACGATGGCGCCGGCCAGCACCACGGCGAGGATGGCGCGCCCGGCGCCGAGTTTCGCGGTCATGAAATCGGCGATGGCCGAGACCGAGCCGGAATCCTCCATCAGCTTGCCGAACAGCGCGCCGAGCAGGAACAGCGGAAAGAACTGCCCGACGAAGCTCGCCGCGCTGCCCATGAAAGTCTGCGTCCAGTTGGCGAGCAGCGGCTCACCCGACAGCAGCGCGGCGATCATCGCCGACAGCGGCGCCAGCAGCAGCACGCTCCAGCCGCGATAGGCGAACCAGACGAGAAGCGCGAGGCCGAGCAGAATGCCGACAAGACCCATGGTTCACACCCCTTCGAGCAGCACGTCGAGATCGACCGAGGAACGCTTGCCGATATTGTCCGCGTCGGCTTCGAGGAAGGCGGTCGCGGCCTTGCGGCCCTCCTCGCGCAGCATGGTGAGGAAGTCCCATTCCGCGTTGAGCTTGGAGGAATAGCCAAGCGTTCCCATGATCGAGTTGCGCACGAGATGGATGCGCATCTTTGCCCATTGCGCGCCTTCGGTATGGCCGGGGTCGGCCACCTGGCGCAGCAGCGCGATCATGCGCAGCTCCTTCAGCAGCGCCGAGTTGAACGACACCTCGTTCAGCCGGTTGAGGATCTCGGCGGCGCTGCGCGGCGTGCCCGGCCGCTCGATCGGGTTGATGGGGATGAGGATGGTGTCGTCGGAATCGAGCTCGCGCACCAGCGGCGTCATGGTCGGGTTGCCGGAATAGCCGCCGTCCCAATAGCTCTCGCCGTCGATCTCCACCGCCTGGAACAGCGTCGGCAGGCAGGCCGAGGCCATCAGCACGTCCGGCGTGATCTCGGCATTGCGGAACACCTTGCCGCGCCCGGTGCGCACATTGGTGGCGGTGATGAACACCCGGATCGGCGAGGTCTTGATACGGTCGAAGTCGATCGCCTTCTCAAGGATGGCGCGCAGCGGGTTGGAGCCGCCCGGATTGAGGTCGTAGGGCGAGTAGAGCCGCGACATCAGGTCCATGGCGACGAAGAGCGGCGAGCTGTCGAGCGTCCACCTTCCCAGCAGCACGTCGAGCGGCCCGCGCTGGAAGGGCGAGAAGCGGGCGGCGTCGGAGACGTGCCGCCAATAGGCCTCGAGCGCGGCGCGTGCGCCCTCGGCGCCGCCGGCGGCGAAGCCATCGGCCAGCACCGCCGCGTTCATCGCCCCGGCCGAGGTGCCGGAGACCCCGTCGATGCGCAGCCAGGGCTCTTCCAGCAGCCGGTCGATAACGCCCCAGGTGAAGGCGCCGTGCGACCCGCCGCCCTGCAGCGCGAGATCGATCAGCACCGGCGCCCGGCCGGAGGCCGTCGCGGCGGGCATGTCGGCGGGAACGTCGGCAGGGGTGGCGGGCGCGTCGGCAGGAGGGAGCGCCGCCGGCGCCGGAGCGGCCGAGGGGGACTTGGCTCGGGAAGCTTTCGCACGGGGCGTCGTCGCTTTGGCCATGGGGCACGCCTTTCCTGGGGAACGGCGGTACCCTAGCCGCCTCCATGCTGCACCACAACATGAAAGCCCGGCGGGTGCGCTTCAACACGGCGCGGAATTACGTGATCCTAACGGCACTTAACGTTGCGACGCCGATCTCGCCGGCTGTCATTTGACAGCGACGGGAGCGGATTAGACTAAGACTTTGCTGCGTTGCAATATGATGGCGGCGCGGCGGAGGAGGCTTCACGCGGCCTTGGCGCCGCTTTCGCCCATCTCCTCGACATCGACCACCACGACCCGCCCGGCATCCTCCAAATCGACCTGCCATTCCACCTCGATCGGCGCCTTGCCGTGCGCACGACCGCGCGCGATGCGCTCGGCCTCGCCGAGATCGGTCGCCTCGACAGTGACATGGCCGACCTCGCGGGTGGTGACGGTACGTTCCAGGGTGATGGTGAACTGGCTCATGATGCGGGCTCCGTCGGTTGCCGCCTTATGGCCCGGCGCGCGCCATGCGATCTTTCCGAAAGGCGCGGCGCTTGCGGAAGCGCACGGCGCCCGGGGGCTGGTTCCGGACACCGCGCGAGGGGAATGTGCGGTCGCCCTTTCCAATTCGCGCCCATGTCACTACATTGGGGGGTCTGGCGCCTTGCTTCGAGACGCCGCAACCGGCAGCCTTGCTGCATGTGATCGGAGACGTTTTGCAGGTTCTAGTTCGCGACAACAATGTCGATCAGGCCCTTCGCGTTCTTAAGAAGAAGATGCAGCGCGAGGGCATTTTCCGCGAGATGAAGGCCCGCCGGGCATATGAGAAGCCCTCCGAGCGCCGCAACCGCGAAGACGCCGAGGCCGTGAGGCGCGCCCGCAAGGCCGCCCGCAAGCAGGCGATCCGGGACGGCCTCATCGCCGCGCCCAAGAAGAAGCTGATCCCCGGTCGTCCGGGCGCTCGCCCGTCGACGCCGGCCGCCGCTCCGAAATAAATCCGTCCGGGGTTGTGCAAGCAATCAGGATCCTGTACGGTAAAGCATCGATCTGGACGTTGAACTTTGTTATTGCGCTTAATTGCGCCGCGGCGAGCTTCCTCTCAAATCGATGTCCACCTGACGTTCGCGAGTTTCGCGCGCGCTCTAATCTCTATGTCGACTGAAAGGATATTCCCATGGCGACAGGTACTGTGAAGTGGTTCAACGGGCAGAAGGGCTTCGGCTTCATTCAGCCTGACAATGGCGGCCCGGACGTGTTCGTCCACATCTCCGCCGTCGAGCGGGCTGGCCTGCGCGGCCTCAACGAAGGTCAGAAGATCTCCTACGAGATCGAGACCGACCGCCGCAGCGGCAAGAGCTCGGCCGGCAGCCTGCAGGCTGCGTGATCGATCATCTCCGGTCAGTGACCACGGATGTACTGGCATTGACCGTCGAGACGATCCGAGAGGCCGGGGCAACCCGGCCTTTTTTATTGCGCCCGCGCCTGTGACGGCCCTGCAACCGGGCGCGTGAGGAGCCCGCCCGGCCGGCGTATCCGCCGGGCCGGGAGCACCAGATCACAGCGGATGCCAACCTCCGGCCAACCTCCCCGCGGCCCTGTCGAGCCGGGGGCGGGGTAGAGGCCGGCCGTCACAGCGGACCCATCACATAGGTGGGAAGCCAGGTGGCGATGCCGGGGAAGAGGCTCAGTATCACGATGCCGAGCAGCATCAGCAGCACATAGGGCAGCGCCCCGCTCAGCACCTGCTGGGCCGGAACCTGCGGGGCGATGGCTTTGACCACGAACAGGTTGAGCCCGACCGGCGGGGTGATGAGGCCGATCTCCATGTTGATGGTCAGGATCACCGCGAACCAGTAGGGGTCGAAGCCCGACGAAACGATGATCGGGTAGAGCAGCGGCGCCGACATCACGATGATGGCGACCGGCGGCAGGAACATGCCGGACACCAGCAGGAACAGGTTGATCAGCCCCATCAGCACCCAGCGGTTCACGTCCAGCCCCGCAATGGCGGCGGCGACGGTCTGGGTGATGAAAAGCGAGGAGAGGGCGAAGGCGAAGAGTTCCGCCGAGGCCATGATCATCATGATCATGACGCTCTCGCGCAGCGTGGACGAGAATATCTCGAAGATCGGCTTGGGCTGGAACAGCCGGTACATGATGATAACGACGCCGAGCGTCAGGAAGGCGCCCGCCCCCGCCGCCTCCGAAGGGGTCGCGACGCCGCCATAGAGCACGTAGAGCGTGCCGACGATGATGATGAGGAACGGCGTGACCTTCGGCAGTGCCGCGAGCTTCTGGCCGAAGGTGAAGCGGTTGCCGCTGATGTCGAACCTGAAGTCCTTGCGGCGGCAGTCGTAGAGCGCCCAGGCCATGAACATCGCCGTGAGCATGAGGCCGGGCATCACGCCGGCCAGGAACAGGCGGCCGATCGAGGTCTCGGTGGCGATGCCGTAGACGATCATCGTCACCGAGGGCGGGATGAGGATACCGAGCGTGCCGCCGGCGCAGATCGAGCCGGTGGCGACCGAGGCCGGGTAGCCGCGCTTCAGCATCTCCGGGATGCCCATCTTGCCGATGGCGGCGCAGGTCGCGGGGCTGGAGCCGGTCATGCCGGCGAAAATGGCGCAGGCGCCGATATTGGAGAGCACCAGCCCGCCCGGAACCCGGTTGAGCCAGCGGTCCAGCGCCTCGTAGAGATCGCGCCCCGCCGGCGTGGCGGCCACCGCCGCGCCCATCAGCACGAACATCGGTATGGAGACATAGGCGAGGTTGGCGATGCCGGCGAACATGGTCTCGGCCAGCACGTCGAAGACGCCGACGCCGTTCGCCATCAGCAGGGCGCCGATCGCGGTGAGGCCGAGCGCGAAGGCGATCGGCATGCCGGTGGCCAGCAGCACGAACAGCAGGCCGATGACGAGCATGCCGGAAAAGGTGGGGGAGAGGCTCATCACGCGTGACCTCGGGCTTCATCCGCGCCGCAGATGCGGCGGATCAGTTCGGCGACATACTGGAGCGACAGCAGGGCGAAGCTAACGGGCAGCGGCAGCAGCGGAATCCACAAGGTGATGGCTGCCACCGTCGCGGTGCGCCATTCGTTCACATAGGCCTCGTGGAAGAAGATCGCGCTGGCGAACGTCATCAGGACCGCGAAGAGCAGACCGAGAATCCCGCCAATGATGCCGAGGACGCGTCGCGGCCCCGAGGGCAGCGCCATCTCGATCACGTCCACCCCCACATGCCCGCGGGTCTGCAGCACATAGGGTGCGCCGAGGAACATGGCCGCGGTGGCCGAGAAGACGACGAAGTCGGTCTGCCAGATGGTCGGCGCGCGGAACACGTAGCGCAGGAAGATCATCTCGCAGACCACCAGCATCGCCGCGATCAGCATGAGGCCGGCCAGGATGGCGGCTATCTTCGAGATGAGATCGACCGCTCGCAGGAACAGGCTGATCATGGGAGGCTTTCGCTTCGGGAGGGATCGGGGGCGCGGCAGCCGGCGCGCCTCCCCGCCAGACGGAGGCCGCGCGCCAGCCACAACCCGGTGACGCCGCCGCTACACGGCCCCCGCGAGGGGAGCCGCGAAGCGGGTGCGGTCACTGGACCGCCAGGGCCTTCTTGATCAGATCGTCGCCGCCCTTCACCTTCTCGGCGAAGTTCTTGTAGGAGCTTTCCTGGGCGACCTTCAGCCAGGCGTCGTAGTCGGCAGCGGACATCTCCACCACCTCGACGCCGGCCTTCTTGTAGGTGTCGATCAGCTTCTGGTCGCCCTTGCGCACTTCCTGCGCGAACCAGGTCTGCGCCTTCTTGCCGGCCGCCAGAAGAGCCTTCTGCTGCGCCGGGTTGAGCTTGTCGAACACCTGCTTGGACACCAGCACCGGCTCGTACATGAACCAGAGGGCGTTGGCGCCGGGCGCGGTGAGGCACTTCACCTGCTCGTAGAGGCGATAGGAGACGAAGCTCTCGGACGAGGTGTTGGTGGCGTCGAGCACGCCCGTCTGCATGCCCGAATAAATTTCCGACGACGGCATGGAGGCGATGGACGCGCCCGCCGCCGCCAGCATCTGCTCGAAGGCCGGACCAGCCGCGCGCGTGACCTGACCCTTGATGCTGTCGGGGCCGGTGATGCAGCCCTTCTTGGAGGCGAACGCGCCCGAGAGCCACGCATCGGCGATGACGATGGCGCCGTTCTTCTCGATGAGCGCCTTGATATCCTGCATGAAGGGCGAGTCGTTGAGGCGCTCGGCGCGGTCGAAATTGCGCACGAGGCCCGGCATCAGCGTAACAGAGAACTGCGGCACGCGGCCGGAGGCGTAGTCGAGCGGGAAGGACGTGATGTCCAGCTGCCCCTTGGTGATCGCCCCCCACTGCTCGTTCGCCTTGAACAGCGACGAACCCGGGAAGACCTGGATCTTGAGGCCGACATTCGCCGCCTCGACGTCGCGGGCGATCATCTGCACCATCTCGTCGCGGGGGTCGCCCTTGCCGCCCGGGAACTGGTGCGAGGCGCGCAGGGTGATGTCCTGCGCAAAGGATGTGGTGGCAAAGGCCAGGGCGCAGCCAAGGGTCAGGGCGCGCGCGATCAATCGCGTACCGTTCATATTTTCCTCCTTTTCGGCCGCCTTCGGGCGGACTGTTGGCGTTTCCTCGGTCTTTTCTTTTCGGGCGGTTTTCCGCTCGTTTTTCTCGGCGTGTCCGGTGCCGGCCCTGAGGCTAGGCGCTCCGGCGATAAATGTCCTTGTAGCTGTCGCGCAGAATGTTCTTCTGCACCTTGCCCATGGTGTTGCGCGGCAGTTCCTCGACGAAGAACACCCGCTTGGGCTGCTTGAACTTCGCCAGCCGGCCCTCCAGCGCCTGAAGGACCGCCTGCTCGGTCAGGCCGCCCGCGCCCTTGGCGGGCACGATCACGGCGGTCACGCCCTCGCCGAAATCGGGATGCGGCACGCCGATGACGGCGCTTTCCGCCACACCGTCAATGGCGTCGATCTCGCCTTCGATCTCCTTCGGGTAGACATTGAATCCGCCGGTGATGACGAGATCCTTGCCCCGGCCGACGATGTTCAGATAGCCGCGCGCGTCGATCATGCCGAGGTCGCCGGTGACGAAGAAGCCGTCATGGAACTCACTCGCGGTCTTCTCCGGCATGCGCCAGTAGCCCTTGGTCACGTTTGGGCCCTTCACCTCCACCATGCCGATTTCCCCGTGGGGAAGCGCGGCGCCGGTGCCGGGATCGGTGATGCGCAGGGTGACGCCCGGCAGGGGGAAGCCCACCGTGCCGGCAATGCGCTCGCCCTCATAGGGGTTCGAGGTGTTCATGCAGGTCTCGGTCATGCCGTAGCGTTCGAGAATGGCATGGCTCGTCCGCTCCCGGAACGCCCGGTGCGTCTCCTCCAGCAGCGGCGCCGAGCCGGAGACGAACAGGCGCATATGCGCCGTCGCCGCCGGCGTCAGGCCGGGCTGGTCGAGCAGCCTTGTGTAGAAGGTCGGCACGCCCATCAGGCAGGTGGCGCGGTCCATCAGCGCGATCGCTTCCCGCGGGTCGAACTTCGCGCGGAAGAACATCGAGGCCCCGCTCAGCAGGACGATGTTCACCGCCACGAACAGGCCGTGGGTGTGGAACAGCGGCAGTGCGTGGATGAGGACGTCCGCTTCCGTGAAGCGCCAGCACTCCTTCAGCGCCCGCGCGTTGGAGAGCAGGTTGCCGTGGCTCAGCATGGCGCCCTTGGCGCGCCCGGTGGTGCCCGAGGTGTAGAGGATCGCCGCGAGATCGTCCGGCCCACACGCCACGTCGTCGAAGTCCGGGGGGAAGGCCGCCGCCGCGTCGGTCAGCGATCCGCTCCCCTCGGCATCCAGCGTCTCGACGCAGGGCACGCCCAGCTCGGCCGCGAGCACCCTCGCCTCCACCGCGTTCTCCGGGCGGCAGACGAACAGCGCCGGCTCGGCATCGCCGAGGAAATAGCGCACCTCGTTGAGCGTGTAGGCGGTGTTGAGCGGCAGGTAGACCGCGCCCGCGCGCACGGTGGCGAGGTAGAGGGCGAGGCAGGGCCACGACTTCTCGACCTGCACCGCCACCCGGTCGCCCGGCCGCACGCCGCGCGCGACGAGGAGGCCGGCGAGCCGCGCGGAAAGCGTCAGCACCTCGCCATAGCTCACGCTGGAGCCGTCCGCGAGCAGTGCCAGCTTCTTGCCGGGCGAGGGAACGGCGGAACGGATGGCGGCAAACAGATGGTTCTGTGACATGACGCTTTTCAGGTAACGGGTACGAGGGCGCGGGAGGCGGGGTCGACCTTGAGCAGCTTGCGGACGCCCGCGCTCGCGACCACATCGCCCTTGCCGGCGAAGGTTTCGTGGTTCTTCTCGATGTCGGCGGGAATGTAGCGGTAGTTCACCATCAGGCCGGCGGCCTGGGCGATGCCCTTGGGCGAGAGGTCGCCCATCAGGTTGATGCGCTCCAGCCGCGCGCCGTTGCCGAGATGGAAGCGGGCGACCGGGTCGACCGACGTGCCCTTCGCCGTACGGGCCGCCAGAAAGTAATAGGCAGCAAGCGGGCCGAGCACGACGGAGAGTTCCTCGCGCAGTTCCGGCTTGTCCTGCCAGTCCGGCGTGTCGAGCCTCTCCAGCGCCTTGGCGTCGGCGGGGGACAGGACAAGGCTCTGCTCCGTCCTGCGCTCGGCGTCCAGCCATTTGCGGAAGCCCGGCACCGGCGAGAGGGTGACGAAGGTGTCGAGCGAGGGAAGCTCGCGCGCGATCTCCTCCAGCACCTGCTTGATCAGGAAATTGCCGAAGGAGACGCCGGCGAGACCCTTCTGGCAGTTGGAGATGGAATAGAAGACCGCCGTGGTGGCGTCCTGGGGCCGCAGGGTTTTGCGGGCCGGATCGAGAATAGGGACGATGGCGCCGGGCGTTTCCTTCATCAGCGCCACCTCGACGAAGATCAACGGCTCGTCGACCAGCGCCGGATGGAAGAAGGCGTAGCAGCGCCGGTCCGGCGAATCGACCCGCGCGCGCAGGTCGTCCCAGTCGCGGATGGCATGGACCGCCTCGTAGCGGATGATCTTCTCCAGCACATTGGCCGGCGTCGACCAGTCGATGCGCTTCAGCACGAGGAAGCCGCGGTTGAACCAGGACGAGAACAGGTGCGCGAAATCGCGGTCGACCTCGGCGAGGTCGCGGCGGCGGACCATCGCGTCCATGAGCTGCTCGCGCATGCGAACGAGCGAGAGTGTGCCGCCCGGCGCGAGATTGAAGCGGCGGAAGAGTTCCTGCCGGCGCGGCTCGCTCGCCCGGTGCAGGTCGGCGGCGGCGGCGAGGCCGTTGCGGCCATAGGAGTCGAGGGCTGCGGCGAGGCGCTGCGGATCGGGCCCGAACTTCTCGGCCAGAACCTCGAAGAAGGCGATGCTCTCGCCGGTCTTCATGTGCGCGTAGCGGTCCAGTATGCCGGCCGCGAGAGCGACGCCGGAGGCTTCGCCGCGCCCGGAAAGCAATGTCTCACATCGCTCAGCCAGCGTTTCCACCCGCGTCGCCGCCGTCACGCGGTGCGAGCGGTCGAGAAAGGTGCGGCCGCGCTCCGCGATGGAGGTCAGCAGGTCCGTCACGAACGAGGTGTTTGATCCCATGGCCGTTCCAGCGTTGGATCTTCGCAAACGACCGCACCGGGGTGCGGCCCCCTGTTCCACGATAGGCCGGACGGCGCCGGCCACCTGTATCAAGTGAAGGCCAGCCTGCATCGAATGTCAATCATCAAGTATACAAGATGAAGCCTCTTGCATTGCGGCATGGAAGATGGCCTTCTTCGCGCGGAGGTATGCCGTGCGTGGTGAACAGACCCCGAGGCTTCGCGAAGCCCTCGAAGAAGACATCGTCGCGGGCCGGCTGCGCCCCGGCCAGAGGCTTGACGAGGCGAGCCTCGCCGAGCGCTTCGGCGTGTCGCGCACGCCGATCCGCGAGGCGCTGATCCAGCTCTCCGCCTCCGGCCTCATCCAGATGCGCCCCCGGCGCGGCGCGTATGTGGCACTGCTGGGCCCGCGCGAACTGGTCGAATCCTTCGAGCTTATGGCGGAGATCGAGGCTTCCTGTGCGCGGCTGGCGGCGCAGCGGCTCGGACCGGCGGACCGCATGGCGATCAATCAGGCGCATCTGGCCTGCTGCGAGGCGGTGGCGGCGGGAGACGACGACGCCTATTACCCGGCCAATGCCCGGTTCCACGCGGCGATCTACGCGGCCACCGGCAATCGCGTCCTGCGGGCCGAGGCGATACGGCTACAGACCGCCCTCCAGCCCTATCGTCGTCTTCAGCTGAAGGTGCCGCGGCGCATCGCGGCGTCGCTCGCCGAGCACGAGGCGATTCTCAACGCGCTGCTGGAAGGCGATGGCGCCGGCGCGGCCGAGCGGATCCGCGCGCATGTGCTGGTGCAGGGCGAGCGCTTCATGTCGCTGCTCGCGGCGCTGCAGCAGGAAGCCGAACCGGCCGACTGACCGGCTGCCGGCTGGCGAGCCGGACCGCACCGTCACGGCTGGCAGCCGCAGCCACAGCCGGGTGACGTCAGGCCCGCCCTCGTCCACCGAGGGCGAAGGCCCAGGGGGCCGTCTCAGCCCTTCTTCTTCGGCAGCGCGATCGCCAGGGGGGCACCCTTGGTGAGCGAGGAAACCGCCGCCGGCTCCTTGACCTTCTTCGGCTTCTTGGCTTCGCGATTGCTGCGCATCTGGCCCTTTGCCATGACCGTCTCCTTCGTGTTGGGGTCGACCGGCGTCGCCGGAAAACAAAAAACCCCGCGTCCTCAGTGAGGCGCGGGGCCAGAAGGCGCCAGGCGCCTTGTATCGATTTGGCATCGTTCGCACAGGCCGCCAGTACATCCGTGGTCGACCCGGCAGGAACGATGGACGCATCGGCAGGATCCGGAGTCCGGTTCCGCCGATGTCATCGGATCAGCCCAGCGACTGGAGCTTGTCAGCGGACATCTTGCCGCTCCTCTGGTCAGTGACGAGCTCGAAGCCCACCTTCTGACCCTCGCGCAGGTCACTCATACCCGCGCGCTCCACAGCACTGATGTGCACAAACGCATCGCTGCCGCCATCGTCCGGCGCGATGAATCCAAAGCCCTTCTGGGCGTTGAACCATTTTACGGTTCCCGTGGCCATGGGAAACCCTTTCGTGATTATAATTGTGGCTTGCCCGCGAAGACGCGGGCCGTCGAAATCGCATTTTCAGGAAAAGCGGACTTAAAGACACGGAAATTTCCGCGAAACAGCAGTCCATCTTGCCGTTTATCGACGCGATTAATATGCATCCTGACGATGGATATTACAAGGCCGATGTTTTTTTAAATGGCGCGGGGAAGATTTTTCTACCCCGATAACCGTTGAAGACATTGAGAATAAAGCCGCCCCGCAAGATGCACCCGCTGCGGAATTCCGGCAGTGCGCGCGGGAGGCTTCGGCCTTGAGGAGTGGGCTAGCCCACAGCCTGCACTTCGTAGGTCCATACGCGGAACGACTTCAGGATATGGGGCCCGAAGGAGTTCACCAGCGGTATGTCGGCGGCGTCGCGGCCGCGCGCCACCACGATCCGGCCGATTCGCGGCACGTTGTTGCGCGGATCGAAGGTGTGCCAGGCGCCGTCGAGGAAAACCTCGATCCAGGCGCTGAAATCCATCGGATCGACAACCGGGACGCCGATGTCGCCGAGATGGCCGTTCACATAGCGCGCCGGAATGTTGAGGCAGCGGCAGAACGCCACCGCGAGATGGGCGAAGTCGCGACAGACACCGACACGCTCGTGGAACGCCTCGAAGGCGGTCCGGGTCGAGCGGGCCTGCATGTAGTCGAACCGGATGTGCTGATTGACGAAATCGCAGATCGCCTGAACCCGGCCCCAGCCGGGAGCGATCGTGCCGAACAGGTCCCACGCGGTCTGGCTGAGGCGGTCGGTCTCGCAGTAGCGGCTGCCCATGAGATAGACGAGGCAGTCGTCGGGCAGTTCCGGCACCGGAAGCTCGCGGGCATTCGGGAACGCCCTGTCCGGCAGGCCGTCATCCTCGATCGTGGCATCGCCCCAGATCGTCAGGTCGCCCGCCGGCGCGACCAGCCGCCGACAGCGGTTGCCGAACAGATCGTGATAGGTCGTGGTCGGGACGTCGGGCGTCGTGAAGACCGTTTCCGGAGCGCGGATATCGGCCGCGCGATCCTCATGTACGGCCAGAAGACAGACGAGAGCGGTCGGTTGCTGACAGGTCAGCGTTATCTCATAGCCGTAGCGGATCAGCATGAACGGTTCCCGGGTGCATCGATCCGGCTAGCGGAAGTCGGCGGCGGTGAGGATGTAGAAGGTGCGTCGCCCTTCGGAATAGGCTTTGCGAGCAGCATCGTGAATGGAGGCGCGCAGGGCGTCAAACGCGGAAAGAAATTTCGTCTCCGGAGCACCGGCCTGGCGCAGTTCCGTATCCGATCGCGCGAGCACGCCGGCATCGACGAAGAACGAGACCTCGAACATGCCGTCATAGCCGGTGAAGCGGACCGCGTTGCGCGCCCTGTCGAAGCTGCGGCTCGGATTCGGAAAAGCCAGCGTCATCGCCGGACGGCCCGCATCTTCCGCGCCCGGCAGCCGGCTTCACTTCCGGCCATTGCTGAACGTCTGGTCGCGGAGCGTTGCGCCCTCGCCCGGCTTGGCCGCGACGAACAGTTCCAGGCTGTCTTCCGTGGTGACCCGCTCATACTGCTCGCGCTCGTTGCGGATGCGGTACTGCGGCGAATCCCCGGAGGGCGGCAGCGTGCCGGTGACGCGATAGACGTCGCCGAAGCGGGAGGTGAAGACGCCGTAGCCGCCCCGCAGCCGAACGGTCTGCCCGATCGCGAAGCGATGCGTCGCCGCCTCGCGGTGAACCGGGCGGGCGCTGCGTAACCCTGTGCTGGCATCGGTCATGATGACGTGTGGTCCTTTTGGAAAGCGGCATGGCGACCCGCCGACATGACGGGCGACGCCAGCGCCGCATGCCGGATGACGGCCGGCAGCCGACAATCGAGAGAAAAGGCGCATGCGACGTGAGGCGGTGCGAAGATCCGCTCCCGGACGAACCCGAGCGATCCCGGGGGCTGCCAGTACATCCGTGGTCAGCGCCAGATTCGTCTTCGGATTCGCGCGGGGCGGTACAGGCACCGGATCGGCACCATGCATCCATTGTCGAGAATTGGGGATGTATGGCGGGTCGACGTCTCTGACACCGCGATAGCCAAATCGGCAAAACTGACAGTTTTTACTTATACGCACATGCCGAAATTAAACAAGGAAAAACAGAAATTTCGTGAAATGAAGCCGGGTCATCTGAACGCCATTCGAAATAGAGGGGCATGAAAACGCGCCGCACGGCATCGGGATTTCATCCCGCGCTCCCCCTTCACGACGAAACAGCCCGACGCCCCAGCGCCCCGTCCGGCCGCCATGCAGGCACCGTTTCGAAGGCGTGCCGACGGCGCGCCATGGGTGGCGTCTGCCCTGGAAAGCGATTAGATTAGTGATCACAATATCACCCATCGCAGCTCCCAGCCTAGGCAAAGAGGCGCCGGCGCGCCTTGTAGAATCTCATGACCGAACAGGTAGTTTTCGAGAAGCTGGAGCGCGACCCGCTCCATGAGCGCGTGCATCGCGAACTTCGCTCCGCCATCATCGCCGCGCGGTTCGCGCCGGGTCAGAAGCTGACGGTGCGTTCCATCTCCTCGGCGTTCGGCGTCAGCACCATGCCGGTGCGCGCGGCCTTTGCGCGCCTCGCGGCCGAAAAGGCCGTCACGGCGCTGGCCAACGGCACCATCTCCATTCCGCTGCTGACCCGCGAGCAGTTCGACGAGTTGATCGAGCTGCGCATGCTGCTGGAGGGGATCGCGACGGAGAAGGCCGCGCGGCTGATCACCGACGGCGAGATCGAGGCGCTGGAGCGGGTCTCCCGCGAACTGCGCGAAGCGGCGAACGCCAACGATGCCGACGCCTATCTCCAGTTGAACCAGCAGTTCAAATTCGCGGTGTTCAAGGCGGCGCGCGCGCCGGTGCTGGAAGACCTGATCGAGCGGCTATGGCTGCAGATCGGCCCCTTCATGCGCCACTACGCCGCCGACATTCGCGGCCAGCTCGACACCGACCGCTACGACGCGGTGATCGCCGCCTTGCGCCGCGCCGACGGCCGAAGCGCCCGGGCGGCCATGGAGGAGGACGTCGCCGGCGGCGCCGCCTTCCTCTCGCGCGTCGCGGTCTTCGCCGAGGCGCCCACCGAGCCGCCGACCGGCAAATGAGCCGGCCGGCACGCGACGGTTTGATCAGCCTTCCAGCAGGTACGACGTCTTGGTCTGGGTGAAGAAGTCGCGCGCGGCGCGGCCCTGCTCCTTCGGCCCGTAGCCCGAGGCCTTCGTGCCGCCGAAGGGCACGTGATAGTCCACGCCGGCCGTCGGCAGGTTCAGCATGGTCATGCCGGCCTTCACGTTGCGGCGGAAATGGTGGGCGTATTTCATCGTCGTCGTGCAGATGCCGGCGGAGAGGCCGTAGGCCGTGTCGTTGGCGACCTCGAGCGCCTCCTCATAGTCCCGGACGCGGATCACCGAGGCGACCGGACCGAACACTTCCTCGCGGTTGATGCGCATGCCGCGATGCGTGTCGGCGAAGAGCGCGGGCGAGAGATAGAAGCCCTCCGTCGGGCGATTGAGCCGCTCGCCGCCGGCGACCAGCCGTGCGCCCTCACCGCGCGCGATCTCGATATAGGACATGTCCTTGGCGAGCTGACGCTCGTCGATCACCGGGCCGACCTGCGTGCCGGCCTCCAGCGCGTGGCCGACTTTCAGCGCACGCACGCGCCCAGCCACCGCCTCGACGAACCGATCATGCACGCCCTCGGTGACGATGAGCCGGCTCGATGCCGTGCAGCGCTGACCGGTCTGGTAGAATGCGCCGTTCACCGCGCATTCTACCGCGAGGTCGAAGGGCGCGTCGTCCAGCACGACCAGCGGATTCTTGCCGCCCAGCTCAAGCTGCACCCGCGCGCCATTCGCCACCGCATGGGCCGCGACCTTGCGGCCGGTGACGGTCGAGCCGGTGAAGCTGATGCCGTTGATGTCGGCCGAGGACGCCAGCGCCTCGCCCACATCCGCCCCGCCAACGACAAGGTTGACGAGGCCGGCCGGCAGCCCGGCCTGCTCCATGATCTCGAACAGCGCCACCGCGCTCGCCGGCACCAGCTCGGAGGGCTTCAGCACCACCGCATTTCCATAGGCGATGGCGGGGGCGATCTTGTTGGCGGGCACCGAGGAAGGGTAGTTCCACGGGGTTATCAGCCCGATCACCCCGACCGGCTCGGGCATCACCTCCACCTCGACCCCGGCACGGATCGAGGGCAGGCGCTCGCCGGCCAGGCGCAGCACCTCGCCCGCGTAGAACTTGAAGAGCTGGCCGGCGCGCGTGACCTCGCCGATGCCGTCGGCGAGCGGCTTGCCCTCCTCGCGCGACAACAGCCCGCCAAGCGCCTCCCGCCGGGCCAGGATCGCGGCGCCGATGGCATCCAGCATCTCGCTGCGGACCTGCAGCGTCATGGCTCCCCAGACCGGCACCGCCGCCCGCGCGGCCGCGATCGCCTCGGCGACCTGGGCCGGCGTGGCGAGGGAAAACTCGTCCACCACGTCGGAAATATCGGACGGATTCACGTTCCGCAGGCTGCCGGGTCCCTCGACCCAGGCCCCGCCGATGAAATTGCGCTGCACTTCAAGACCCTCTCAATTGCGAGATCAGTGATCACACTTTATAGTGCCATGCAGCCTGCTTCAACATGCCGTCCAGTCGGAGAGCCTGCGCATGAGCCTCGAACCGCACCACAACATGTCACTTGAGGAGATGGACAAGCGCAGCCTGTTCCACCCCTTCACCAGCATTGGCGACCATCTCGCCAACGGGCCGCGCATCATGGCCTCGGCCGCGGGCGTCCACGTCACCGACAGCAAGGGCCGCCGCTATCTCGACGGCGCCGCCGGGCTCTGGTGCGTCAATGTCGGCTATGGCCGGCAGGAGATCGTCGACGCGATGACGCGGCAGGCGCAGGCGCTGCCGTTCTTCCATTCCTTCACGTCGATCGCCAACGAGCCGTCGATCCGCCTCGCCGACCGCGTGCTGCGCTGGGCGCCGGATCACATGAGCAAGGTGTTCTTCGGCAATTCCGGATCGGACGCCAACGACACCAACATCAAGCTGGTCTGGTACTACAACAACATGCGCGGCAAGCCCGCGAAGAAGAAGATCGTGGCGCGCAACCGCGCCTATCACGGCGTCACCATCGGCGCGGGCAGCCTCACCGGGCTGACCAACTGCCACCAGTTCTTCGACCTGCCGCTGCCGCAGATCATCCGCACCCATTCGGTCGACCAGTACCGCGAGAAGCCGGAAGGCATGAGCGAGGCGGAGTTCACCGCCTATCTCGCCAGCGAGCTCGAGGCGCTGATCCTGAAGGAAGGGCCGGACACCGTCGCCGCCTTCATCGCCGAGCCGGTGATGGGCACGGGCGGCGTGCTGGTGCCGCCCGCCGGCTATTTCCAGGCGGTGCAGGACGTGCTCGACCGCTACGACATCCTGATGATCGCCGACGAGGTGATCTGCGGCTTCGGCCGGCTCGGCTCGCCCTTCGGCACCACCCATTTCGGCATCCGCCCGGACATCATGACCATGGCCAAGGGCCTGTCGTCGGGCTACCAGCCGATCTCGGCGAGCGTGATTTCCGAGCGCATCTGGGAGGTGCTGAAGGACACGTCGGGCGAGGTCGCCTCCTTCGCCCACGGCTTCACCTATTCCGCCCACCCGATCGCGGCGGCGGCGGCGCTCGCCAATCTCGACATCGTCGAGCGCGAGAACCTCGTCGGCAATGCCGCGAGCGCCGGCACCGAGCTGAAGGCGGCACTGAAGGCGCGCATCGGCGACCACCCCCATGTCGGCGATATTCGCGGCGTCGGCCTGATGCTGGCGGTGGAGATGGTGGCCGACCGCGCCACCAGGCAGCCCTTCGACCTCTCGCTGAAGGTCGGCGCGCGCATCGTCGCCAAGGCCTATGAGCAGGGCGTGATCGTTCGCCCGCTCGGCAACATGATCGCCATGTCGCCCCCGCTCACCCTGACGAGCGCCAATATCGAGGAACTGGTGGCGGGCCTCGGCCGCGCGGTGGACGCGGCGACAGACGAACTCGCCCGTGAAGGCGCCCTGCCGAAGAAGCACTGAGCCGCGCGCGCCCAGATGCGGAAAGGCCCCGGACGCCACGTCCGGGGCCTTCTTTTTTGCCGGAAGGCAAACCGCCTCTCCTGAACCGCCTCTCCCGCCGGACAGGCATTCGGGCCGGCCGCCGCCGGCCCGGCTGTCAGTGCAGTTCGAGGCGATAATTGCCGTCGCTGTCGGCCGTGGCACTCCAGCGCGGCAGCAGCATGATGGTGGTGGTGGGCTCCTCGATTACCGCCGGCCCGCTCACGCACGCACCCGCGCCGAGATCGGCGCCGGCATAGACCGGGCAGTCGATGAGGCCGCCCGCCTCGCGCACATAGACCCGCCGATGCGACTTCGGCACCGGTGCGCCCTGCTGGGTCGGGCGGATGACGCGCGCCGGCCGCTCGGGCGCAAGACCGATGGCGCGCACCTTCCAGGTGGTGAATTCGACCACGTCGGTCTCGGCCTTCACCGAATAGATGCGCTCATGCATGGCGTGGAACGCCGCCACCAGCCGCGCGAGGTCATCCGCGCCGAGCTCGCCCGCAGGCAGGTCGAACGGCACCTCGATCTCCCAGGACTGGTACTGGTAGCGCCCGAGATAGACGGTGGCGAAACGCTGGCGCTCGGCCGGGACGCCCGCTTCCGTGAGGAAGGCGCGCCCGCGCGCGGTGAGCCGCGCCACCACATCGTTCACCCGCGCCGGATCGAAGGCAGCCGAGGAGGTGAGCGCCGTCGCCTGCTCCTCCCAGCGAATGTCGGAGATGAGGCCGCCATAGGCCGACAGGCCGGCGGCGAAGCGCGGCACCATCATCCGGGCAATGCCGAGTTCCTGCGCGATCTCGCAGATATGCGCCGCCGTGGCACCGCCGCCGACCATCATGAAGCTGTCGCGCGGGTCGATGCCCTCCTTGACCGTCATGTCCTCGATGGCGCCGACCATGACGTTGTTGCTGGTGGTGTAGATGGCATAGGCCGCCTCCTCCAGCGACACGCCGAGCCCGGTCGCGATCGCGCCGATCACCCGTTCCGCCGCCGGCCGGTCGAGCTTCATCCGCCCGCCGAGGAAATAATCCGGGTCGAGGATGCCGAGCACGACATTGGCGTCGGTGACGGTGGGCCGCTGCCCGCCGCGCCCGTAGCAGGCCGGGCCGGGGCGCGCGCCCGCGCTGTGCGGCCCCACATGAAGCATGCCGCCGGCGTCGATGGAGGCGATGGAGCCGCCGCCCGCGCCGACCGAGCGCACGTCGATCTTCGGGATGCCCAGCATGTCGTCGCCGATCATCGCCTCCTGCGAGACGATGAAATGCCCGTCGCGGATCGCCGAGACGTCGAAGGTGGTGCCGCCCATGTCGACGACGATCACGTTCGGCTCGGGGGTGAGCTGCTGGGCGGCGACGGGGGCCAGCGTCGGCCCCGACATGACGGAGAAGATCGGCCGCGCGATCAGGTCGCCGGGGGGCATCATGCCGCCCACGCAATTGGCGAGCAGCAACTCGTCCCGGAAGCCGGCCGCCTCCAGCGCGCCGGTCAGCTTGCTCACATAATCGCTGACGATAGGCAGCAGCGAGGCGTCGATCACGGTGGAGATGGCGCGGCGATATTCGCGCCCGATCGGGTTCAGCTCGTGGCTGAGCGTGACCGGCACCTCCGGCCAGACCTCGTGGATGATCTCGCGGGCGCGCCGCTCATGGCTGCCGTCGACGATCGACCACAGGAAGCAGATGCCGATGGCCTCGACGCCCTGCGCCTTGAGCTTGTGCGCGGCGGCGCGCACGTCCTCCTCGACCAGCGGCACGATCACCTGGCCCCGCGCGCTGATACGGCCACGGATCTCCGCCGTGTCGGCCGGCAGCACATAGGGGTCGGGGAAGTCGAGCCGCCAGTTGAACACGGGTTTGCGCACCGCCTCGCGCAGGGTGAGGATGTCAGGGTGCCCGGCATTGCACAGGAAGCCGGTGCGCGCGGCTTTGCGCTCGACGAGGGCGTTGGTCGAGACGGTGGAGCCGTGGACGATGCGGCCGGTCTGGCCGAGGAAGTCGGCGAGGCCGAGCCCGAAATGCTCGGCCGCCAGCTTCAGCGCGTTCATGAAGCCGGTCTCGAAGTCCGGCGGCGTCGACGACGCCTTGAAGATGTGGAGTTCGCCCTGCCCGTCCTCGACGATGCAGTCGGTGAAAGTGCCGCCAATGTCGATGGCGATGGAGAAGCTCATCAGGGTCATCCGCCGGATCATCAGGACGAAGGGGAGCGTGAGGCGCGCCGCTCGGCGGTCGCCGGCTCGTCGAGCTCCCAGCCACCGAAGGACGGGCTCGGGCGCACGACGACGCCATAGACGTCGCGGGCGCGCTCGGGCGAGATCCAGCCGCGCCGCACCGAGCGGAGCACTTTCTCGGGCGCCCGCCCACGCGGATCGCCATAGCCACCGCCGCCGCAGGCCCGGAACAGAACCGCCTCGTCGGGGCCGATGGTGACGTCGCCGAAGGTCACGAGCTGACGCACCGCGCCGTCCCTGTCGCGATGCCAGTTGCCGGAGGTCGCCGCGTCGCCGCCGCCGCGCACGCCACGCGCCGGGGTGATGTCGCCGTCGCTGCCCCAGTAGACCGTCATGTTGCCGGCGAGCGGGCGATAGGTGCCGGCGACGCCCGGCGCGCCGTCGAATTCGCCCGGTCCGCCGGAATCGACGGCGACGCGCCGCTCCTCGACCAGCATCGGGTACATGGCCTCGTTGATCTCGATCGAATCGACCGACATCTGGCCGCCGTCGCAGCCCGCGCCCGACAGCAGCCAGCCGTCATAGCCGCAGAGGCCGGCGCTGCCGCCATAGCCGAGGAAGATCTGGTTCACATAGGGCTGCCCGCCCTTGGCCGGATCGCCCTGTGTCGGGTCGGTGCCGGAGATGACGGCCTCGCCGAGCGCCTGCGAATAGGCGAACTCGCCCATGCCGTGCGGCTCGCCGATCTGCGAGAAGCAGCTCGCCACCGCCGTGATGAGCCGGCTGGTCAGATTTGTGGTGGCGACCGAGGTGCCGACGGGATAGGCGGGCCGTCCCAGTGCGGATCCGTCCTTCAGCAGGATGCGGATGCGCGAGGCGCTGCCCTCATTATGCGGAAGGTCGGGGTCGAGATTGTAGAACACGCCGATGCGGCAGGCGGCGAGCGCGGTGGCCTCGGTGAGATTGAGCCCGCCCGGCACGCAGTCCACATTGTCGGTGGCATCGACCGTGATCATCGCCTCGTCCGGGTCGATGCTGAGGGTGACGCGCACCGGAATGCCGTCCTCGGCGACGTTCGGCACCGGATCGTGGCGGGTCTCGAACTTCCATGTCCCCTTGGGCAGCGCGCGCACCTCGGCGATCATCCGGCGCTCGCCATAGGCCATCCATTCCTCGATGAAGGCCTTCACCGTGGGGCGGCCATAGCGGTCGCACAGCTCCTTCAGCCGCCGCTCCCCGACCCGGCAGGCGCCGACCTGCGCCTGGTAGTCGCCATACCAGAGGTCGGAGACGCGGATCTTCATCCGGCACATGCGGATGATGTCGGCCTTGTCCTTGAAATTCTCCTGGATGCGCACGCAGGGAAGGTGAATGCCCTCCTCGTAGATCGTCTTGGCTTCCGGCAGGTAGGTGGTGGGGATCGGCGCGCCGATATCGGCATGGTGGGCGCGCGCCAGCGTCCAGAACAGCGGCTCACCGTCGCAGAACACCGGCACGCAGAGCGTCATGTCGGCGTGATGGGTGTTCCCGGTATAGGGGCAGTTGTTGATGAAGGCGTCGCCCTCGCGGATGTCGTCGAAGAACTCCGTGATCGGCTTGGTCGTGAGGTCCAGTGCGGTGATGTGGATGGGGATGCAGTCCTCCACCGAGAGCAGCCGGTGGTCGTAGGTCAGCAGGCCGCACGAGAAATCCCGCGCGTTCTTGATGACCGCCGAGCGGCTCGACTTCATCAGGGTCGCATTCATCTCCCGCACGATGGCGGAGAGCCGCGACGAGAGCACCGAGAGCAGGAAAGGCTCCATGGTGGTGACGGCTTCGCCCGTCATGCCGCCGCCGGGGGCTTTTCTCGTCGCCATGCATATCCCTCTTGTTGCTTTTTGCGATCAGTGATCACAGAATAGCGTCATGCTAAGCGAAGTGGTGCGGCGGCTCAAGTTCGGATCGAGCGCCTGCCGCACCCGCCCTTCCGGCGACGGCTCGCCGCGAAACAGTGAGGTTCGTCCCTTGGTCGGAAACGCCCATGCCCAGCCTGAGCGATAAAGCAAACGACGCCCCGGCGCTGGAAGTGATCCGCGCCTCGCGCGACTTCGGCGCCGTCAAGGGGCTGGACGACGTGACCGTGACGGCCGCGCGCGGCGAGTTCCTTACCATTCTGGGCCAGAGCGGCTCGGGCAAGACCACCCTTCTGCGCATCATCGCCGGCCTCGACCATCCGACCTCCGTCGCCGCGCTGCGCATCGGCGGCCGGGACGTGCTCGGCCTGCCGCCGCACAAGCGCAACGTCACCACCGTCTTCCAGCATTATGGCCTGTTTCCGCATATGAGCGTCGGCCAGAACGTGGAGTACGGGCTGAAGCTGCGCGGCGTCGGGGCGAGCGAGCGCCGCGCGCGCGCCGAGGCGGCACTGGCGACGGTGCGGCTGCCCGACAAATACGACCGGCGCATCCACCAGCTTTCCGGCGGCGAACGCCAGCGCGTCGCCCTCGCCCGCTCCATCCTGACCGAGCCGGACGTGCTGCTGCTCGACGAGCCGCTTGGCGCGCTCGACGAGCGGCTGCGGCTCGACATGCAGATCGAGCTGGTGGAACTGCAGCGCCGGCTGGGCATGACCTTCGTCTTCATCACGCACAGCCAGGAAGAGGCGCTCACCATGAGCGACCGCGTCGTGCTGATGCGGGGCGGGCGCATCGCGCAGGAGGGCACGCCCCGCGACCTGTTCGAGCGCCCCTGCTCGCGCTTCGCCGGCTCCTTCATGGGGGTGGAGAACATCATCGACGGCACCGTCTCCGGGGTCGCCGGCGGGGTCGCCGAGATCACCGCGCCGGGTGGCGTCTTCCACGGCCTCTGGACCGGCGCCGAGGCGCCGCTTCCGGGCCAGAAGGCCGCCCTGCTGCTGCGCGCCGAGAAGCTGCGCCTTCAGCCGGCCGGTGGCGCCGCGACGGCCCCAAGCGACAGCATCGAGGGCCGGATCACCGCCCGGATCTACAAGGGCAAGTACATCGACGTCGCCATCGAGACCCGGTTCGGCACGATCCACGCCCGCGCCTGGACCGAGGACGACCTCACCTCCGACACCGTGCGGATCGGCTGGTCCGCCGGCGATGCCAGATGCGTCCCCGCAGAGGGATGACGACAACCAGAACCATCCAGAACCAGGAGAACAGGCAGATGAACGGGCATGACCTCACCAAGCCGCCGATCCGGGCCGGCCTCAGCCGCCGCGCCGTCCTCAAGGGCACGGTCGCCGGCGCCGCCGTCCTCGCCACCCCCTCGCTGATCGGGCGCGCCCAGGCCGCCACGCCGACCGTGCGCATCATGGGCGTCGAGACGGCGGCGCTCGACAACTGGGCTTCCTTCGAGAAGGAAACCGGCCTGAAGGTCGAGTTCACCGGCATCAATTCCGATCCCGGCATCTTCCGCCAGGAAGTGGTGGCCAACGCCGCCGGCGAACGGATCGACATCTTCCTGATGGATGGCGGCATCGAGGACGAACTCGGCGCCAAGGGCTTCTTCGCGCCTATCGACCCGGCCAAGGTGAAGGGCTGGGACGCCGCCCCCGCCTCGGTGATGAACTCGCCGCTGGCGCAGGGGCCGGACGGCAAGCAGTTCGGCATGCCGGTGGTGATGAACGCGGATTCCTTCGCCTATTATCCCGAGGTGATCGGCGAGGCGGAGCCGCTCTCCTACGCGCTGCTGTTCGAAAGCGAGAAGACGCTCGGCAAGGTCTCGCTGGAGAATACGTGGCTCACCTCGCTGCCGATGGCGGCCACCTATCTCAAGGTCGCCGGTAAGCAGGCGATCGGCGACCCGTCCAACATGACCCCCGCCGAAGCCAAGGCGGTCGTCGATTTCCTCGTCGCGCGCAAGAAGGCCGGCCAGTTCCGCACCCTGTGGTCCACCTTCGAGGAATCCATCGACCTGATGGCCCGCAAGGAGGTTGTGGCGATCAATTGCTGGGAGCCGGCGGTGAAGGAACTGCGCAAGCAGGGCAAGGACGTGCGCTACGCCTTCACCAAGGAGGGCTACAACAAGTGGATGATCTGCGCCTATGTGCCCAAGGAGGCCGCCACCGGCGCGCGGGCGGAGATCGTCGCCAAGGCGCTTTCCGGCTTCCTCGGCGGCGCCTATGCGGCGCAGATCGCCGTGCTGCGCGGCTACGCCACCGCCAACGCCAAGGCGGGCCTGGCCTATGCCGAGGCGCAGAAGATGCCGGCGGAAGACATCGAGTCCATCAAGGCCAACATCGCCAAGATCGAAAAGAAGTTCGCCGCCCCGCTGTTCTGGCAGAATGCCGCGCCGACCAACATCCAGGCCATCGAGGCCGAGTGGGAACGCTTCCGGCAGGCCTGATGCGCCGCGGCTGACCTTCCACGCTCACGCGGGCGGCGCCGTCGGTGCCGCCCCTCGCCTTTTCCACGCGTCTCCTCCACACGCGATCCCGTCCACATGCGATCCTAGGGCCGATGCTGCGCACCACCCTGTTCCTCTTCATCGCCCTGTGGGCGGTCTTCGTCGTGGTGCCGGTCGCGCTGCTGGTGCTGTGGTCCTTCCTCGAGATGAAGGACTACAGCTTCTCCACCAGCCTGAGCCTCGATGCCTACGCCGCCGTGTTCGATTCCGGCCGCTACGAGGTCACGCTGCGCACGCTGCGCATCGCCGGGACCGTGACCGCCATCGAGCTCGGCCTCGCCCTGCCCTTCGCCCTGTGGCTGGCCAAGGGCGTGCGCTCGCCCCTGCTCAAGGCGATGGTGCTGGCGCTGCTGACCGTGCCCTTCTTCATCAGCCTGGCCTCGCGCACCATCGTCTGGCGTTCCGTGCTCTCGCGCTCGGGCCTCGTGAACACCGCGCTGATGCATCTGGGCATCATCGACCAGCCGCTGGACTGGCTGCTCTTCTCCGAATTCTCGGTGCATCTCGGCCTGCTGGCCCCCTCCTTCCCGACCATGGTGTTGCCGGTCTTCCTGTCGATCTCGCTGATCGACGACGAACTGATCGAGGCCGCGCGCGATCTCGGCGCCTCGCCCGTCAAGGTGCTGGGCGACGTGATCCTGCCGCTGGCGCTGCCCGGCATCGTCGCCGGCATCATCTTCACCTTCGTGCCGCTGCTCGGCGAGACGGTGGTGCCGCAGCTCCTCGGCGGCGGTCGGGTCGCGATGCTCGGCGCCTCGATCACCAGCCTGTTGCAGGTGCTGAACTATCCCGTCGCCGCCGCACTGGCGGCGCTGGTGCTGGGCATATTGGCGGCGCTGTTCCTGGCCTTGCGGCTCATCGGCGGCGGGTCCATCGCCGCCGTCTTCGAGGGGATGAAGCGATGAAGGCGCCCCTTTCAGGCACCGCCACGCCCGAAGCGCGCCCGGTTCGCGTGCGCGCCGGCCGGCTTGAGCGCCATCTGGGCCTCGTCGCCGCCCTCGGCGGCTTCGGCATGATCGTGCTCACCTATGCGCCGATGCTCTGGCTCGGCGTGATGTCGGTGAGCGCGGATCCGCTCGGCGGCCTGCCGGGACCCTTCACGCTGGAATGGTATGACCGGCTCTTCACCGACCGGCGCTGGGTCGGCCCGCTGGTGTCCAGCCTGGGCTGCGGCGTGGTGGTGGGGCTCGCCTGCGCCGCCTCCGGGCTGCTGGTCGCACGGGCCCTGCCACATCTGCGCGCACGCGGGCCGCTGCTCCTGGCCTTCCTCGCCCCGCTGTTCATCCCCGGCGTTCTTCTCGGGGCGGGGCTGTTCCTCTATCTGCGCGTCTTCCTCGGGCTGAGGCTCGGCTGGTGGTCGGTCTTCCTCGCCCATTTCGCCTGGGCCTATCCCTTCGCGCTGCTGGCCCTGCTGGTGACGA
This sequence comes from Ancylobacter sp. TS-1, assembly GCF_009223885.1. Lineage (NCBI taxonomy): Bacteria > Pseudomonadati > Pseudomonadota > Alphaproteobacteria > Hyphomicrobiales > Xanthobacteraceae > Ancylobacter > Ancylobacter sp. TS-1. The sequence continues at coordinate 1,656,679 of NZ_CP045144.1, forward strand.
CGACGCGCTTCGACACCCGGCTCAACGACGCGGCCGCCGATCTCGGCGCCGGGCCGTGGCGGCGCTTCGCCGATATCGAGTTCCCGCTGATCATGCCGGGCGTGGTGTCGGCGGCGCTGTTCGGCTTCCTGCTGTCGTTCAACGAGCTTGCGCGCACCATCCTGCTGCGCGGCACCGCGACGACATTGCCGCTGTTCGAATGGGCGCAGGCCACCTCGCACTCGTCCAACGTGCCGCTGATCTTCGCCCTTGCCACGCTGGTTCTGCTCGTCAGCCTGCTGCTGATCGGCGTCTCGTTCTGGCTGCTCTTCGGCCGCGCCGAGGAGAGATAGCGGGAGGCCGGGTTCAGCCGTTCATGCCCGGCACGACCGACGCCCCCGGGGGACCAAAGGAACTGATCTCCATCGCGGTCTCGGCGATGATCTCCTGCAACGTGGCGAGCCGTCGCCGCTTGTAGACGCAGGAGAACGGCACCGGCGGCGGCTCGGGATCGGCGGCGAGCACGCGCAGCCGCCCCTCCTCGATCTCCTTGCCGTAGCAGCAGGGCGGCAGCAGGCTGACGCCGACATTGGCCGCGGTCAGGGTCGAAAGCACCGTCATGCTGTTGCACAGATCGGGACGCTGCACCGAACGGCTCTCTTCGATCCAGGACGAGATGGTCTGATAGTGGATCGAGTTCTCGCCGAGCGAGAGAATGCGCAGATCGGCGAAATCGACCGGCACCAACGGCCGGGCGGGCAATGCGTAGTCGGCCCCGGCCATCCAGCGGAAAACGACCGCGCCGAGCGGATGGGCGACCAGAGAGGGATCGAACGCGTCGCCGGGAATGAACACCACGTCGAGTTCCCCCGAGAGCAGGCGGGCACGCAGCGGCGCGGTCAGCGAGATGTCGAGTTCGAGGCTGATGTTCGGGTAGCGCTCATGCACCGTCGCCGCGAGCTGCGGCAGCCAGGTCATGGCGACCAGCTCGGCCACGCCCACGCGCACCGTACCCGACAGCGACTCGCGCGGCGCGATCTGCTGGCGGATCTCGTCATGAAGATGCAGCGCGCGCTCGGCGTAGCCCACCAGTTCCCGCCCCTTGGCCGTCACCGTGGCCTTGCGCTGGCTGCGATCGAACAGCACGACGCCCAGATCGCTCTCCAGCTCCTGAATGCGCGCGGAAATGGTGGATTGCGTGGCGTGAAGCTTGTTTGCTGCAGCTGCGAAGCTTCCGAGACGCACGATCTCGATGAATGTCTCCAGCTGACGGAAGTTCATTGAAAAGCGGCCCTCTACCATCGATTATCCCGTACAGTATTGATCGAAATCAATCGCTTTCAATAAAAAAATCCCGCGCCTAGGCTGCTTCTGGATGGGGTGCGACGCATCTCGTCTAGACAACAACAAGACGAAAACGCGCTCGCCGACGTCGCGAGACGCAGGGCCCGCGCACGCCACGCGGACACTGCGTCACTGCCGGCCTATGCTCCGGCAGAACAAGAAGTCGACGTCGTCAGCGTACCTAGGGACGAGAAACACGCTCCGAAAAGGAGCGCTTTGGGAGGAATAGATGGCCTCGCATCTGAGGGCGTCGCCCATGAGCGACGTCGATTCCGCGCGTCATGCGCGCCGCGCCGTTATCGCCTCGACCGTCGGCACGATGATCGAATGGTACGATTTCTATCTCTACGGCCTCGTCGCCGCGCTGGTATTCGGAAAGCTCTTCTTCCCGATGCAGGACCCCTATGCGGCGACGCTGCTGGCCTTTTCCACCTTCTTCCTCGGCTTCGCCGCCCGGCCGCTCGGGGCGATCATCTTCGGCCATTTCGGCGACCGTATCGGCCGCAAGGGCACGCTGGTGGCCACGCTGCTTCTGATGGGCGTCAGCACGGTCCTCATCGGGCTGGTGCCGACCTATGACCAGATCGGCATCTGGGGCGCCGTGGCGCTGACCGTGCTGCGCATGCTGCAGGGCATCGGCGTCGGCGGCGAATGGGGCGGCGCCATCGCGGTGGCGACCGAATGGTCGAAGTTCAACAAGCGGCGCGGACTTGCAGCCTCCTGGCCGCAATTCGGCTCGCCTCTCGGCATGCTGCTCGCCGTGGCGGCGCTCACCGTCACCTCCTGGGTCGGCACGCCGGAATGGTTCGAGAGCATCGGCTGGCGCATTCCCTTCCTGATCAGCGCGCTCCTCATCGTCGTGGGCCTGTATATCCGCCTCGGCGTGCTGGAAACGCCGGTCTTCCAGCAGATGCAGGAGAAGAAGCAGATCGCCCGAACGCCGGTGATCGACGCGGTGCGCGGCTACTGGCGGCAGATCCTGCTCACCTGCCTGATCCGCACCGGGCAGCAGGCGCCCTTCGTGCTGTTCACCACCTTCCTGCTGTCCTACGGCACGAAGAATCTCGGGCTGGAACGGTCGTTCCTGTTCAACTGCGTGCTGGCGGCGGCGGCGCTTTCGCTCTTCACCACGCCGTTCTTCGGCTATCTCTCCGACCGGATCGGCCGCAAGCGGATGTACCTGATCGGCGCCTTCACAATGATGGCGTTCGCCTTCCCGTACTTCTGGATGCTGGATACGCGCATTCCCTTCCTCATCGTGATGGCGATCCTGCTGTCCCTGCCGATCCACGACATGCAGTACGCCCCGCAGGCCGCCTTCATCGCCGAAAGCTTCCCGCCGAGCGTGCGTTATTCGGGCTCGTCGATCGGCTACCAGCTTGCCTCGATCACCTCGGGCGGACCCGCGCCGATGATCGCCGCCTTCCTGCTGCACACCTACGGCACCTCGACGGCGATCAGTACCTACATCGCGGTCATCGCCGCGATCAGCTTCATATCGGCGCTGTTCCTGCGCGACCGCTCGCAGGACGACTACGCCACCAACGAGGGCTGGGTGCGCGAAGACGGCGCGCCGGTCATCGCCCGCGTTGCCTCGCCCTCCACCTGATCCTGGACGGAGGCCTTCGGCCGGGGAGCGGACCTGTTCGCACCCCGGCCTTTTTCTTCAGGTCAAGGCATCGAATATATCGAATAAATCACATCGAAAACTATCGTTTTCAATCGATTTACTCGCACTCTATCGTTCCATTGTGCAATTGCCGCTGAGAACTTCTTTCCCGGCAACCGCTCATCGGACCCGACACACAATCAGAATGGGAGAGAGACGCATGTTGGACACGATGTCGGACAACGGCTCCCGACTTTCGCCGATCGAGGCCGCCAAGCTCCAGCCCCTCATGCTCGGGCTGTTCCTGCCGATCCAGTCGGGCGCGTGGAGCCCGTCCACCGCGCCGCGCGGCACCTCGTGGACCTTCGACTACAATGCGCGCTGCACCGTCATGGCCGAGAAGCTCGGCTTCGATCTCGTCTTCGGCCTCGCCCAGTGGATGGGCAAGGGCGGCTATGGCGGCGAGATGAAGTTCCGCGAGATGGCGACCGACCCGCTGCTGATCACCGCCGGCCTCGCCGCGCTGACGAAGCGGATCCTCCTCGTCTCCACCGTGCACATTCTCTATGGCTGGCACCCGCTGCATCTGGCGAAGTTCGGCGCCACGCTGTCGGAAATGAGCGGCGGCCGCTGGGGCCTCAACATGGTCACCGGCTACAAGCGCAGCGAATTTGAGATGTTCGGTCTCGAACCGATCGAGCACGACCACCGCTATGTCATGGCCGACGAGTTCGTCACCATGATGAAGCGCCTCTGGTCGGAGGACGAGAACCTCACCATCGACGGCCGGTTCTGGAAGACCAGGGGGGCCTTCGTCGCGCCCAAGCCGGTCGGCAACAAATGCCTTCTGGTCAACGCCTCGTCCTCGGGTGCCGGCCTTGCCTATGCCGTCAAGCATTCCGACCTGATCTTCGTGACCAGCCCGGCCGGCGCCAATCTGGACCGCGCCTGCGAAGCGCTGCCGACCCACAACGCCGCGATCAAGGCTTCTGCCGCCGAGCAGGGGCGCGACGTGCGCACCATCATCAATCCGCATGTCATCTGCCGCGAGACCGAAGCGGAAGCCTGGGCGCAGTACGACGCCATCCTCCGGCATCAGGACCCGGTCGCGGCGGAAAACTTCTACCGGACCTTCGTCGGCGGCGACCAGACCTCGTGGAAGGCGGCGACGCGGGAGCAATGGACCATTGGCGGCAATGTCCACATTGTCGGCACGCCCGCCCAGGTGGTCGAGGGCTTCCAGCGGCTGAAGCTGGCCGGCTGCGACGGCGTCCAGGTCAATTTCTACGACTTCCTCCCCGATCTCGAATTCTTCGGCGCGCGCGTGCTGCCGCTGATGCGCGAGGCCGGGCTTCGCCTCGATCATCCGCTCGCGGCTGCCGCCTGAGCGCATCGAACTCCCGGAGGCCAACCATGTCGGATCCCCTCACCACGCCGGCCCTCTCGTCGGGCGAACTGCGTGCCTTCGCCGGCCATTTCCCCACCGGCGTCGCCGTCGTCACCACCGCCCATCCCGACGGCCCGCTCCACGGCGTCACCATCAACGCGGTGACCTCGCTGTCGCTCGACCCGCCGCTGTTCCTGATCTGCCTCGACCATCGCTCCAACACGCTGGGGGCGCTCGTCGCCAGCGGCCATTTCGGACTGCACTTCCTCGCCCGCGAGCAGACGGAAATCTCGCGCCTGTTCGCCTCCAAGCAGGAGGACAAGTTCGCCGGCATCGCCCATCGGCCCGGGCGCCGGGGCAGCCCGCTGATCGCGGGCGTCGTCGCCGCTGCCGAATGTTCCGTCTCGGAGATCTGCCCCGGTGGCGACCACACCATCATCATCGGCGCCGTCGACCATGTGCATGTCTTCGGCGGCGAACCGCTGCTCTATCATCGCGGCACCTATGCCGCGCTGGAACGTGAAAGGATGGTCGCGTGAACAACCCCGAATCTACGCCGGCAAAGCCGCTCGCCGGGCTGCGCGTGCTCGAATTCGCGCAGATCGCGGCCGGCCCCTTCACCGGCTGCCTGCTCGCGGACCTCGGCGCCGACGTGGTCAAGGTCGAACGCCCGGATGGTGGCGACGGGATGCGCGGCTGGCCGCCGCTGCATCCGGGAGCGGACGAACCCGGACCGTCGTTCAGCGGCAATTTCTCCTCGCTCAACCGCAACAAGCGCTCGGTCGCGCTCGACATCAAGAACCGGGCCGATGTCGAGCGCCTGTACGAACTGGTCGAGAATGCCGACGTCTTCGTCGAGAACTTCCGACCCGGCGCGCTCGCCCGCTCCGGCCTCGCCTATGAGGACCTGAAGGCCCGCAATCCCCGCCTCGTTTACTGCTCCATCACCGGCTACGGCCAGAACGGGCCTTATGCGCAGAAGGGCGCCTTCGACGTCACCGTGCAGGCGATGAGCGGCGTGATGAGCGTGACCGGCGAGCCCGACGGGCCCCCGGTGAAATGCGGCGTGCCGGTCGGCGATTTCGTCACCGGGCTCTATGCTGCCTATGTCATCCTCGCCGCCGTCATGCGCGCGCGCGCCACTGGCGAGGGGGCGCATATCGACTGCTCGATCCTCGGCGCGCTGCTCGGCATCTCGGCGCTGCAGACGAGCGAGTATTTCGGCACCGGCCAGGCCCCGCGCCGGCTCGGCTCGGCGCATCCGCGCAACGCGCCCTATGCCGGCTTCGACGCCGCCGACAAGCCCTTCACCATCGCGGCCGGCAACGACAAGCTCTGGCGCGACACCTGCGCCATTGTCGGGCGTCCCGACCTGCCCGACGATCCCCGCTTCGCCACCCAGTCGCTGCGCGCCGCGAACCAGGCCGCGCTGACCGCCATACTCCAGCCGATCTTCGCGACGCGCCCGGCGCAGGAATGGCTCGCCGCCTTCGACGCCAAGGGCGTTCCCTGCGCACCGATCAACGACTTCGCGGACATTCTCGCCGACCCGCATGTGCGCGAGATGGGCTGGGTGCAGCCCATGACGATGCCGAACGGCGCGACGGCGGAGACGGTGGGGTTCCCCGTCGCCTTCACCGGCTATTCCTTCGAGATCGAGCGCCGCCCGCCCGAGCTTGGCGAGCACGACGAGGAGGTCTACCGGGAATGGTGCCAGCATCGCCGGATGAGGGCCGTGTGATGAGCACAGCCGATGCACCTGACGGGCTGCGCCTGATCACCCTGTCCCGGCCGGAGAAGGCGAATGCGCTCGATCCGGCCAGCGTCGCCGCGCTCTCCGCCGGCGTCGCCGCTGCCGCCGCCGAAGGCTCGCCCTTCGCTTTCCGCGCCGAGGGGCGGGTGTTCTGCGGCGGCTTCGATTTCACCGGCGTCGAGACGCAGAGCGCGGGCGACCTGCTGTTGCGCTTCGCCCATATCGAGATGCTGCTGCAGGCCGTCAGCACCGCGCCGGCGGTCTCGTTCGCCCTGGTCGACGGCGCCGCCTTCGGTGCCGGCGCCGATCTCGTCGCCGCCTGCACCTACCGGCTCGGCACGGCGAAGGCGAAGTTCCGCTTTCCCGGCTTCCGCTTCGGCGTCGCGCTCGGCACGCGCCGTCTGGCGGCGCTGGTCGGCGCCGACATGGCGCGCGCGATCCTGCTGGAGAACCGCACCCTCGACGCGTCGGAGGCCCTGCGGGTCGGCCTGCTCACCCATCTCGTCGATGAGGGGGAGTTGTCCGCCACGGCCGGGCGGCTGCTCGCCGCGCATGAGGGCCTGCCGCCCGCCGCCGCCGCGCGCATCCTCCGGCTGACCGGCACCGACACCGGCGACGCCGATCTCGCCGAGATGGTGCGCTCGCTTGCCCCCGCCGGGCTGCACGAACGGATCGCGCGCTATCGCGGACAGCACGTGTAGAACGCCTTCGCGGCGCGCGAGGGCCGGCAGCTCGGCTATATCGAGGCGGCCGCCCTCGCGCGATTGCAGTGACGCCTGTCCGCCGCAGGCGCCCCGGCTGGAACGACGACGTTCACCGGGCGAGGCGGGCGGCGTGCCAGGCGATGTGGTCGGCCATGAAGGTCGAGATGAAGAAGTAGGAATGGTCGTAGCCCTCGCGCAGATTGAGCGTGAGGGGGATGCCGGCGGCGTCGCAGACGTCGGCCAGAAGCTGCGGCCGCAGGCCGGTCTCCAGGAACGGATCGGCCGAGCCCTGATCGACCAGGAATTCCGGAAAGCGCCGTCCATCCTCGATCAGCGCCACCGCGTCATAGGCGCGCCAGCCTTGCGGATCGGCGCCGAGATATTTCTCCAGCGCCGGCCGGGACCAATCCGCCGTGCTTGGCTGGACGATCGGCGCGAAGGCCGAGCAGCTGCCGAAGCGGTCGGGATGCTTCAGCGCGATGGTCAGCGCGCCATGCCCGCCCATGGAGTGCCCGAAAATGCCCTGCCGGCTCATGTCGGCCGGGAATTCGGCGGCGACCAGCGCGGCAAGTTCCTCGACGATGTAGGAATACATCCGGTAATGCGCGGCGTAGGGCTCCCGTGTCGCATCGAGGTAGAAGCCGGCGCCGGAGCCGAACTGCCAATTGTCGGGCTCGTCCGGCACATGGGCCCCGCGCGGGCTGGTGTCCGGCGTGACGACGATGACGCCATGCGCCGCCGCGGCCGCCCGGTACTCGCCCTTCTCCATCACATTGGCATGGCTGCAGGTGAGCCCGGACAGATACCACAGCACCGGAACCGGGCCGTTCGCGGCCTGCGGCGGCACGAAGACGGCGAAGGTCATCGGCGTCCCCGTCGAATTCGAGTCGTGCCGATAGACGCCCTGAACGCCGCCATGCGACTTCGCGCGCGAGATCGTTTCCATCAGTAGATCACCACCGAGCGGATCGACTTGCCCTCATGCATCAGGTCGAAGGCGGTGTTGATCTCGTCGAGGGGCATGGTGTGCGTGATCAGGTCGTCAATGTTGATCTTGCCCTCCATGTACCAGTCGACGATCTTCGGCACGTCGGTGCGCCCGCGCGCGCCGCCGAAGGCGGAGCCACGCCAGTTGCGGCCGGTGACGAGCTGGAACGGGCGGGTGGATATCTCCGCGCCCGCCGGCGCCACGCCGATGACGATTGAGGTTCCCCAGCCGCGATGGCAGGCTTCCAGCGCCTGCCGCATCACGTTGACATTGCCGGTGCAGTCGAAGGTGAAGTCGGCGCCGCCATCGGTCAGGTCCTGGATCGCCTGAACCACCTTGTCGCTGCCGACCTCCAGCGGGTTGATGAAGTCGGTCATGCCGAACTTCTTCGCCATCTCGACCTTGGCCGGGTTGATGTCGACGCCGATGATCCTGTCGGCGCCGACCATGCGCGCGCCCTGGATCACGTTCAGGCCGATGCCGCCGAGGCCGAACACGACGACATTGGCGCCCGGCCACACCTTGGCGGTGTAGACCACCGCGCCGATGCCGGTGGTGACGCCGCAGCCGATGTAGCAGATCTTGTCGAAGGGGGCGTCCTCGCGCACCTTGGCGAGGGCGATCTCGGGCAGGACGGTGAAGTTCGAGAAGGTCGAGCAGCCCATGTAGTGGAAGATCTCGCCGCTGCGACCGCCGACCGCCTCGCAGGAAAAGCGCGTGGTGCGGTCGGGCATCAGGCCCTGCCCCTGCGTGGCGCGGATCGAGGTGCACAGGTTCGAGCGCTGCGACAGGCAGGTTTTGCACTGCCGGCATTCCGGCGTGTAGAGCGGGATGACATGGTCGCCGACCTTAAGCGAGGTGACGCCTGCGCCGACCTCGCGCACGATGCCCGCGCCCTCATGGCCGAGAATGGCGGGGAACTTGCCCTCGGAATCCAGCCCGTCCAGCGTGTAGGCATCGGTGTGGCACACGCCGGTCGCCATGATCTCGACCAGCACTTCGCCGGGCTTGGGCCCGCCGATCTCGATGGTCTCGATGGTCAGCGGCTTCTTGGCTTCCCAGGCGACGGCGGCACGCGATTTCATCGGATGTTCCCTGTTCTGATCGAATGGCGGCTATTTCAGATAGGTGCGAAGGATCTTCACGATCGCGTCGAGATCGTCCGCGGCGGGCGGTGCGCCGGCCGCTTGCGCGTCTGGCCCGAAGGTCTCGCGCAGATGGGCGTCGAGCACCTCGGCCATCAGCCCGCCGGCGGCGCCGCGCAGCGCGGAAATCTGCTGCAGCAGCACGCCGCATGCGGCCTCCGCCTCGATCGCGCGCTCCAGCGCCTCGGCCTGGCCCCGGATGCGGCGCAGCCGCGTCAAGGCGCGCTTCTTGTCGTCCGGCGAATGGGGCATCAGGACACCACGGCGCCACGCATGCGGGCACGTTTGAACCGCTTCAATATACTGGAGGGAGTATGTGCGCAAGTGGCGGCCGGCTGCTACCGGCGATCCGGTGGGAACGATGGGTCCCCCGACCTCGACCCGCCGGGGCGTTGGCACCAACGAAAATGGTCCGCGCGAATTGGTCGACGACGAGGGCCGGATGACCGATGCGCCTCGCATCCAAAAGCGACGGCCGAAATGCCTGTCGGCTTTTCGTTCAAAGCGCCCGGAAGCTCACCATGGCTCGCGCGAGCATGGAAGCGCATGTTCGGTATATTTTCCGTACGTTTGATTTTCTTGCGACCAGCCAGGGGCTACCCCCTGAAATTGCTGGCGCGCCCACGGGGAATCGAACCCCGGTTTTCGCCGTGAGAGGGCGACGTCCTGACCGCTAGACGATGGGCGCATCTAGGCAGGCCGGTCTCTTAGAGCCATTCGGCAGCCGGATCAAGGGCGCGGGAGCGGGAGCGGTGGATTTTCCCCACACTCGCCGGCCCGGCGCCGGCCGGCGGCCTCACGGCTCGCTGGCGAAGCCGAGCGTGCCGCGCGGGGCGCGGGTGGCAAGGTCGAAGAACCGGGTCTCGACCCGCCCGTCGCGCTCCAGCGTCACCGCGATCAGCTCGCCCGAGATCACCGCCGAGCGGACCATGGACCCCTTCGGCAACTGGATCGTGCCGGCTATATCGGCCGGCGCGCTTTTCCTGCCGCTCATGAGCTTGTATCCGATAGCCCCGAAGACGGCGAGAAAGCCGAGCGCCATGATCAGGCCGGAGAACAGGGCGAAGCGGCGCAGCTTGCGCAGCACCCGCTCCTGTGCCGGATCGAGCTTGTCGTCGTCTGTATCTGGAGAAGTCATGCCGGCACCGGACGAAGTGAATGAGGATCTGGACGAGCTCGCGCCGGAGGCGGCGCTGCGCGTCGATATCACCGCCGGGCCCGAGGATGAAGGGCTTCGGCTCGACCGCGTGCTGGCGCGCCACCTCCCCGCGCTCAGCCGCACGCGCCTGCAGGCGCTGATCGCCGAGGGCAAGGTGAGCCGCGACGGACATCCCGTCGCCGGCGGCTCGTCGAAGGTCAGCCCCGGCGATCGTTTCACGGTCGAGGTTCCCGCCCCCGAGGACGCCACGCCGGAGCCGCAGGACATACCGCTCGTCATCGTCTACGAGGATGACGACCTCGTGGTCGTCGACAAGCCGGCCGGGCTGGTCGTCCACCCCGCGCCGGGCAATCCCGACGGCACGCTGGTCAACGCCCTGCTCTTCCATTGCGGGGCTAGCCTGTCCGGCATAGGCGGGGTTCGCCGGCCGGGCATCGTGCACCGGCTGGACAAGGACACGTCCGGCCTCCTCGTGGTGGCGAAGAACGACCGCGCCCACAAGAGGCTGGCGGCGCAGTTCGCCGACCATGGCCGCACCGGCCCGCTCGAGCGGGCCTATCTCGCCTTCGTCTGGGGCGTTTCGGACCTACCGAGCGGCACGGTCGACGCCCCCCTCGCCCGCCACCCGGTCTCGCGCGAGCGCATCGCCGTGCGCGCCGGCGGGCGCTACGCCATCACCCACTGGCAGAAGCTAGAGGCCTATGAGGACACGCAGGGCCGCCCGGTCGCCGCGCTGGTGGAATGCCAGCTGGAGACCGGCCGCACCCACCAGATCCGCGTGCACATGGCCCATATCGGCCACCCACTGCTCGGCGACACGGTCTATGGCGTCGGTCAGCGCACCCGCGTCAGCCGGCTCGGCGAGGCCGCCGTGCACGAGCTGGGCACACTGGGCCGGCAGGCGCTGCATGCCGCCCGCCTCGGCTTCGAGCATCCCGCGACCGGCGAGTTCATGCTGTTCGAAAGCGAACTTCCAGCCGATCTCGCCCGTCTTCAGGCGGCGCTCACAGCCCATGGCTGAGCGCGGGAGCGCCCGCTCAACGCTTCGTGACCCCCGACCGCCTTGCGGTTTCGCAAAAAGAGGCCCTTGCTGCTATTATAAAGCAACGGCCGGCTAGAAGCGGCCGCAAACCGGTCGCCCAATCATGGGGACCGAGACAACAGGAGGGTGCAGTCATGGCCCGTTCCGCTATGAGCTTGCCTTCCGCCGAGGGCGGCCTCAACCGCTATCTGGCGGAAATTCGCCGGTTCCCCATGCTGGAGCCGCAGGAAGAATACATGCTCGCCAAGCGCTGGCGCGAGCACGAGGACCCGGAAGCCGCGCACAGGCTCGTCACCAGCCATCTGCGTCTCGTGGCCAAGATCGCCATGGGCTATCGCGGCTACGGCCTGCCGATCTCCGAGGTCATCTCGGAAGGCAATGTCGGCCTGATGCAGGCGGTGAAGCGCTTCGAGCCCGACAAGGGCTTCCGCCTCGCCACCTACGCCATGTGGTGGATCAAGGCCTCGATCCAGGAGTACATCCTGCGCTCGTGGAGCCTCGTGAAGATGGGCACCACGGCGGCGCAGAAGAAGCTGTTCTTCAATCTGCGCAAGGCCAAGAGCCAGATCTCGGCGCTTGAGGAGGGCGACCTGCGCCCCGATCAGGTGCAGCTGATCGCCACCAAGCTCGGCGTGACCGCGCAGGAGGTCATCGAGATGAACCGCCGCCTCGGCGGCGATTCCTCGCTGAACGCCCCGCTGCGCGGCGATGTCGAGGGCGGCGGCGAATGGCAGGACTGGCTGGCCGATGACAGCGACAGCCAGGAATCGGTGCTGGTCGAGCATGAGGAGATGGACAACCGGCGCAATGCGCTGTCGGGGGCCCTCTCGGTCCTCAACGAGCGCGAGCGCCGCATCTTCGAGGCGCGCCGGCTGTCCGACGACCCGATGACGCTCGAGGATCTGGCATCCGAGTTCGGCGTGTCGCGCGAGCGCGTGCGTCAGATCGAGGTGCGCGCCTTCGAGAAGGTGCAGAAGGCGGTGATCGACCGCGTGCACCAGATGGAGACGGCGCCGATGCGGCAGGAGTCTTCGCCGGCGATGTGACGCCTGCGGCCTGCAAGCCGACCGATCGAGGGGCGCCCGCAAGGGCGCCCTTTTTCGTGAGGAAACGTGGATGCCCGGCGGTCAGGCCGGCAGAGCGTGGTCGGCGGGCGGCGGCGCGGCATGCGCCGAGTACGCGCTGGCCTGCCGCACATCGTGGGAGAGCACGTCGCGGATGCTGAGCACACCGACGAGCTGGTGCTCTTCCAGCACCGGCAGATGGCGCACATGATGGCTGTCCATCAGCGCGCGCACATGGTCGACCGTGTCGTCCATGGCGCAGGAGATCATGTTGCGGGACATCAGGTCGCCGACAGTGATCTTGAGCGCGGCCGCGCCGCGCTCGGCGACCGCCCGCACGACGTCGCGCTCGGAGAAGATGCCGACGACGGTGTCGCCCTCCGAGCCGCAGGCGTCCTTCACCACCACGGCGCCGATGCGCTCGCGGTTGAGCAATGTCGCTGCCATTTCAACGGTCTCCGACATGCGGATGGTCGGCACGCGCGCGTTCTTCAGCTTCATGAGATCGGCGACAAGCATGGCGTATCCCTCTGGTCGTGGTGCCTAGACCGTCACGCTTCTTATTCTTTTGTCTAAGTCTGGTATGCAATACACACGCCGTCAATGAAATCCGTTGCGGCAGCGCAGCATCGACGCGCACGAGAACAAACAAAAAGGCCCGCCTGGGGGCGGGCCTTTCGGGTTTGAGGGGGGCAGGCGCCCCGGTCAGTGGTTGAGGTTCTTGACGATGTCCTCGACCATTTTCTTGGCGTCGGCGAACAGCATCATGGTGTTGTCGCGGAAGAACAGCTCGTTCTCGACGCCGGCATAGCCCGCCGCCATGCCGCGCTTGATGAACAGCACCGTCTTCGCCCGCTCCACGTCCAGGATCGGCATGCCGTAGATCGCCGAGGTCGGGTCGGTCTTGGCCGCCGGGTTGGTCACGTCGTTGGCGCCGATGACGAAGGCCACGTCCGCCTGCGCGAACTCCGAGTTGATGTCCTCCAGCTCGAACACCTCGTCATAGGGAACGTTGGCTTCCGCCAGCAGCACGTTCATGTGCCCGGGCATGCGCCCCGCCACCGGATGGATGGCGTATTTCACCTCGACGCCCTCCTCCTTCAGCTTGTCCGCCATCTCGCGCAGCGCGTGCTGCGCCTGCGCCACCGCCATGCCGTAGCCCGGCACGATGATCACCTTGGCCGCGTTCTTCATGATGAAGGCCGCGTCCTCGGCCGAGCCCTGCTTGACCGGGCGCGTCTCCGCTCCCCCCGCCGGGCCCGCCGAGGCGTCGCCGCCGAAGCCGCCCAGGATCACCGAGACGAAGCTCCGGTTCATGCCCTTGCACATGATGTAGCTCAGGATCGCGCCCGACGAGCCCACCAGCGCGCCGGTGATGATCAGCGCCGTGTTGCCCAGCGTGAAGCCGATGCCCGCCGCCGCCCAGCCCGAGTAGGAGTTCAGCATCGACACCACCACCGGCATGTCGGCGCCGCCGATCGGGATGATCAGCAGGCCGCCGAACACCAGGCTGGCGATCACGATCAGCCAGAACACCGTGTGGCTCTCGGTCACGGTCAGCACGCCGACCAGCACCACGATCAGCAGGGCCAGGCCCGCATTGATCACGTGCCGGCCCGGCAGCAGGATCGGCTTGCCGCTCATATTGCCGTTCAGCTTGGCGAAGGCGATCACCGAGCCGGTGAAGGTGATGGCGCCGATCGCCACGCCCAGGCTCATCTCGATCAGCGCCTGCGCGTGGATCTCGCCCGGCGCGCCGATGCCGAAGGCCCCCGGCGCGTAGAGCGCCGCCGCCGCCACCGCCACCGCCGCAAGGCCCACCAGCGAGTGGAACGCCGCCACCAGCTGCGGCATCTGCGTCATCGCGATCTTCTTCGCGATCACCGCGCCGGCGCCGCCGCCCAGCGCCAGACCGCCGAGCACCAGCGCCCAGCCACCGAGCCCCGCCGGCGGCGAGGCCGCCAGCGTCGTCACTATGGCGATGGTCATGCCGACCATGCCGAACAGATTGCCCTGGCGCGACGTCACCGGGCTGGACAGCCCGCGCAGCGCCAGAATGAACAGGACCCCCGAGACGAGGTAGAGGACAGCGACCAGATTGGCGTTCATCGGTGCGCCCTCACTTCTTCTTCGAGTACATGGCGAGCATCCGGCTGGTCACCAGGAACCCGCCGAAGATGTTCACGCTGGCCAGAACCAGCCCGATGAAGCCGAAGCCCCGCGCCCATTCGGTGCCCTCGGCCACCGTGTCCACGCCCACCGCCAGCAGCGCCCCCACCACGATCACCGAGGAGATCGCGTTGGTCACGCTCATCAGCGGCGTGTGCAGCGCCGGCGTCACCGACCACACCACGTAGTAGCCCACGAACACCGCCAGCACGAAGATGGCGAGCCGGAACACGAACGGGTCGATCGCCCCGCCGGTCAGCGCATGCGCCGCCGCTCCCGCCGCCTGTCCCGCGATGTCCGCGTAGTTCTGTGCCGCCGCTTCCGCATAGGCCTGCGCCGCCTGTGCCGCCTGGCGCGCCACCTCGGCCGCCATGCGCGCTCCCTCGACCGCGTTCTGGGCGACCGCGTCGCCCGTTGCCGGATTGGCCATTTCCCTCAATCCCCTGACGTCTGTTCACGAGGCGCGTGCCGCGCCTGCCCGCGCCGCCCGCCTCTTCATCCCTCTTTGCCGGGCGCGCCCCCGGCGCGCCCGCAAGGCTCAGATCACGCCGCGTCCGCCGGCTTGAAGGACGGGTGCACCACGACCCCGTCCCGGGTCAGCAGCGTCGCCTTCACAAGCTCGTCGTCCCACTTCACCGAAAGGCTCTTCGTCGCCTTGTCCACCAGCGTCTCCACGAAGGCGTACAGGTTCTTGGCGTAGAGCTGCGAGGCCGTGGCCGCCAGACGGCCCGGCACGTTCAGGTGCCCGACGATCTTCGCGCCGTTCGCCGTCACCACCACCTCGCCGGGGACCGCGCCCTCGACATTGCCGCCGCGCTCCACCGCCAGGTCGATCAGCACCGAGCCCGGCTTCATCGACGCCACCATCTCCGCGCTCACCAGCTGCGGCGCCGCCCGGCCCGGGATCAGCGCCGTGGTGATGACGATGTCCTGCTTGGCGATGTGCGTCGCCGTCAGCGCCGCCTGCTTGGCCTGGTACTCCGCCGACATCGCCTTGGCGTAGCCGCCCGCCGTCTCGGCCTGCTTGAACTCCTCGTCCTCGACCGCGATGAACTTGGCGCCGAGAGACTCCACCTGCTCCTTCGAGGCCGGGCGCACATCGGTGGCCGAGACCACCGCCCCCAGCCGGCGCGCCGTGGCGATCGCCTGCAGGCCGGCCACGCCCGCCCCCATCACGAACACCCGCGCCGCCGGCACCGTGCCCGCCGCCGTCATCATCATCGGGAAGGCCCGGCCGAACTCGGCGGCCGCGTCCACCACCGCGCGATAACCGGCGAGGTTCGCCTGGGAGGACAGCACGTCCATCACCTGCGCCCTTGTGATGCGCGGCATCAGCTCCATCGCGAAGCTCGACACCCCCGCCTTGGCCAGCGCCTCGAGCTCGCTCTCGTGCCCGTGCGGGTCCATGATGGCGATCGCCAGCGCCCCGGGATTGACCCCCTTCAGCGCCGCCGCCGCAGGACGGCGCACCCCGAGCACGATGTCCGCACCCGCGACCGCAGCCGCGTTGTCCGCCACCACCCGCGCTCCCGCGCCCTCATACTCCGAATCCCCGATCCCGGACGCAACTCCCGCACCCGACGAAACAAAAACCTCCGCGCCCAATCCAATGTAGCGCTTTACCGTGTCGGCAGACGCGGCGACCCGTGGCTCCGAACCAGAGCTCTCCTTGACTACTGCGATGCGCATGGCTGGATCTCAGGAAGTAACGATCAGGGCGAGGACGAGCACACCGAGCAGGCTGAACAGCAGCTTGGGCTTGCCATCGCGGGAGCCGAGGCCGATCGCGGTCAGGGCGATGGCGGCCAGCGTGCCGAGGGTGAAGATGAACCAGTGGCCGTTCACGGCGCCAATCGCCAGCGCGATCATGAAGCTGACCAGATTGACCGTGCCCACCAGCGTCAGCTTGGTGAAGAACTCATAGGTGCCCTCGTGCTCGGCATAGTCGTTGCCGTCAGCCGTGGCGTATTCCGGCAGTCCGTGGTCGGCCATCTGAGACCCCCTCCAAAGGAATAATAGAAGCGTGCCTCCGCTTTAGCGGAAGACGCCGGCTCGGGCAACGGCGCGCCGCCCCGGAGACTAGGAGAGCCCGGCCTTTGCCAGCGCGGCGCCTTGCCGCGCCGCCACCTGCCCGACCTCGAAATCGGCGATGGCGTCCTCGAACAGGGCGTGGAAGTTCATCTCCGCCTTCAGGTGCAGGAACACCCCGCCGAGGCCGATGGCGGCGCGGTCCATGAAGACGAATTCGCGCGGCACCCGCACCGGGCCCCTCTCCTTGAGCGCCTTGTGCACGCGGAACGCCTCGCGCCGCCCGTACTCGCCCGGCGCCACGCCGTCGGCGATGCTGCGCACACGGTCGTCGAGCAGCGGCCCGTAGATGAAGCCGGCCCAGATGTTGAGCACCTCGATCAGCTCGCGGCTGAGCCCGCGGAAGCCCCAGGTCTCATAGGCATGGACGATGCGCGCCTCCTCGCCCCGCTGCAGGCCGCGATAGAGGTCGACGACACCGCCGACGAAGCTCGGCGGGAAGATGCGGATGCAGCCATAGTCGAGCAGGTTGATGCCTGCCGCCCGCCCCTCCGTCTCGAAGACGGTGTAGTTGCCGAGATGGGGATCGCCGTGAATGACGCCGAAACGGGCGAAGGGCAGCCACCAGGCGGCGAACATGGCGCGGGCGATGGCGTTGCGCACCTCCAGCGGCTCGCCGACATAGTCGAGCAGGCGACCCCCCTCCAGCCAGTCGAGCGTGAGCAGGCGGCCGGTCGACAGATCGCGGTGCACGCCCGGCACCCGCACGGCCGGCACATCGTGCAAGATGTCGGCATAGAGCGCCGCATGGGCGGCCTCGCGCCGGTAGTCCAGCTCCTCGCGCACCCGCGCGCCGATTTCCTCGGCGATCTCGCGGGTGTCGATGGCGGGCTCCATCCGGCGATGGATGGCGAGCACCACGCCAAGCTGCTTCAGGTCCGCCTCCACGGCGGACTGCATGTCGGGATATTGCAGCTTCACCGCCAGCTCGGCGCCGTCGGGCGCACGGGCACGGTGCACTTGCCCGAGCGAGGCGGCGGCGGCCGGCTCCTTGTCGAAGGAGAGGAAGCGGCCGGCCCAGTCGGGGCCGAGTTCCGCCATCATGCGGCGCTTCACGAAGGCCCAGCCCATGGGCGGCGCCTGGTTCTGCAGCGTCGCCAGCTCGGCGGCATATTCGGGCGGCAGCGCGTCGGGAATGGTGGCCAGAAGCTGGGCGACCTTCATGATCGGGCCCTTGAGGCCCCCCAGCGCGGCGGCCAGCGCCGCCGCATTGCCGCCATTGTGGTCGTCGACCCCGAACAGCCGCATGCCGGCGATGCGCGCCGCGACGCCGCCGACCTTCGTTCCGACGCGCGCATAGCGCGCCGCGCGGGCGGTCAGGCGGTTGGCCTCGCTGTCGCGCGGCGGGACCGGGGCGGAATCGGGCGTGTCGTCGTCGGACATGCCCACTAGCTAGGACGCCGGCGCCGGCGCGCAACCGGGACGGCGCTCATGTCGCAGGACCGCCGCGCCGCGCCAGCTTCTGCGCCAGCAGCAGGCCGAGCACCGCCAGCGGGGTGAGGAAATCGGTGTAGAGGATGGGGCCGGCATTGCCGGCGGCGTGATTGCCGGTCTCGGCGATCTGGACGAGATGGCCGACGCCGGCGCCGCCGAGGAAGCCGAGCGAGACCACGCCGACCGCCGCGCGGAAGCCGGGCGACGACACGAAGGCGCCGATCACCCCGGCCAGGCCGATGCCGAGATTGGCCATGCCGACCTCGAACTGGAACGGGCTCGGCGCCCAGCCGATGGCGGCGGCGGACTGCGCGGCGAAGAAGACATGGCCGAGAAAGGCCCACAGCCCGACAAGGCCGACCGGGATCAGCAGGATGTACCGCAGAAGCTGGTCGGCTACCGCCGCGAGCGTGAGCGGGCGCGGCCCGCGCAGCAGGAGGACCGCCGGAATCGCCAGCGCCGCGACCCAGGCCAGCAGCGGAACCCAGAACACCATGTTGCATCTCCCCATGCGGGCCGGCCGCAAGGCCGCGCCCGAATGTCGGCACTCCCAAGCGCGAGTAAGCCTACTCGCCCCGGGCGATGCGCTCCAGCGCGGCGGCGACGGCGTCGCGGTGCTCGGTCAGCGCCTTGTAGGCGAGCTGCTCGGCATCGAGGCCGAGGATCTGCTCACGTAGCGAGGCGGCGAGCGCCCTCCCCTCCGGGTGGCGGCGGAAGGTCGAGAACGGGTCGACATGGATGCGCACCGCGAACAACATGTCGCCGCTCGCCGGCATGCGGCGCAGCGCCTGCCGCTCCACCCGCACGAAGGCCTCCGGCGCCAGATTGGCGGGGTCGTCGAACCACTGGCGCGGGCGCTCCTTGGATTCGGGGTGGTGCAGTTCGTCGTCGGGATAGATCGACCAGTTCACCCGCCAGACCGGCTGGTCGACCTTCAGGTTCTCGAAGATGCGGTTCATCACCCTGGCGAGCTTGGAGGGATAGCCCGGCACGTTCTCGTGCAGCCGGTCGAGCGTCTGGCCGAAACGCTCGGCAAGCGACCAGGCGGAGGGGAAGCACAGCACGGCGGCGGTCAGCCGGTAGCCGGCCTCGCTCGGGGTGAGGATAAGCAGATCGTCGGAGACGAGCTGGCCGGCGATGGCGAGCGGCGCCTCGTCGGGATCGTCGAGGTCGAAGCTGCGGCCGGTCGGCACAACGGTGATGCGCCGCCCCTCCAGCCGGTAGAGGTCGGGGAAACGCGCCGTCACATGGTCGACGATGAGCTGCAGCGCCTCGGCCTGCGACGGCCGGCTCGACGGCTCCTCGCGCAGCACCACGTCGCGCTTGTCGCGGATCAGCGCCTCGCGCTGCGCCAGCGTGGCGGCGAGCTTCGGGTCGGGCTCGATCCATTCGGCGAGATCGAGCGGGGCGAGGCCGACGGAGAACGCCTTGCGCGAGCCGTCATAGGGCGTGTGGGCGAAATAGGGGGCGTCATCGGAGGCGGGGGACGGGGCGGCGACGTTCATCGGTCCATGCTCGGCTGGGGGGCGCGGGCAAGCGGCCCGAACCTTCCCAGCTTAGAACGCGTGCATCCGTTTCGTCAGCCCAACTTTTAGCCACGCCTCCGGGAATGCGCCGCCCTCCCCCGCGGCCTCAGCCCCGGCGGCCCTTGCCCCGTCGCGCTAGCCGAGCTGGTAGGTCAGCGGCACCCAGCGATAGCCCTCGCCGCGCCGCTCGACATAGCCGATGGACGGGAAGGAGGTGTGATAGGCCGCCACCGCCAGCCGGTCGGTCGCCGCCATGTCGTAGATCTTCCGCCGCGTGGCGACGCCCGCCTCCTTGTCCTGATCGAACAGCGCGTGCCAGTCCGGCCGCGCCAGCGAGGCGACCTCGTGATGGGCGCAGTCGCCCCACACCAGCAGGCGCTTGCCCTCGCTCTCGACATGGAAGGCGAGATGGCCCGGCGTGTGGCCATGGGCCTTCACCGCGCGGATGCCCGGCAGCACCTCGCCGTCGGCGGCGACGAAGCTGGTGCGGTCGGCCAGCGGCAGGAAATGCGAGCGGAACATCACGGCGGAGCCGTATTCGTTGCTCTCCTTCGGCGCGGCCAGCGGCTTGTCGCTCTTCCAGAAGTCGAACTCGGTGGCGCCGATGACGTAGCGGGCCTTCGGGAAGGTCGGCTTGCCCTCCGACATCAGCCCGCCAATGTGGTCGGGGTGGGCGTGGGTGAGCACCACCACGTCCACCTGTTCGGGCGTGTAGCCCGCGCTCGCCAGCGATTTCACCAGCCAGCCGCCGGCGGGCGGCGGCACGAAGCCGTTGGCGCCGTTGCCGGCGTCGAACAGCACGAGTTCGCGCCCGGTATTGACCAGCGTCGGCGAGAAGCCGGGGCGGAAACGCTTCTCGGGCAGCAGGTTTGCCGCCATCAGCGCCTCTACCTCGGTGGCCGGGCGGTTCTCGCCGACGATGGGCCACGGACCGTCGATCATGGCGCTGGCGTCGAGCAGGCTGGTGACCTCGAAGGTGCCGAGCCGGAAACGCTGGAAGGTCGGCGTCGCGGGCCCCAGCTCCGGCGCGGCGGCGAAGGCCGGCACGCCGCGCAGTACGGCCGGGGCGGCGAGAAGGCCGAGGGTGGCCGCCAGCGCGTGGCGGCGCGACAGCGCGGGCCCCCGGCGCGGGCCGGAAGGCGGGAAAAGGGTGTGCATGGGCGTCCTCCGGGACCGCTTCGCGGCGGGCCTTTTTGATGTTCAAATGGGTGCATCGGGCGCGCACCTTCGAGGAGGCTACCCATGGCGCCGCCGAGCCGCTTGTACGAACGTGCGCCCTCCGCCGCGCCGCCCGCAATGGCGGCGCCTGCGCCGCTCTGGCATCTCGATTCCGAGCGCACCTGCTTCATCGGCCGGCTGACCTACAACGCGCCGCACCAGCACGGCGCGCCGGTTTTCCTCGCCGGGCTCTATGGCTGCTTCGGCCTGCGGCTCGGCAACGGCCCGTGGCAGTGCGTGCGCACGGCGATGATCCCGGCCGGCGTGGTGCACGAACTCGACGTCGGCGGCGATCCTATCGCCGTGCTCTATATCGAGCCGACGCTGGAGGGCGCCCACACGCTGGCGGCGCTGACCGCCGCGGCGTCGGAATCCGGCGGCGGGCTGGTGGCGCAGGCCGGCGAGTTCGCGCTGCTGCGGGAGATGTGGGAGGACGCGGGCAGCGTCGCCTGGGCGGGCGCAGCGCTCGACGACCTGCTCGGCTTCGGCGCACGGCAGGCGCGCCGGCCGGTCGATCCGCGCGTCGCGCGCATCCTCGACATGCTGACGGGCGGCGCCGATGACGGGCCGGGCGTCGCCGCCGCCTGCGCGCAGGTGGGGCTCTCGCCGCACCATTTCCAGCACCTGTTCACCCGCGAGGTCGGCGTGCCCTATCGCCGCTACCGCGCCTGGACGCGCATGCGCCGGGCCATCGCGACGGTCTCGCAGGGCAGCAGCTTCACCCGCGCGGCGCATGAAGCCGGCTTCTGCGACCAGGCGCACTTCACCCACGATTTCCGGCGCACCTTCGGCGCGCCGCCCTCGTGGAGCCTCAGCGGGGTGAGGCTGTCGGGAGACGCGACGCGCCGCAAGGCCGCCGCGTATCCCTAGGAAGGAGGCTCACGCCTCCTCAGCATCCCCAAGGGGGAGGCTCACGCCTCCTCCATCGCCTCCAGCTCGGCGATCATCCGCTCGATGAGGTTGAGGCCGGTCTGCCAGAAAGCCGGGTCGCGCGCGTCGAGGCCGAAGGGCTTGAGCAGTTCGGAATGATGCTTGGTGCCGCCGGCCGCCAGCATGGCGAGGTAGCGCTCGGCGAAGCCCTCGGAAGCGTTCTCGTAGACCGCGTAGAGCGAGTTCACCAGGCAGTCGCCGAAGGCGTAGGCGTAGACATAGAACGGCGAATGGATGAAGTGGCCGATATAGACCCAGTAGTTCTCGTAGCCGGGGCCGAGATGGATGGCATCGCCCAGGCTCTCGCTCTGCACCTCCATCCAGATCTTGCAGATGCGCTCGGCGGTCAGCTCGCCATTCTTGCGCTCGGTGTGGATGCGGCGCTCGAAGGTGTAGAAGGCGATCTGGCGCACCACCGTATTGATCATGTCCTCCACCTTGGAGGCCAGCATCGCCTTGCGGGCGCGTGCATCCGGCGCCGCCGCCAGCAGGCGGCGGAAGGTCAGCATCTCGCCGAACACGGAAGCCGTCTCGGCCAAGGTGAGCGGGGTCGGCGCCATCAGCGCGCCGTTCGGTGCCGCCAGCACCTGATGCACGCCATGGCCCAGTTCATGGGCGAGGGTCATCACGTCGCGCGGCTTGCCCATGTAGTTGAGCAGCACATAGGGGTGCGCGGAGGGCACGGTCGGGTGTGCGAAGGCGCCCGTCGCCTTGCCGGGGCGCACGCCGGCATCGATCCAGCTCTTGTCGAAGAAGTCGCGGGCGATGTCGGCCATGCGCGGCGAGAAGGTGGAATAGGCGCCCAGCACCGTGTCGCGGGCCTCGTCCCAGCCGATGGGGCGGGTCTCGACCTTGGGCAGCGGCGCGTTGCGGTCCCAATATTCCAGCTTGTCCTTGCCGAACCACTTCGCCTTCAGCCGGTAATAGCGGTGGGCGAGGCGCGGATAGGCGGCGTGGACGGAGGAGACCAGCGCGTCCACCACCTCGCGCTCGACGCGGTTGGCGAGGTGGCGGGAATCCGCGATGTCCTCGAAGCCGCGCCAGCGGTCGGAGATTTCCTTGTCCTTGGCCAGCGTGTTGGTGATGAGGGTGAACAGGCGCAGATTCTCGCCAAACACCTTGGCCAGCGCGTCGGAGGCGATCTTGCGCTTTTCCTCCTCCGGCTCGGCGAGGTAGTTCAGCGTCTGCTCCAGCGGCAGGATCTCGCCGGCGACGTCGAAGCGCAGCCCGGCGATGGTCTCGTCGAACAGCCGGTTCCACGCCGAGCGGCTGCTGACGCCCTTCTCGTGGAAGAGCTGCTCGATGCGGTCCTCAAGCTGGTAGGGCTTCTCGGCCCGCACATCGTCGATCCACGGCCGGTACTTGCCGAAGGCGGCCGTGTCGAGCGCCGCTTCCATCTTCGCGTCGTCGAGCCGGTTCAGCTCCAGCGAGAAGAACAGCAGGTGCGAGGAGGCGTCGGTCAGCTTCTCCTGCACGTCGCCATAGAACTTGGCGCGCACCGGGTCGGTGGTGTCGCCGGAATAGACGAGGCCGGCAAAGGAATAGAGGCGGCCGAGCAGGTCCTCGATCTTCTCGTAGCGGGCGACGATCACGGCCATCTGGCCGCCGGCGTCGGGGGCGTCGAGGACGCCCGCAAGCTTGCCCTTGAAGGCTTCCTCGAAGTTCACGCACTCGGCGGCGACCGTCGCGAGGTCCGCATGCAGCTCGGGCGAGTCGATCGCCGGATACAGGTCCGTCAGGTCCCATTGCGGGAGATCGCCGAAGGCGGCGGCGGAGGCTTCGGGCGAGCGGGGCACGAAGGCGAGGCGGTCGAATCGGCGCTGCATGTTCACTCCGGCGGGTAAGATGTGATGGCAGTGATATCGTGCGCGCTGGCGGGCTATCAACCGCCGCGCCGCACGAAGTGAGCGGGTTCGCTTCTTCCGCCCGCGCCCAAAGGGCCGCGCTGTCCTTGCGAGGCCGTCGGCACGGCGCCATGGTACCGGCACCAACGGGGAACTGGAATGACGGCTCGACGCGCGCTCGCGCTCCTCGCGACCCTTCTCGCCGGCCTTGCCGGCACCCTCCCCGCCGGGAACGCCGACGCGGCGCCGAGGCGGATCGTCATCGTCCGCCACGGCGAGAAGCACACGCCGCTCACCCTGTGCAGCATCGGCAAGGAGCGGGCGCAGGCGCTGGCCGCGCAATATCTCAGCCCGACGAGCCCGATGAGCCTGCTGCGCGGCGATCCGCCCGCCGCCATCCTCGCCATGACGCTGCATACGGTCGAGACCGCCCGCCCCATCGCGCGGGCGTGGAAGATGAAGCTGGTCGCCCCGCCCATCGGCTATGTGCCGATCCGCAACGACCGTTACTTCAACGCCAAGCTCAACACGGTGAACCAGCGCGTCGCGCGCGACCTGCTGGAGAATCCGCGCTGGCACGGCAAGACGGTGCTGATGGTGTGGGAGCACTTCCACATCGCCAGCGCGGCGCTGGAGGCCGAGTTCGCCGGCGAACAGATCACGCTGCGCCAGCTCCTGAATCTCGACCGGGTGAAGGGCGTGCCCGGCGGGGTGCCGAAGACCTGGCCGAACCCCAACTACAATTTCTTCTGGATCCTCACCTATGACCGGCCGGAGGACACCGTGCCGAGCCGGTTCGAGGTGATCCGGCAATATTTCGCCGAGCCCTTCGCCAACCTGCCGTCGAATAACTGGGGCGCGCCCGAGCCCCGGCCGCCCGGCAGCGGCTGCACCTGACGCCGGCGGCGGGACGTCGTGTCCGGCCTTCCTTTCGGCGGCGGCGGCGCCAAAAGAAAGGGCGCCTTTGCGGGGCGCCCGAGGTCATTGGTCCGAATGCAGGAAAGAAGCGGCGGTCACTCGAAGGTCCGCTTCATCCGCTGCCAGGGCGAGTTGTAGCCCTGGTAAAGCGGGCCGAAGACCGGCTGGTAGATCGGCACGCCCGCCGTCTGACGGACCTGCTTTTCGCGCACCCGGTCGTGCTCGCGCACCTGCGCCCGCTCCGGACTTTCGCCGACACGCGGCTGCTCGCGCGGACCGTTGGAGGTGGCGCCGGCGGGAACGACAGCGGCAAGGACGGCCGCAGCCGCAAGTGCGGCGATGCCTGTGGTTCGAATGCTCATGACTGCCTCCTCAAAGGTTGGCCTGCCCCGATAACCGGCGAGCCCGCCTGAAAGTTTCACGGTCGGCGGCATTCCATGCCCGCGGCGCGGCCTTTTCCCGAATGTGTAGAGAAAGATGGAAAGGCCGGGAACCTTTCGGCCGTCCGCAGCGTTCACACGCTCATGGAACAGCTCTCCGATCCCTCGCGACTGGTACCGCCCCTGCGCCTTTCCGGCGGGGACGGCGTGCAGGACATCGCGACGCTCGACGAGGCGCTCGCCTTTGCGGAGCTAAATCCGCATCCCAGAGGCGACTATGAAGGCATGATCCGCCGGCTGCAGGGAGCGCACAGGGCGGAAGATCTCGTGGAAGCGGGCCACGCGTTCCGCTGGTGGGCTGAGTCCAATGCGCTTCTCGTACCCCAGCCGCCCGCCCGCTAGGCGGCCCCCGCTCCGTCGGCCGGCGCAGGACCGCAGCCCGCCGATGCGTGGCGGCTTGCCTTCTGGTTGTCGCCGCACGAGAATAACCGGGAGGAGTTGCCGTCGCGTGACGTCTTTCCTCGACTCGGCCCCCCCGGCTGTTCAAAGCTGCATGGCATTTCTTTCCGGCGTCCGTCGGCACAGCCCGGAGTGACCAGCGTATGTGCCGACAGCGGGGGGCCTTCCGTCGATGAAGCACGCGCTTAAGGAAGGCGTCATTTTCCTGCTGGTCGGCGCCATCGTCTTTGCGCTGCTGGTCTCGTTCGACCTCTATGGCGAGCTTCGCGATTTCCTCAGTCGCCACGACATGTTCCCGCTCGACCATGTGGTGCTGGCGCTGTTCGTGATCGGGGCCTCAGGCTTCGTCTACGGCATGCGGCGGATCAGCGACCTGCGCCACGAGGTCCAGCGCCGCGCCGCCGCCGAGACGGCCGCCGATTTTCTCGCCTTCCACGACATGCTGACCCGGCTGCCCAACCGGCATTTCGTCGAGCAGCGGCTGCCCGAGGCGGCCCGCAGGGGCGGCTTCAACGCGATGTTCATGCTGGACATCGACAATTTCAAGCAGGTGAACGATCTCGTCGGCCATCACGGCGGCGATGCCGTGCTGTCCTCCTTTGCGGAGCGGCTGCGCACGACGGTGCCCTCGGCGCTGGCGGCGCGTATGGGCGGCGATGAGTTCCTCTTGGTGGCCACCGTGCCGCGCGGCGACATCGCGGCCATGGCGGAACACCTTTCCGACATGGCCCGCCGCCCGCTGAACATCGAGGGCACCGCCATCCAGATCAGCGTGTGCATCGGCTTTGCCCCGCTTGAAGGCGCCGCGCTGAATGAGGCGATCTTCGCCGCCGACCTCGCCATGCACGAGGCCAAGCGGCATGGTGCGGGGCGGTTCCATCCCTATCACCCCCGTCTCGGCGACGACCTTACCCGCCGGCTGGCGATCGAGCGCAAGCTGCGCACCGCCATAACCGACGACCTGATCGACGCGCATTTCCAGCCGCTGGTCCAGTTGAGCGACCGCCGGGTGTACGGTTTCGAGGCGCTCGCCCGCTGGCAACTGGACGACGGCACCCAGGTGCCGCCGGACCTGTTCATCCGCGTCGCCGAGCAGGCCGGCCTGATCACCGACCTGTCGAACCGGCTGCTGCGCAAGGCCAGCACCCAGGCCCTGAAATGGCCGGGCGAGATCATGGTCGCCTTCAACATCTCGCCGCCGCAGCTCAGCGACGGGCTCATCGCCGGCCGCATCCTCGCCATCCTGCGGGAAGTCGGGCTGCCGCCGCATCGCCTTGCGGTGGAGCTGACCGAGTCCGCCATCATCGCCGACCTCGATTCGGCCATGCGCACGATCCGCCAGCTCCGGCAGGCGGGGGTGCGCGTCGCCCTCGACGATTTCGGCACCGGCTATTCCAGCCTGTCGCAGCTCGCCAACCTGCCCTTCGACAAGATCAAGATCGACCGGCAGTTCGTCGCCAACTTCCTCGAGAACGAGAAGCAGGCGAAGATCGTCAACGCCATCATCGGCCTTGGCCAGGGCCTCGGCATCGCCACGCTGGCCGAGGGCATCGAGACCGAGGCCCAGTACGAGGCGCTGCGCGCGCTCGGCTGCGATCTGGGTCAGGGCTTCCTGTTCGGGCAGGCGATGCCCGGCCACGCGGTCCCGGCCTATCTCGCCAGCCACGAATCGGTCTCGCCCAACGACGCGTCGCCGCCGCCGCGCGCGGCGGCCGGTCACGCCTAGGCGCGAAAGGCCACGGCGCAGGCCGGACATCTTCGAAGAAATGAGGAGAGAAAGGCCGGGGGAAATCGTCTCGCCCGGCGGGACGGCGCCGCCGCCGGCGGAGGGTTCGGAATGGTGGGCGCGACAGGGATTGAACCTGTGACCCCCTCGATGTCAACGAGGTGCTCTCCCGCTGAGCTACGCGCCCATTCCGTGGTCTCTTGCGAGCGGGGCTCCCCTATAACGGGAAGCCCGCCGCCGCGCAAGCGGGTGCCGAGGCTGTGGACAGCGACGGCGGCACCGGCCGGCGCCGGAGGCCGCTCAGGCCGCTCAGGCCGCCAGCATCTTGCCGACCTCGTTGACGAGATCGCGCAGATGGAAGGGCTTGGACAGGACCTTGGCGTCCTTGGGCGTCTGGTTGTCGGCATTGAGCGCGACGGCCGCGAAGCCGGTGATGAACATCACCTTGATGTCGGGATCGAGCTCTGTCGCGCGGCGCGCCAGTTCTATTCCGTCCATCTCCGGCATCACGATGTCGGTGAGCAGCAACTCGAACGGCTCCTCGCGAAGCCGGTCATAGGCCGAGCGGCCATTGTCGAAGGCGACGACCTCGTAGCCCGCATTCTGGAGCGCCTTCACCAGAAAGCGGCGCATGTCGTGGTCGTCTTCGGCGAGCAGGATCTTGAGCATCCCGGACTTCCTGATTCTCGGGGCCGCGGGGCGATGGCGACCCGGCGTTGGCGCGCCTCGGCCACGATCGCATGCATACCCCGTTTACACGTCCCCCTTGGGTACTCCGGCGCCTCTTAGCACATCGTGAACGCGCGGCGATGCGCGCGCATCCCGTCAATCGCGGTTCTCCGGCCGCCGGCTCGCGCTGACGTGTTCCCAGAATCCCCGGACAACCGGACCGGCCCGCATTCCACGTGGCAGGCCAGCATGATAGACAGGTCCGACGGGGCGCGGCCTGACGGGCGCGCCGACAGAGGAAGCGGGCTCGGTTCTGGTAGGGATGATGGCCGTTCTAGCCGACACGATCGACCCGGCCTTCGAGACCGTCCAGCCGGCAACCCTGACCGCGCCGTTCCTGTTCAATTCCCCGCACAGCGGCATCGTCTATCCGCGCAGCTTCGTCGACCAGTCGCGCCTGGAGCTGCCCGTGCTGCGCCGTTCCGAGGACACGCTGGTCGACCGCCTGTTCAGCGATGTGACCCGCCTCGGCATGGGTTTCATGCGGGCGCATTTCCCGCGCTGCTTCCTCGACGTCAATCGCGAGCCCTACGAGCTTGATCCGCGCATGTTCGAGGGCCGGCTGCCGGCCTATGCCAATACGCGCTCCATGCGGGTGGCCGGCGGGCTCGGCACCATCGCCCGGATCGTCGGCGAGGCGCAGGAGATCTACGGCCGGCGCATCCCGGTCGACGACGCCATCAACCGCATCGAGACGCTCTACAAGCCCTATCACCGCACCCTGCGCCAGCTGATGGTGCAGATGCAGCGCAGCTTCGGCGTGGCGGTGCTGGTGGACTGCCATTCCATGCCGTCCGGCTGCCAGCGCGACCAGCGCATCGACATCGTGCTGGGCGACCGCTACGGCACCAGTTGCGCGACGATCATCCCCGACATCATGGAAACCGAGCTGCGCCGGCGCGGCTATACGGTGGTGCGCAACAAGCCCTATGCCGGCGGCTTCATCACCGAGCATTACGGCAATCCAGCCTCCGGCATGCACGCGGTTCAGATCGAGATCAACCGCGCGCTCTACATGCACGAAGCCACCTACGAGCCCGCAGAAAGTTTCCAGACCGTGCGCAGCGACCTGCTCGACATGGCGCTTTCGCTGTCGCGCATCGCCCAGATCGAGCTCGCCCCGCAGCGGACGGCTGCCGAATAGGCCCGCCTTTTCAAAGCGTTAATCCTATACCCGCGAAATTTTGATCGGGTGATGCAAAAGGCCGCATAAGAGCCTTGCATTTTGGACATGAGACCTATACGAATTCTGCACGCTCGGTTCCGGGCCGGCTTTTCCCCATCGCATGGTCGGGGTTTCACCGCGAAGACGCGGAGGGAATTGGTCGGTTCAAGGGATTGCGCTGCCCTTCGAGGGCGTTCGGACAGGCACGTAGACGACTTCGCAAGATGGCAAAGCCACAGCGGGCGCATCTTCGGTCCGGCGCAAAAGAAAGAGGCCGCTTACGCACAGCGCAAGCGGCCCAAGTCTAGGGAGGAAACGCCCAAGGAGGGCTGTACGGAGCGACGCCAATCGCTGCGTACGGGCAGAAGATGTAGGTGCATTGCGGAATAATCAAGGCAGGCACTAGGCTTTTCTGGCATACCAAATACGAATTGAACCCCCGGTGTGGCATTAATGCCTCATGCGGTGGTGCCAAAGCACCATTAAAGGCAGTCTCTGCCTTGACGGGCGTCGGCTGGTCGACCGGGGGGTCGCGATCAGCCGGCGCCCGTTTGCTTTTGGGCCCTGCCGGCCGCGCGACGACGACGCCCGCCTGCCCGTCGCACCGCCCGCTTGCCGAGGCTGCGCCGGAGCCCGCGCGACGCTGACGCACCTCGCCGGCACCCGGCGCCGCAGCCGCCGCTCCCAGGTGAGATGCCCTCCCCATCCCTCCCCGGCTCCGGCGGCACGCCCGGGATCGGCATGCGCGGCGCCGCCGGCCTGGCGGGATGGCACCCGAATGCCGCGCTAGGTCCCGCAAGGCGCTCTTACCTATGCTCCTGACGCACGCGTCCCGTTGGCCGTCGCACGGCCGCCGGCGCTGACATGCGCCGCTCAGGCCCATCCGTGCGCCGGCTGCCTCCAGGATGCGCAGGAGCGCCGGACTACCGAGCGCCAGACAGACTGACACGCCCCTCGCGCGCAGGACTGTGACAGGTGCGCCTTATGCGGCACGCCTTTGCGCCGGCCGCGCCCTTGCCGGCGCAGCGTCATGAAGCAGATGGGAGGTTGGGGTGGCGTTGAAAAGAAAGAGGCCGCTCGCGTTGCCGGAGCGGCCCAAGTCTAGGGAGGAAACGCCCAAGGAGGGCGGCGGCGACGTGACGCCAATCACGTTGCCGCAACGCAATAAACATAGCCACACGACGCGAAAGTGACAAGCCGGAAACGAAAGAAACGAAACCGACATTTGGTCGCAGGCCTTCGAATGACGAGATTCGCGCATCGCTCGCACATTTTCCGGCCCGCAGCACGGATCGCCGCCTTCCCGAACGGCAGGCGCCCGCCGCGTACCGCAGCCGCGATCAGCCGCGCGGCGCGACAGGTCGCGTGCGGTATAGGAAACATCTTGAAATTCAGGAAGTTGCAGAAAAGAAAGGGGCCGCTCACGTTGCCGGAGCGGCCCAAGTCTAGGGAGGAAACGCCCAAGGAGGGCGGCGGTAGGGCGACGCCAATCGCCTTACCGCGCTGCAATAATATGGCAGCTTCGCCTCCCGGAGGCAACGACCCGGACTGCTCATTTCTTGAACTTGCCGGAATAGCAGCCATGCGTTGAGCGCGGGGCAATCCGAGGCACGAACTCACCGCGCCGTGCAGGGCTGACACGGCACACCGCCTGCCCGCGACGGCGGCGGCGGTGGGCGCTCCCGCGTGGCAGAGATTGCCGATCCCCCCGGCGACCGATATGCGTTGGCCGGGCCGGCCTGCGTCGCCGGCGGGCGACGGGAGCGCAGCCGATGAGTGCGGTGGATTTCGAGACTTTCGTGCATGAACTCGCCACCGTCTCCGGTCAGGCCATCCTGCCCTTCTTCCGCACCGCGCTCGGCGTCGAGGACAAGAGCGGGGGCGCCACCTTCGATCCCGTCACCGCCGCCGACCGCGCCGCCGAGCAGGCGATGCGCACGCTGATCCGCCGCACCTTTCCCAGCCATGGCGTGCGCGGCGAGGAATTTCCCGACGACGGCATCGACGCCGACTATGTCTGGGTGCTCGACCCGATCGACGGCACCAAGTCGTTCATCTGCGGCATGCCGGCCTGGGGCACGTTGATCGGCCTGTGCCGACATGGCCAGCCGGTCTACGGCATGATGCACCAGCCCTTCGTGCGCGAGCGCTTCTTCGGCGACGGCGCGCAGGCCCGCTATCGCGGCCCGGCCGGCGACCGCCGCCTCTCGGTGCGCGCCTGCGCCGGCCTCGCCGAGGCGGTGATGATGACCACCAGCCCGCTCCTGATGGATGCCTCCGACCGCGCGCTCTATCAGGAAGTGGAGCGGCGCGTGCGCCTGCCGCGCTATGGCGGCGACTGCTACGCCTACTGCATGCTCGCGGCCGGCCATGTCGACCTCGTGATCGAGACCAATCTCAACGATTTCGACATCGTGCCGCTGGTGCCCATCGTCGCCGGCGCGGGCGGCCTCGTCACCAACTGGGAAGGCGGCGCCGACCTGTCGGGCGGGCGCGTGGTGGCCTCGGGCGACCGCCGCGTCCATGACGAGGCGCTGAAGGTGCTGAACGGCGGCTGATCAGGGCGGCGCGCTGCCGGGGATGAAGGCGTCGAAGGCGGCCAGCAGCGGCTCGCGGAAGATGTCGCGCTCCTGCAGCAGTTCGTGCCGCGCGCCGGGTATCACCACATGCGCGCCGGCGATGAGCCGCGTGCCCAGATGCTCGATCGAGGGCGTCGAGACGATCCGGTCGGCGCCGGCCGCCACCATCAGCAGCGGCTGGCGGATCGCCCGCGCCGTCGCCGGGTCGGCCAGTTCCTCCATCAGGTCGAAGGCCGCCTTCACCCAGCCGATGGTCGGCGGGCCGACATCGAGCTGCGGCTGCTCCATGGTGATGGTGAGGTTGCGGGCGAAGCGGGTGCGGTCCGAGGTCAGCCGGTTGCCGTCGAAATGCACCTCGTGCAGCGGCTTCATGCGGCGCGTCGGCACATAGGCCCTCGACAGCCCCAGCCGCGCCAGGAAGCGCGCCAGCCGCCGCGCCGCCACGTCGTGCTTCACCAGCGACAGGTCCAGCATCGGCGCGACGAGGAACATGCGCTCGAAGGCCTTGCCCCCGCGCCGGGCGTGATCGAGCAGGATCGACGCGCCCATGGAATGGGCAAGCGCGAAATAGGGGCCGGGCAGTTCCGGCCGCACCGCCTGCTCCAGAAAAGCGTCGAGATCGTTCTGGTACTCGGCGAAATCCCCGACATGGCCCTTCATCGGGTTGGACAGCAGACGCTGCGAACCGCCCTGCCCCCGCCAGTCCAGCACCGCGACGGCGAAGTGACGGGCGCGCAGGTCGCGCACCGTCTCGTAATATTTCTCGATCTTCTCGGTGCGGCCCGGAAAGACGCAGACCGTGCCCCGGCACTCGCCATTCGACGGCCGCCAGCGGCCGAAGCGCAGATTCACCCCGTCAGAGGTGGTCACGGCGCCGCACACCGCGCCCTCGGGCACGGGGTTGTCCTGGGTACTGTACAGAATCATCTCGGGCGGCATGTCCGGGCGGCGATGGAAAATGTCCAGCGGCTTATACCCCAGCCGGGCGGCGCCACAAGGCGGCGCGACGCCGCCATTGCCTCAATAACGCTTGTCCCCGAAGCCGATCACCTTCATGCCGCTGATCGCGCCGGACGTGCTGTCGACCACGATCTGCACGCGCTCCCCCCTCGGCCCGTTGGCCTCGAAAATGAGGGTCGCCCCCCGGCGCCGGACAACCGAGATCTTGGTGAAGCCGCGCGCGGCCAGCATGCGCGTCGCCGCGTCGGCATCCACCGGCTGGCCGGCACCCGGGCGCCGGGCCGAAGGCGCCTCATAGGGGGCATAGGGGCCGGGAGCGGGCGCATAGGGGCCGGGAGGCGGCACGAAGCCTTGCGCCTGCGCCGCCCGGCCGGTCAGGCCGGAAGCCAGCGGAGCCGCCAGCAGCCCCACCGCAACCATCAGCACCGCCGCTGCACGTCCCATCGTTCCGTGACACTCCCCGCTCGCCGCCCGGCCTCGTTCGAGCCCTCTCCTTAGGCGGAGGGCACTGAACACGGTCCGAGCCGCCCGTTCATCCACCGTTCATCTTCGCGCCGGGCCGGCCGCCGCGATCGGCCCCCGCCCCCCTCTTGCGCCGGCAGAAGCCCTACCTATCTCGACTCCGTACCGGCCAGATGGCGGTACGTGAACCGGGGCCGGCTCAGGCGAGAGGCCCCACCACCTGCATGTCGCTTAATGAGAGGATATGCCATGCGTACGTTTGACCTTACCCCCCTGCACCGCTCGACCGTCGGTTTCGACCGCCTGTTCTCCCTGCTCGACCAGGTGAACAATGTCGACAGCGCCGCCCCCACCTATCCGCCCTACAATATCGAGCGGACGGGCGAGAATGCCTATCGCATTACCGTCGCCGTCGCCGGCTTCACCGAGAACGACCTGTCCATCGAGGTGAAGGAGAACGGCCTCTCGATCCGCGGCGAGCACAAGGCGGAAGCCTCCGGCTCCGGCGAGGTGCTCTATCGCGGCATCGCCGCCCGCGCCTTCGAGCGCCGCTTCCAGCTCGCCGACCATGTCGAAGTGCGCGGCGCCAGCCTCGCCAACGGCCTGCTGCATGTCGAACTGGTGCGCGAGATCCCCGAGGCGAAGAAGCCCCGCGCGGTTCCGATCACCTCCAGCGCGAAGGCGCCTCAGGCGATCGAGGCCAAGGCCAGAGAGACCAAGGCGGCCGCGTGAGGCCCGTTGCCAGCACCCGGACGGGCGCTGGCCCCGCCTGACCGGACGAGAACGAATGCAGGCGCCCCGGGAGACCGGGGCGTCTTTTGTTGTGGGAACGTGGAAGAGCCGTGATCAGTCGGCCGGCGGCGCGGGCTTGCCATTGTCACGCGCCACCACCGAGGCGGTGCCGGCCGGCGTGGTGCTGCCGGTGCCGGTGCCCGTGGAGGGCGCGGATGGCGCAGCCGCCGCCGGCGCCTCGGGAGCCGACGTCTCGGAGGCGGAAGCCTCGGGCGGAGCAGCGTCGGCCTTGGCGTCGGTCTTGGCGTCGCCCTTGGCATCGACCTGCGCCTCGCCGGGGGCTTCCGTGGCGGGCGCCGGTGCGTC
Organism: Ancylobacter sp. TS-1; assembly: GCF_009223885.1. Taxonomy (NCBI): domain Bacteria; kingdom Pseudomonadati; phylum Pseudomonadota; class Alphaproteobacteria; order Hyphomicrobiales; family Xanthobacteraceae; genus Ancylobacter; species Ancylobacter sp. TS-1. Next base: position 1,690,538 of record NZ_CP045144.1, read on the forward strand.
CCCGGCCGCCTTCTGCGGTGCCGTGCCGGGCGGCGTGGCGATGCCGGGGATGACCCGTACGGTGCCGCTCTCCGGGGCGGGAGCGGCGGGCACTGCTTCCGCCGGCAGGGCAGCGGAGCCGGCGCCGGCCTCGGCCTCGGGGCCGGTTAGCGGCGGCGGCGCGGGCACCGTCACCGCCGCGATCTCGGGCGGCTTCCTCGGCGGCAGCGGGGCGGTGGCGGCACGCGGCGGCCCGACAGGCGCCTGCCGGGCCACCGGGGCCGCTCCGGTCGGCGCCAGTGCGAGGATGCGGCCGTTGAACGCGTCGATCCGCACCCGCACCCGCGTTCCTGACGGGTCGGTAGCGTCCACCACATAGGTGTTGCCCTCGACGCGCACGCGGCCGATGGCCCGCATGCCCATCGAGCGCAGCATCGGCTCGATATCGGTGAAGGGGAAACGCTCAGGCGCCCGATAGACCGGCGCCGGCGGCTCGGGATAGTAACCGCCCGGCGGCAGCGGCTCGTAGTAGCGTTCGACATAGACGCCGCCGAACGGGCGGAAGAAGAATTCCGCCTGCGCCGGTGCCGCCGCCATCACCACGACGCCCGCCAGCAGCGGCGCCAGAACCGGCGACAGGCGCAGGCGAGCGCGCATCGGCGCCATCGCGGGCGCCGGCGGGAGCGACAGGCGCGTGGACGCGCGGGACTTGGGCATCGATGCCTCCGGGAAGACCGGCCGCGATCCGCGACCGGACCTACGGGAACGTGAAAATGCGGCGGGGGAAAGACCTCGCACCGCCCCCTGCCGGCGCCCGGCACCCGGCGGCCGGGGACCGCAACGGCATTGCGCGCAGCCGCTCGGGGCCTTACCGTTCCTTTCGTAACGGACGCCACACTCGCAACAAGCGCGAAAAAACGCACCGGCGACCGCCCGCGCGGCGCTTGTGCGCGGACGTCAATTCTGGCATCTTCGCGATTGATAGGGCAGCCATGCTGTCCTATAATCCGGGTTGTCCGTGCCGCCAGACCGGCATGGCACGGCGGATGCTAGCGTAGTTTGGCGAGCGTGCACGCCTTGCGGGGGAGCGCCCTGCGGGGCTCGAACCGTGTCGGCGCGCCGGACGAGATGCGACCCTTTAGGGAGAGACGGGAATGAGCGAGGAACTGGGCGGCGCTGCCGCGCGCATGATCGACGAGGCTTCGGTTCGTCCGGCCGCGACGGACCGCGCTGTCACCAAAGCCATTTCCTTCATCGACCCGGGAATGCCGGTCGCTCAGGGCCTCTACGACCCGCGCAACGAGAAGGATTCGTGCGGCGTCGGCTTCATCGCCGACATCAAGGGCCGCAAGTCGCACCAAATCGTGCAGGATGGCCTGCAGATCCTGCTGAATCTTGAGCACCGCGGCGCCGTGGGCGCCGATCCGCGCGCCGGCGACGGCGCCGGTATGCTGGTGCAGATTCCGCACAAGTTCTTCGTCAAGGAAGCGGCCAAGCTCGGCTTCACCCTGCCGGCGCCCGGCGAATACGCCGTCGGTCACGTATTCCTGCCGCGCGACCCCGAGGGCCAGCGCATCGTGCGCGAGACCTTCGAGCGCGTCGTCGCGGCCGAAGGCCAGGTGCTGCTCGGCTGGCGCGACGTGCCGACCGACAATTCCTCGCTCGGCCACACCGTGCTGCCGACCGAGCCCCGCCATGTGCAGGTGTTCATCGGTCGCGGCGAGGGCCTCGCCGACGAGGACGCCTTCGAGCGCCGGCTGTTCATCCTGCGCAAGGTGGTGTCGAACGCCGTCTATGACGCGCGCGACCCGCTGACCGCCGGCTATTACGTCGTCTCGCTGTCCTGCCGGACCATCGTCTACAAGGGCATGTTCAACGCCGACCAGCTCGGCGCCTATTATGCCGACCTGCACGACGAGGACTTCGAGAGCGCGCTCGCCCTCGTGCACCAGCGCTTCTCCACCAACACCTTCCCGGCGTGGTCGCTCGCCCATCCCTACCGGATGGTCGCGCATAATGGCGAAATCAACACGCTGCGCGGCAACGTGAACTGGATGGCGGCCCGTCAGGCCTCCGTCGATTCCGAGCTGTTCGGCAACGACATCTCCAAGCTCTGGCCGATCTCCTATGAGGGCCAGTCCGACACCGCGTGCTTCGACAACGCGCTCGAATTCCTCGTGCAGGGCGGCTACGAGCTGCCGCACGCGGCGATGATGCTCGTGCCGGAGGCGTGGGCGGGCAACCCGCTGATGGACGAGGAACGCCGCGCCTTCTACGAGTACCACGCCGCCCTGATGGAGCCGTGGGACGGGCCGGCCGCCATCGTCGCCAGCGACGGGCGCCAGATCGTCGCCACGCTGGACCGCAACGGCCTGCGCCCGGCGCGCTATCTCGTCACCAAGGACGACAAGATCGTGCTCGCCTCCGAGATGGGCGTGCTCACCTTCCCCGAGGACCAGATCGTCACCAAGTGGCGGCTGCAGCCGGGCCGCATGCTGCTCGTCGACATGGTGGAAGGCCGCCTCGTCCCCGACGAGGAGGTGAAGACGCAGCTCGCCCGCGCGCATCCCTACAAGGAATGGCTCAAGCGCACCCAGCTCGTGCTGGAGGACCTGCGTCAGGTCGAGGCGCGCGAGGTGCGCACCGACGTGTCGCTGCTCGATCGCCAGCAGGCCTTCGGCTACACCCAGGAAGACCTGAAGCTGCTGATGGCGCCGATGGCGACCACCGGGCAGGAAGCGGTCGGCTCCATGGGCACCGACACGCCGATCTCGCCGCTGTCGAAGAAGTCGAAGTCGCTCTTCACCTATTTCAAGCAGAACTTCGCGCAGGTGACGAACCCGCCGATCGACCCGATCCGCGAGGAACTCGTCATGAGCCTCGTCTCCTTCATCGGGCCGCGGCCGAACATCTTCGACCTCGAAGGCAATTCGCGCCGCAAGCGGCTCGAGGTGCGCCAGCCGATCCTGACCAATGCCGACCTGGAGAAGATCCGCTCCATCGGCTTCATGGAGGAGCGCTTCGACACCCGCACGCTCGACATGACCTACCCGTCCGACAAGGGCGCGGCGGGCATGGAGGACGCGGTCGAGCGCCTGTGCGAGCGCGCCGAGGCGGCGGTGCATGGCGGCTACAACATCATCATCCTGTCCGACCGGCTGGTCGGCCCGGACCGTATCGCCATTCCCTCGCTGCTGGCGACGGCGGCCGTGCACCATCACCTGATCCGCAAGGGCCTGCGCACCGCCGCCGGCCTCGTGGTGGAGACGGGCGAGGCGCGCGAGGTGCACCATTTCGCGTGTCTGGCCGGCTACGGCGCCGAGGCGATCAACCCCTATCTCGCCTTCGAGACCATGATCGACATGCGCGTCGACATCCCCGAGGAGGTCGACGAGTACGAGATCGTCAAGCGCTACATCAAGTCGATCGACAAGGGCCTGCTGAAGGTGATGTCCAAGATGGGCATCTCGACCTACCAGTCCTATTGCGGCGCGCAGATCTTCGACGCCGTCGGCCTCAGCCAGGAGGTGGTCGCGAAGTACTTCTTCGGCACCGCCTCCTCCATCGGCGGCATCGGCCTCAATGAGATCGCCGAGGAAACCGCCATGCGCCACCGCGACGCCTTCAGCGACGCGCCGGTGTACCGCACCTCGCTCGATGTCGGCGGCGACTACGCCTTCCGCCTGCGCGGCGAGGAGCATGCCTGGGATCCCGAGACGGTCGCGGTGCTCCAGCATGCCGTGCGCGGCAACGCGCAGGACAAGTACCGCCACTTCGCCCAGCTGGTGAACGAGGCCGGCGCCAAGACGCTCAACATCCGCTCGCTGTTCCGCATCCGCGGGGCGGAGGAGTTTGGCCGCGCGCCCATCTCCATCGACGAGGTGGAGCCGGCGGTCGACATCGTGAAGCGCTTCGTCACCGGCGCCATGTCGTTCGGCTCGATCTCGCGCGAGGCGCACACCACGCTCGCCATCGCGATGAACCGCATCGGCGGCCGGTCGAACACCGGCGAGGGCGGCGAGGAGGCGACGCGCTTCAAGCCGCTGCCGAACGGCGATTCCATGCGCTCGGCGATCAAGCAGGTCGCCTCCGGCCGCTTCGGCGTGACGGCGGACTACCTCGTCAATGCCGACATGATCCAGATCAAGATGGCGCAGGGTGCCAAGCCCGGCGAAGGCGGCCAGCTGCCCGGCCACAAGGTCGACGCGGTGATCGCCAAGGTGCGCCACTCGACCCCGGGCGTCGGCCTCATCTCGCCGCCGCCGCACCACGACATCTATTCGATCGAGGATCTGGCCCAGCTCATCTTCGACCTGAAGAACGTCAACCCGGGCGCCGACATTTCGGTCAAGCTGGTCTCCGAGGTGGGCGTGGGCACGGTCGCGGCCGGCGTCGCCAAGGCGCGCGCCGACCACATCACCGTGTCCGGCTTCGAGGGCGGCACCGGCGCCTCGCCGCTCACCGCCATCAAGCATGCCGGCTCGCCGTGGGAGATCGGCCTCGCCGAGGCGCACCAGACGCTGGTGCTGAACAATCTGCGCGGGCGCATCGCCCTGCAGGTCGACGGCGGCCTGCGCACCGGGCGCGACGTGGTGATCGGCGCGCTGCTCGGCGCGGACGACTTCGCCTTCTCCACCGCCCCGCTGATCGCGGCCGGCTGCATCATGATGCGCAAGTGCCACCTGAACACCTGTCCGGTGGGCGTGGCGACGCAGGACCCCGTGCTGCGCAAGCGCTTCAAGGGCACGCCCGAGCACGTCATCAACTACTTCTTCTTCGTCGCCGAGGAAGTGCGCGAGCTGATGGCTTCGATGGGCATCGCCAGCTTCAACGAGCTGATCGGCCATTCGGAATGGCTCGACCAGCGCGAGGCGATCGAGCACTGGAAGGCCAAGGGCCTCGACTTCTCGCGCATCTTCGCCAAGCCCGAGGTCGGCCCCGACGTCGCGATCTACCACACCGATCGGCAGAACCACCCGATCGCCAATGTGCTCGACCGCAAGCTGATCGCGCAGGCGCAGCCCGCGCTCGAGACCGGCGAGAAGGTCGTGATCGAGACCACGATCCGCAGCACCGACCGCTCGGTCGGCGCCATGCTGTCGGGCGAGGTCGCCAAGCGCTACGGCGAGACCGGCCTGCCGGACGACACTATCGACATAAGGCTGACCGGCACCGCCGGCCAGGCCTTCGGCGCCTTCCTCGCCGGCGGCGTCTCGATGACGCTGGTGGGCGAGGCCAACGACTATGTCGGCAAGGGCCTGTCGGGCGGGCGCATCGTGGTGCAGCCGGCCGAGAATGCCGCCATCGTGCCGGAAAACTCGATCATCGTCGGCAACACGGTGCTCTACGGCGCCACGGCCGGCGAGGTCTATTTCCGCGGCGTCGCCGGCGAGCGCTTCGCGGTGCGCAACTCCGGCGCCATCGCGGTTGTCGAGGGCACGGGCGACCATGGCTGCGAGTACATGACCGGCGGCGTGGTCGTCGTCATCGGCCAGACCGGGCGCAACTTCGCCGCCGGCATGTCGGGCGGCGTCGCCTATGTGCTGGACGAGGACGGCAATTTCCGCAAGCGCTGCAACCTCTCCATGGTCGATCTCGAGCCGGTCGAGGAGGAGGAGGATCTGCTGGAGCGCCTCCACCATCACGGCGGCGACCTCGAGTTCAAGGGGCGCATCGACATCATGGCGGACATGGGCCACCACGACGAGGAGCGCCTGCACCAGCTCATCGCCAAGCACCTGCACTACACGGGTTCGCGGCGGGCGCAGACCATCCTCGACAACTGGGCCGAATACCGCGGCAAGTTCGTCAAGGTGATGCCCGTCGAGTACCAGCGGGCGCTGCGCGAAATGGAGAAAATGCGCGGCCTCCAGGCGGCCGAATAGGCCGCCGTCCCCTCGCCGGCATCGTGCGGGGGGAGGCCCGGAAGCGGGCCACGGCTACCGCCGTGGCGCGGCCGTGTGCCGCGCCGTCATTTTCCAACTGGCATGATTGATGTATCTGGCACCGGAGGTGGAATGCCTCCAAGGTGGCGGTGCTCCGCGAAAGAGGGCGCAATGGGTAAGGTTACGGGCTTTCTCGAGATCGATCGCCGCGAGGCCAAGTATCAGCCGGCATCGGATCGTATCCGCCACTTCCGCGAATTCACCCTGCCCCTTCCCGACGCCGAGGTCGCCAACCAGGCCTCGCGCTGCATGGATTGCGGCATTCCGTTCTGCCACGGGCCGAATGGCTGCCCGATCCACAACCAGATCCCGGACTGGAACGATCTCGTCTATAACGGGAACTGGGAGGAGGCGACGCGCAACCTCCACTCCACCAACAACTTCCCCGAATTCACCGGCCGCATCTGCCCCGCGCCCTGCGAGGAAGCCTGCACGCTGAATCTCGAGGACGTGCCCGTCACCATCAAGACGGTTGAGCAGGCCATCGCCGACAAGGCGTGGAAGGCGGGCTGGATCAAGCCCGAGCCGCCGTCGGTCAAGACCGGCCGCAAGGTCGCCGTCATCGGCTCCGGCCCGGCCGGCATGGCCGCTGCCCAGCAGCTCGCCCGCGCCGGCCACGACGTGCATGTCTATGAGCGCGAGCCCAAGGCCGGCGGCCTGCTGCGCTACGGCATCCCCGACTTCAAGATGGAAAAGCACTACATCGACCGCCGCGTCGCCCAGATGGAGGCGGAAGGTGTGACCTTCCATTACGGCGCCAATGTCGGCGTCACCACGCCGCTCGAGGAACTGCTGGAGACCCACGACGCGGTGCTGATGGCCGGCGGCTCGGAAGCCCCGCGCGATCCCGCCCTGCCCGGTCAGGAGCTGGAGGGCGTGCATTACGCCATGCCCTATCTGGTGCAGCAGAACCGCCGCGTCGGCCGCGAGGACGTCTCGCGCGAGGAGACGATCCTCGCCGCCGGCAAGCATGTCGTGGTGATCGGCGGCGGCGACACCGCCTCGGACTGCGTGGGCACCGCGTTCCGCCAGGGCGCGCTCTCCGTCCACCAGCTCGACATCCGCCCGGTGCCGCCGCTCAAGGAGGAGAAGCTCGCGGTGTGGCCCTACTGGCCGACCAAGTTCCGCACCTCCTCCTCGCAGGCCGAGGGCGCCGAGCGCGAATTCGCCGCCGCCACGCTCGGCATCGAGGGCAAGAAGGGCCATGTGGTCGGGGTCAAGTGCGCGCGCGTCGACGCCAAGCGCCAGCCGATCCCCGGCACCGAATTCCAGATCAAGGCCGATCTCGTCTTCATCGCGCTTGGCTTCGTGCACCCGCTGCGCGAGGGCATGATCGAGCAGTCGGGCGTCGATATCGACCGGCGCGGCAATGTGAAGGCGACCGATCTCGACTACGCGACCAGCGTGCCGAAGCTCTTCGCCGCCGGCGACATGCGTCGCGGCCAGTCGCTGGTGGTCTGGGCCATCCGCGAGGGGCGCCAGGCCGCGCAGTCCATCGACACCTATCTGATGGGAAGCTCCGTCCTGCCGCGCTGAGCCGGGCCGGATCGACCTTCGACGAAGCCGGGCCGGCCCTGCCGCGCCCGGCTTTTTCGTGTCGCGCTCAGGGAGCGGCGGTGCCGGTGCCGGTACCCGTACCAGCCGCCCCGGAGAGCGGCGCCACGACGGGTGGCAGCACTGAAGGCGGCATGGGCGGCACCAGCGGGTCCGTCGTCGCCGCCGGCTGGCCGGCCGGCCAGCGAAAATCGTCGGTCCGGCCCGCCACCGGGGGCAGCGTCGTGCCGCTCACCAGCACGCTCGCCGGCTCGGGAACGGCGCTATCCGGCGTCGCCGCCTGCACGATGCTCGCCGGGGTCGCGGGGGTCGCCCCCGGCCCGCCGGCCAGCGCGCGCGCATTGCCCACCGGCCCGCCGGTCAGATTGACGATCGAGGGGCGCGCGTCGGCCGGGTCCGGCGCTTCGGCCGCCGGCGTGTCCTTGCGCACCATCAGGTCGTCGAGTTCGCGGTCGACGAAGAAGGCGAGCTTGCGCGCGCCGGCCCGGGTGAAGCCGATGCCGTCGGAGGTGCGCAGGCGCCGGCGCTGCCCGTCGACGGCCGGGCCGGACATCATGAACTTGCCGTTCTCGTCGACGAATCCGTCGGTGACATCGACGAAGATGAGCCCGGCGCGCTCGACCTGCTCCTTGAGCAGTTCGTTGAGCCGCACGATCTGCGCGTTGCGGACATCGTCCTCCGCCGGCGGCAGGCCCACCACCACGACGGGGCGGCCCTGCATCTTGAGCGCGAGCAGGAATTCCTGGAAGCGGCGCCCATAGATGTCGCGCCAGCGGTCGTCCAGCAGTTCGGCCCTGCCGGCGGGGTCCTCGATCGGCTTGAGGTCATTGCCGCCCGCGAACACCACGATCACGTTGGGCTGGTCGCTGCCCACCGGAAACTGCCGCGCCGTCGCGATCCAGTCGAAGCGGTTGCCGGGCGCGAAGCCCGACCCGTCCTCGGACCGCCCCACCACCACGGCGCCCTCGCGATCGGCGGCGAAGGCGTCGGCGAGGCCCTGCGCCAGCGGCCCGGCCTGCTCGTCGCCGAGCACCAGCACGATTTCCTTGAGGTCCGGCGTATCGGCGCGCGCCTCGGCCGTGCTGGCGAAGACCTTGCCGCGCGGCTCGGCCGGCTGCTGCGCCACCACGGGCGGCGGCGGCGCCTGCGGCACCTGCCGGGCGCGCGAGCCGCCGCTGAAGAGATCGATGAGCGGCTGGAAGGGCGACCAGGCGCGGCGCGGCTGGGCCTCCCGCGCCGGCTGCTGCGCCGAGGGACGGGCCTGCTGCTGGCGGCTGTTCTGCCTCGGCTGCTGCGCCTGCTGGCGCGAAGGAGCCTGCTGGCGCTGCACGGAGTTGCGACCGGAGGACTGTCCGATATCGGCCGGCGGGCGGAACCAGTCGCTCTGCGCCTGCGCCAGCGAGCAGCCGGCGACCAGCACGCCGGCCACCGCCAGCGTCTTCAGTCCGAGCCGGAATCCGCGCGCGCGCATGAAGCGTTTCCTTGGCCGTTCCCTGATGGCGACACCCCGTGAGCGGTGAACCATTATCGCGGCCGTTTCAAGTCCCCGCGTCGGGCGGCGCTCACGATCCGTCGCGGGCGCGCAGGCTGTCGAGCACCTCGCCGCTCGCCATGCCGTCGGGCGTCAGGCCGGCGCTCACCTGATATTCGCGCACGGCGACGCGGGTCTTGCTGCCCAGCGCCCCGTCATGCGGGCCGACATCGTAGCCGCGCGAGGCGAGCCGCTTCTGGAGTTCGGAGCGTTCGTTGCGCGATAGCGCGCGCTGGTCGTCCGGCCAGGGCTGCACGAAGGGCCCGCCGCCCCGGATGCGGTCGGCGAGATGGCCGATGGCGAGCGCATAGGCGTCGGCGGGGTTGTAGCTCAGGATCGCCTTGAAGTTGCCGGTCATCAGGAAGGCCGGCCCCTTGGCGCCGGCGGGTAGCAGCAGATAGGCCGTCTCGCCGGCAGGCGGCATCGGCCGGCCATCGGGGCGATGGATGCCGAGCGCCGCCCATTCGCGCATCGGCTTGCGGATGTTCTTGTCGGCGAGCAGATAGTCGAAGCGGCGCGGCAGCACCACCTCGTAGCCCCAGCTGCGGCCCTGCTGCCAGCCGCCGCGCTTGAGCTTGTTGGCGGTCGAGGCCATGGCGTCGGCGACGGAATCGACGACATTGGGGTGCCCGTCGCCGTCGAAATCCACCGCGTCGCGCTGGAAGGCGGTCGGCATGAACTGGGTGAGGCCGAAGGCGCCGGCCCAGGAACCCTTCAGATGGCCCTCGGGAATGTCGCCACGGTCGAGAATGCGCAGCGCGGCGACGAACTCGTCGCGGAAATAGGCCTGCCGCCGGCCGACGCAGGCCAGCGTGCCGGTCGCCTGCAGCACCGGATAGGAGCCGCGCGCGCTGCCGTAATTGGTCTCGATGCCCCAGATCGCCGCCACCACATAGGGGTCGACGCCATAGGTGCGGCCCACCGCCTCGAACACGGCGGCGTTCTGCGCCATCGCCTCGCGGCCCTTGCGGATGCGGGTTTCGGACACCAGCATGGTCACGTAGTCGCCGGCCGTGCGGGTGAATTCCGGCTGCGTCTGCAGCTTCTCCATGATGCCCATGTCGGGCCTGAGCCCGGCCGTGTAGCGCCGAAAGCCGGCCGCCGAGACGCCGGCGGCGCGCGCCTTGGGCTCCAGAGCGGCGATGCAGCGGCTGAAATTGGCCTCGGCCTGAGCCAGCGCCTGGGGCGTCATGTCGGGATGGGTGGCGGCCGGCGTCACGGCGGAAGCGCGGCGGGGGCTTGCCGGACGGGGGGCGGCCTGCGCGGTGTGAGCGGTGTGCGCCACGGGCGAGGTGAAGGCGCCGGTGATATCGTCCGACGAGGCGCAGCCGGCCAGGCCGAAGCCGATCACGGCGAGGACCCCTCCTCGCACGGTTCCCCCGAGGGCGCCCCGGAGGGCGCTTCTGCCGGCGAACGCAGGCCGGCCGGCAACGCAGCGGTGACTCATAACGCAACCCTAACGCGGTTCTGGGCGGCGATTAGGCGGGGATCGTGGTTTCGAGCCTGTTAACGCCGTCGCAATTTCCCCTGCGTCAGGGGCATTTTGCGTCCACAATCGTGCCATCGCGGCGTGAACCTATGCCGTCACCTGCGCGTTATCCCTCCGGTGCATTGCAGAAGGTGAAACGTTAAACTGAATTTCATAGAAATTTCGTTCTGCTCGGCCCTACCCATCAAGCGACATCAAGGCGGCACAAGTCCCAAATGGTAGCTCCCATTCGCAAAGCGATCCTGCCCGTGGCCGGCCTCGGCACGCGGTTTCTTCCGGCGACCAAGGCGGTTCCCAAGGAAATGCTCACCGTGGTCGACCGTCCGGTCGTCCAGCACGTGGTGGACGAGGCCCGCGCGGCGGGCATCGAGCACATCGTCTTCGTCACCGGCCGCAACAAGGGCGTGATCGAGGATCATTTCGACCGCCAGTACGAGCTGGAAGACACGCTGCTGGAGCGCGGCAAGACCCAGATGCTCGAACAGCTGCGCCGCGAGACGATGGGTCCGGGCGCCACCAGCTTCACCCGCCAGCAGCTCCCGCTCGGCCTCGGCCACGCGGTATGGTGCGCGCGCGACATCATCGGCCATGAGCCCTTCGCGCTGCTGCTGCCGGACATGCTGCACAAGCCGAGCAACGGCAAGGGATGCCTTGGCCAGATGGTCGAGGCCTATGCCAAGACCGGCGGCGGCAACCACCTCGCGGTCTATGAGGTGCCGCCCGAGCAGACCGACCAGTACGGTATTGTCGGCCTCGGCGACGAGGTGGCCGAGGGCGTGCACAAGATCGCCCGCATGGTCGAGAAGCCCAAGCGCGACGTGGCCCCGTCCAACCTCGCCATTTCCGGCCGCTACATCCTCCAGCCTGAAATCTTCGAGCTGCTCGCCACGCAGGAGCGCGGCGCCGGCAATGAGATCCAGCTCACCGATTCCATGCTGAAGCTGGCGCAGAGGCAGGATTTCTACAGCGTGACCTTCGACGGCGCGATCTACGACTGCGGCTCGAAGCTCGGCTTCCTGATGGCCAATGTCGCCTATGCGCTGGACAATCCGGAAATCTCCGGCGCCTTCCGCCCCGAACTCGACGCGCTGCTGGCGAGGGTCTGAGGGCGGCACACGATCCCGGATCGGCCTGCGGCCGTCCGGGATGACGGTTGCGGGAGACGATCTCACGAAAAAGGGCGCCTCGCGGCGCCCTTTCTGTTTTCTGCGATCGGGACCGGAAGGTCAGGCCGCCTCGTCCACCGTGCCGGGGCGGGTGTCGAACAGAAGTTCGTTCGCCCCGCGCTCGACCCGCACGACATCGCCGTCCTTCACCGTGCCGGCGAGGATGCGGCCGGCCAGCGGGTCCTGCAGCAGCTTCTGGATCACGCGCTTGAGCGGGCGCGCGCCATAGGCCGGGTCGTAGCCCTTCTCGGCGAGGAAATCCCGCGCCTCGGGGGTGATCTCCAGGCGGATCTTGCGCTCCTCCAGCAGCTTGTCGAGCCGCTTGACCTGGATGTCGACGATGGCGCCCATCTGGTCCCGCTGGAGCCGGTGGAAGAGGACGATCTCGTCGACGCGGTTGAGGAATTCGGGCCGGAAGTGCGCGCGCACCACCGCCATCACCTCATCGCGCACGGCGTCGCTGTCCTGCCCCTCGGGCTGGCTCACCAGATATTCGGCCCCGAGATTCGAGGTCATGATGATGAGCGTGTTGCGGAAGTCGACCGTGCGTCCCTGCCCGTCCGTCAGGCGCCCGTCGTCGAGCACCTGAAGCAGGACGTTGAACACGTCCGGATGGGCCTTCTCCACCTCGTCGAACAGCACGACCTGATAAGGCCGGCGCCGCACGGCTTCGGTGAGCGCGCCGCCTTCCTCATAGCCGACATAGCCGGGAGGCGCGCCGATCAGCCGGGCCACGGAGTGCTTCTCCATGTATTCCGACATGTCGAGGCGGACCAGCGCGGTGTCGTCGTCGAACAGGAACGCCGCCAGCGCCTTGGTCAGCTCGGTCTTGCCGACGCCCGTGGGGCCGAGGAACATGAAGGAGCCGATTGGCCGGTTGGGGTCCTGAAGCCCCGCCCGCGCGCGGCGCACCGCGGTCGAGACGGCCTCCACGGCCTCCTTCTGGCCCACCACGCGGGAGGAAAGCACGTCCTCCATGCGCAGCAGCTTCTCCTTCTCGCCGGTCAGCATCTTGTCGACGGGAACGCCGGTCCAGCGCGAGACGACGCCAGCGATGTGATCGGGCGTCACCGCCTCCTCCACCATGCCGGCCTTGCCGGAAGCGGCGCTGCCGTCCTGCGCCTCGACATCGGCGAGCTTCTTCTCCAGCGCGGGGATCGTGCCATAGGCCAGCTCGCCCGCCTTCTGGTACTCGCCGTTGCGCTGGGCGATGGCGAGGTCGGCGCGAGCCTTCTCCAGGTCGCTCTTCAGCTTCTGGGCGTCGCCGAGCTTCTCCTTCTCCGCCTTCCAGCGCGAGGTGATCGAGGCCGACTGTTCCTCGAGGTCGGCAAGCTCCTTCTCCAGCTTCTTCAGCCGGTCGCGCGAGCCCGCGTCGCTCTCCTTCTTCAGCGCCTCCTGCTCGATGCGCAGGCGCACGATCTCGCGGTCGATGCTGTCGAGTTCCTCCGGCTTGGAATCGACCTGCATGCGCAGCCGCGAGGCCGCCTCGTCGATCAGGTCGATCGCCTTGTCGGGGAGGAAGCGGTCGGTGATGTAGCGGTTCGAGAGGGTCGCGGCCGCCACCAGCGCCGAGTCGGTGATGCGCACGCCGTGGTGCAGCTCGTACTTCTCCTTGATGCCGCGCAGGATGGACACGGTGTCCTCCACGCTCGGCTCGGAGACGAAGACGGGCTGGAAGCGGCGGGCGAGCGCGGCGTCCTTCTCGATATATTTGCGGTACTCGTCGAGCGTGGTGGCGCCGACGCAATGCAGCTCGCCGCGCGCCAGCGCCGGCTTGAGCAGGTTGGAGGCGTCCATCGCGCCCTCGGTCTTGCCGGCGCCGACCAGCGTGTGCAGTTCGTCGATGAACAGCACGATGCCGCCCTCGGCCGCCTCGACCTCGGACAGCACGCTCTTCAGCCGCTCCTCGAACTCGCCGCGATACTTGGCGCCGGCAATGAGCGAGCCCATGTCGAGCGCCAGAAGCTGCTTGTCCTTCAGGCTCTCCGGCACGTCGCCGTCGACGATGCGCAGGGCGAGGCCCTCGACGATGGCGGTCTTGCCGACGCCGGGTTCGCCGATGAGAACCGGATTGTTCTTGGTGCGGCGCGACAGCACCTGAATGGTGCGGCGGATTTCCTCGTCGCGGCCGATCACCGGGTCGAGCTTGCCCTCGCGCGCCGCGGCGGTCAGGTCGCGGGCATATTTCTTGAGCGCGTCATAGGCGTTCTCGGCTGTTGCCGAATCGGCGGTGCGGCCCTTGCGCAGCGCCTCGATGGCGGCGTTGATCTTCTGCGGCGTGGCGCCGGATTTGGTGAGGATCTTGCCGGCCTCGCTGTCCTTCTCCAGCGCGAGCGCCAGCAGCAGCCGCTCGACGGTGACATAGCCGTCGCCGGCCTTCTTCGCCGCCTGCTCGGCGGCCTCGAAGACGCGCGCCGTTCCCGGCGCGAGGTAAACCTGGCCGGCGCCGGAGCCCTGCACCTTCGGCAGCTTGGCGAGCGCGGCTTCCGTGTCCGCGAGCACAATGCGGGGATCGCCGCCGGAGCGCTGGATGAGGCCCGCGCACAGGCCCTCCGGGTCGTCGAGCAGCACTTTCAAAAGATGTTCGGGCGTGAACTGCTGGTTGCCTTCACGCAGCGCAAGCGACTGCGCCGACTGCACAAATCCGCGCGCGCGTTCGGTATAGATCTCGAAATTCATATCGCGTTGCCTCCTGGCCCCCCGTCCGCCCTGATGAGGCACGAACGGTCACTCGGGACGACGGCGCCCGTATCCCGGCCGCCGTGCCGGGCCCCGTTGCGGCAGCCCGACGGCCTTCATGTAGTGTGGCGAAACGGCAACGGAAGGGCGTTGAGCAAGGTCAAGGAAGGGATTTTGAGCGAGGCCTCACGCCGCCGTCTTCTCCGCCAGCATCACATAGTTCACCGACAGGTCGGACGAGCGGCGCCACTCGTCCGCCAACGGATGGAAGACCACGCCCTCGCGGTCGATGACCGACAGGCCGCCGGCCACCAGCGCCGCCTCCAGTTCCTCGGGCGTGAGGAAGCGGTTCCAGTCATGCGTGCCCTTGGGCAGCCAGCCGAGCACATATTCGGCGCCGACGATGGCCAGCGCGAAAGAGCGCTTGGTGCGGTTCAGCGTCGCCGCCACCAGCAGGCCGCCCGGCTTCACCATCTCGGCGGCGCGGGCGAGGAACAGGCCGACATCGGCGACATGCTCCACAACTTCCATGGCCATCACCACGTCGAAGCGCGCGCCCGAATCGGCCAGCGCCTCGGCGGTCGTCGCGCGGTAATCCACAGCAACGCCGCTTTCCTGCGCATGGAGGGCGGCGATGCGGACATTCTTCTCGGCCGGGTCGATGCCGGTGACGGTCGCGCCCATGCGGGCCAGCGGCTCGCTCAGCAGCCCGCCGCCGCAGCCGATGTCGACGAGGCTCAACCCCTCCAGCGGGCGGATGGCGCGGGCGTCGCGGCCGAAATGGGCGGTGATCTTCTCGCGCAGATAGGCGAGGCGCACGGGGTTGAAACGGTGCAGCACGCGCATCTTGCCGCGCGGGTTCCACCATTCGGCGGCGAGCGCGGCGAAGCGCTCGACTTCCCGGGGGTCGACGGTGGTGGCGGTTTCGCTCATCGACGCTCTCTCAACGCGGTTCGGCCCTGCCGGGACGGATTCCAAGCTCGCGCGGCGGCGTTGCGGGCCGGGCGCGAGGTGGATATGTATACGCGCCTTTTGGGCCGGGAGCCCACCTCTCCCGCCCGGCCCCACAGAAGAACACGGTACGGTTTCCCGCAATGGCACGTCTGGTGATGAAGTTCGGCGGCACCTCAGTCGCCAACATCGAACGCATTCGCAATGTCGCGAGGCACGTGAAACGGGAGGTCGAGGCGGGCAACGAGGTGGCGGTCGTGGTCTCCGCCATGTCCGGCAAGACCAACGAGCTGGTCGCCTGGTGCCGCGAGACCGCCGTGCTGCACGACGCCCGCGAATACGACGCCATCGTCGCCTCGGGCGAGCAGGTCACGTCTGGCCTCTTGGCCATCGCGCTGCAGGACATGGGCATTCCGGCCCGCTCCTGGCAGGGCTGGCAGCTTCCCATCTCCACCGACGACGCCCATGGCGCGGCCCGCATCCTCGACGTCAATGGCGAGGAGATCATCCGGCGCTTCGCCGATGGCGAGGTCGCGGTGATCGCCGGCTTCCAGGGCATGCATCTGCCAAGCGGCCGCCTCACCACGCTTGGGCGCGGCGGCTCGGACACCAGCGCGGTCGCGGTCGCCGCCGGCATCAGGGCCGACCGCTGCGACATCTACACCGACGTCGACGGCGTCTACACGACCGACCCGCGCATCGTTCCCAGGGCGCGCCGGCTCGACAAGATCGCCTTCGAGGAAATGCTGGAAATGGCCTCGCTCGGGGCCAAGGTGCTTCAGGTGCGCTCGGTCGAGCTTGCCATGGTACACAAGGTCCGCACCTTCGTGCGCTCCAGCTTCACCGACCCGGACGCCCCGGAACTGAAGACCGCCGGCGACCCGCCGGGCACCCTGATTTGCGACGAGGAGGAAATCGTGGAGAGTGAAGTCGTCACCGGCATCGCCTTCGCCCGGGACGAAGCCCAGGTCAGCATCCGCCGCGTGCCCGACAAGCCTGGCATCGCCGCGAGCGTGTTCGTGCCGCTCGCCGATGCGCACATCAATGTCGACATGATCGTGCAGAACATTTCGGCCGAGGGCTTCACCGACATCACCTTCACCGTGCCGACGGCCGATTTCGAGCGCGCCAAGGCGGCGCTGGCGGCTGTGAAGGACGAAATCGGCTATGGCAGCGTCGAGGGCGCCACCGATGTCGTCAAAATCTCGGTGATCGGCATCGGCATGCGCTCGCATGCCGGCGTCGCGGCCCGTGCCTTCAAGGCGCTGTCCGAGCGCGGTATCAACATCCGCGCCATCTCGACCTCCGAGATCAAGATCTCGGTGCTTATCGATGCCGCCTATACCGAGCTTGCCGTGCGAACGCTGCATTCGGTATACGGGCTCGACGCCTGAGGACAGGCAACGGCGCGGCCGCCAGCCGCGCCTTCGACATCGACGCTCCGGGAACGCGGCTCCCGGAAACCGAGGACGGCCAATGCGTGGCGCACTCGGCGGTCCGCGCGTGCTGCTCAGGCGCCTCCGTGAGGTCATGGCGGAGCCGGTCAGCGCGCAGGACCGCCTCGACAAGATCGTGGTGCTGATCGCGGCCAACATGGTGGCCGAGGTGTGCTCGGTCTATGTGCTGCGCGTCGACGGCACCCTCGAGCTCTACGCCACCGAGGGCCTGAACCGCACCGCCGTGCATCTGACCGTGATGCGGATCGACGAGGGCCTCGTCGGCACCGTCGCCCGCGAGGCCGAGCCGATCAGCCTGTCCAATGCGCAGGCCCATCCCGCCTTCTCCTACCGGCCGGAGACGGGCGAAGAAATCTACCACTCCTTCCTCGGCGTGCCGATCCTGCGCGCGGGCAACACGCTCGGCGTGCTCGTCGTGCAGAACCGTGCCCACCGCTCCTACACCGAGGAGGAGATCGAGGCGCTCCAGACCACCGCAATGGTGCTGGCCGAGATCATCGCCTCGGGCGAGCTTACCGCCATGGCGCTGCCCGGCGCCGAGCCGGCGGCGCGCCGCCCGCTGCACCTCAAGGGCATTTCCCTGTCGGAGGGCATCGGCCTCGGCCATGTGGTGCTGCACGAGCCGCGCATCGAAGTCACCAAGGTCATCGCCGACGACCTGCCGGCCGAGTTGAACCGGCTCGACGGGGCGGTCGACACGCTGCGCGCCTCCATCGACATCATGCTGGAGGATGAGGGCGTCGCCCGCGTCGGCGAGCACCGGGACATTCTCGAAGCCTACCGCATGTTCGCCCATGACCGCGGCTGGATCGGCCGCATGCGCGAGGCGGTGATGACGGGCCTGACCGCCGAAGGCGCGGTCGAGCGCGTTCAGTCGGACACCCGCGCCCGCATGCTGCGCATGACCGACCCCTATCTGCGCGAGCGCATGCACGATCTCGACGATCTGGCCAACCGCCTGCTGCGCCAGCTCACCGGCCGCGCCGGCGGCTCCGAGCACACCGGCCTGCCCGACAACGCCATCATCGTCGCCCGCAACATGAGCCCGGCCGCGCTGCTCGATTATGACCGCACGCGCATTCGCGGCCTCGTGCTGGAGGAAGGCGCGGCGACGAGCCATCTCACCATCGTCGCCCGCGCGCTCGGCATCTCGGCGGTCGGCCATGTCGAGAACATCGTCGGGCAGGTTGATTCCGGCGACGCCATCATCGTCGACGGCGTCAGCGGCGAGGTGCAGGTGCGCCCGCCGGCCGATGTCGAGGCCGCCTATGTCGAGAAGGTGCGCTTCCGCGCCAAGCGGCTGGAGCAGTACGCGGCGCTGCGCGACCTGCCCACCGTCACCCGCGACGGCGTCGAGATCGAGCTGCACCTGAACGCCGGCCTGCTGGTCGACCTGCCGCACATCGCCGAGACCGGCGCCACCGGCATCGGCCTGTTCCGCACCGAACTCCAGTTCATGATCGCCTCCGCCTTCCCGCGTACCAACGAGCAGCTCAAGCTCTACCGCTCGGTGCTCGACGCGGCCGGCGACCGCCCCGTGGTGTTCCGCACGCTCGACATCGGCGGCGACAAGGTGCTGCCCTATATGCGGGCGATCGAGGAGGAGAATCCGGCGCTGGGCTGGCGCGCCATTCGCCTCGGCCTCGACCGGCCGGGCCTGCTGCGCAGCCAGATCCGCGCCCTGCTGCGCGCCGCCACCGGGCGCGAGCTTCGCCTCATCTTCCCGATGGTGTCGGCGGTGGAGGAATTCGACCGCGCCCGCCACATCGTCGAGCGCGAACTGACCCATCTGCGCCGCCACGGCCACGATCTGCCCGAGCGGGTGCTGGTCGGCGTGATGCTGGAGGTGCCGGCGCTGCTGTTCCAGCTCGACCAATTGTTCTCGCGCGTCGACTTCGCCTCGGTCGGCTCCAACGATCTCGTGCAGTTCCTCTATGCCGCCGATCGCGGCAATTCGCGCGTCGCCGACCGCTTCGACGCGCTCGCCCCCGCCACGCTGCGCGCCCTGAAGATGATCGCCGACAAGGCCGCCCAGTACGGCAAGCCGGTCACGCTCTGCGGCGAGCTCGCCTCGCGCCCGCTGGAGGCGCTGGCGCTGGCCGCCATCGGCTACCGCAAGCTCTCGCTGTCGCCGGCCTCCTACGGGCCGGTCAAGGCGATGCTGCTGGAACTCGACCTTGCCGCCGCCGCCGCCCTCGTCGCGCCGCTGCTGACCGAGGGCGGGGAGATCGCCTCGCTGCGCCAGCCGCTGCGGGCGTTCGCCGAGAAGGCCGGCCTGCCGCTGTGAGTGCACGACCGTGACGACCCTCCCCGACGCCCGGCTCGACCAGCTTCTCGCCCGCCATGCCGAGATCGAGCACGCCCTGTCCGCCGGCCCGGACGCGGAAACCTATGTGCGCCTCTCCCGCGAATTCGCCGAGCTGAGGCCGCTGGTCGACAGCGTGAAGGCGCTGCGCAGCGCCGAGCGCCAGCTCGCCGATGCGCGCACGCTGGCCAGCGAGGCCGCCAGCGACCGCGAGATGGCGGCGCTGGCGCAGGAAGAGGCCGACACGCTCGACGCCGAGGTCGAGAGCCTCGCCCATGCCGTCCGGCTCGCTTTGCTGCCGAAGGACGCCATGGACGAGCGCGGCGTGATCCTCGAAGTGCGCGCCGGCACCGGCGGCGACGAGGCCGCGCTGTTCGCCGGCGACCTGTTCCGCATGTATGAGCGCTTCGCCGGGCTGAACGGCTGGTCGGTCGAGGTTCTCTCGCTGACCGAGGGCACCGCCGGCGGCTACAAGGAAATCGTCGCCGCCCTGCATGGCTCGGGCGCCTATGCAAAGCTGAAGTTCGAATCGGGCGTCCACCGCGTGCAGCGCGTGCCGGACACCGAGGGCTCGGGGCGCATCCACACCTCCGCCGCCACCGTGGCGGTGCTGCCGGAAGTGGAGGAGGTCGACGTCGAGATCAACGAATCCGACCTGCGCATCGACGTGTTCCGCGCCTCGGGCGCCGGCGGCCAGCACGTCAACAAGACCGAGAGCGCGGTGCGCATCACCCATATCCCCACCGGAACGGTCGTCGCCGTGCAGGACGAGCGCTCGCAGCACAAGAACAAGGCCCGCGCCATGGGCATGCTGCGCGCCCGGATCTACGAGGCCGAGCGCGAGAAGCGCGACAGCGCCCGCGCCAGCGAGCGCAAGGTGCAGGTCGGCTCGGGCGACCGCTCCGAGCGCATCCGCACCTATAATTTCCCGCAGGCGCGCGTCACCGACCACCGCATCGGCCTGACCCTGCACAAGCTGCCGGAAATCCTCTCCGGCGAGGGGCTGGGCGAACTGGTCGACGCGCTGACCACCGAATACCAGGCGGCGCTGCTTGCCGAGGCCGAGCACGCGGGCTGGGGCGAGCGATGATTCCCCGCGCGGGGCTCCTGCGCGAGATCGCCGCAGCCCTCGCCGCGGCCGGACTGGAGACGCCCGAGCGCGAGGCGCGCGCCCTGCTGAAAGCCGGCCTCGGCCTGACCGATGTCGACCTCCTCGCCCGCGCGGAAGATCCGGTGACGGAAGCCGACGCCGCCCGGCTGCGGGAGATGGCCCGGCGCCGCGCGGCGGGCGAGCCGCTGGCCCGGCTGTCCGGCCGGCGCGAGTTCTGGAGCCTCGATTTCGCGCTCTCGCCCGACACGCTGGTGCCGCGCCCGGAGACCGAGACGCTGGTGGAGGCCGCCCTCGCCGCCTTTCCCGACCGTGCCGCGCCGCTGGCCCTTCTCGACCTCGGCACCGGCTCGGGCGCCCTGCTCGCGGCGCTGCTGAGCGAGTATCCGAACGCCTTCGGCGTCGGCGTCGACCTGTCGCACGGGGCCGCCCGGCAGGCGCGGGAAAACCTTGCGCGGCTTGGGCTTGGCGAACGGTCGGCGGTGCTTGTCGGGCGCTGGGCGCAGGCGCTCGCCGGGCGCTTCGACCTCGTGGTCTCCAATCCGCCTTATATTCCCAGCACCGATATCGCCGCGCTCGATCGCGAGGTGCGCGAACACGATCCGCTCCTCGCGCTCGACGGGGGCCCGCAGGGGCTCGACGCCTATCGTGCGCTCGCGAGCGCCCTGCCCGGCCTGCTCCGGCCGGGCGGACGCGCGGTGCTCGAACTCGGCATTGGCCAGGAGGCCGACGTCGCCGCGCTGCTTGCGGCGGCGGGGCTGCCGGCCGACGGACCTGCGCGGGCCGACCTTGCCGGGATCGCACGCGCCATCGTGACACGGCCGGCCTGAGAATGCCGGCAATGCAGCAAAAAAGGGCTTGGAACGAGGTACCGAACCGATTAGTGTCCGTTTCAGGAATCGTCCTGACACCTCATCAGCCTTGCCGTGTTCGGATGCGCTTCGCTCTTGTCGAGTGAACGCGGCCATCGCGCAAGTAACGTTCGAGCCCCTGCGGAAGGCGCGGACGGATGAAGCGTTTTGATAGGACGAACGCTCCACGAGTTTATCAGTGCGGCCTTGGTTGCACGATGAAACATGGGGTCGGCTGTAGCGCCTTTGGGCGCTCGCCGGATCCGGGTCGGGGAATGCGACCCGGAGATCGCGGCCGGCCTGTCCGGCAGCGGGCATCGTGACGATGCGCTCCCATGGAAGAAGTCCGACGGTCGGTGGCGACCTGCGGCACGCCCGGGACCTTGCGGTTCCCGGCCTGTGCCCGGTTTGCCCAGACCCAGGACAACATTTCACGACATGCCGTTCCCTTTGGCCATGGCCTGGGGGACGGGATGGCGGAAACAGAGGCGATTGACCCGCCCGTACCTCATCCGACCGGGGCCCGCCCCGCCGGCGGCGTACCGGCATCAGAGACCAGCTCGATGCGAAATAATAACCAGCAGAAGCGTATGCGTGGCCGCAACAACGGCAATCGTCGCAGTCAGAATCCGCTTACGCGCGTCTATGAGTCGAACGGCCCCGACGTGAAGGTGCGCGGCACCGCCCAGCACATCGTCGAGAAATACCAGCAGCTGGCCCGCGACGCGCAGGCGTCCGGCGATCCGGTGGCGGCGGAGAACTACCTCCAGCACGCCGAGCACTATTACCGCATCATCGCCGCCGCCCAGGCGCAGTTCGGCGTGCAGGGCCAGCCCTTCCAGCGCTCCGACGACGAGGAATACGAGGACGACCTCGACGACGCCGGTTCCGATGGCCAGCCGGCCTACCAGACACGCGAGCCGCAGGGCGGACGCGACGGCGGCCAGCGCGATGGCCAGCGCGACTTCTACCGCGACCGGCCGGAGCGCTCCGAGCGCCCGGACCGCGACCGGCAGGATCGTCCGGAGCGGCAGGACCGCGACCGTCCCGATCGTGACGGGCGCCGCGACAACAATCGCGAGCGCGGGCAGGATCGCGGGCAGGATCGCGATCGTCCCGACCGTGACCGGCAGGACCGCCCGGACCGCGACCGGCAGGATCGTCCGGAGCGGCAGGACCGCCCCGAGAGGCAGGATCGCCCCGAGCGTTCCGAGCGTCCGGACCGCGACAACCGCTGGTCCCGCGACAACCGCCCCTATCGCGAGAACCGCGAGCCGCGCGAAGGTGGTGAGCAGGGCTACCGCGACCCCGCCCAGCAGCCGCAGCCGCGCCTCGGGCCGGAAGTGGAAGCCGAGATCGGCCTGCCCGCCTTCATCACCCAGAGCAGCGCCGTGCCGGTGAGCCCGGTTCCCGAGCCCGCCCCGAAGGCGGAGCCGCGGGCCGAAGCCAAGGCCGAGCCCAGGAAGGCCGCGCCGTCCCCGGAAGCTTCCGAGGCCGCCGAAGCCGCCCCTGCGGCGCGCGAAGGCACCACCCGTTCGCGCGCCAAGGCCGCGCCCAGCGAGGACGGCGAGGCCGCCGCCCCGCGCACCCGCCGTCGCCGCTACCGTCGCGCCGATGCGGAAGGCGAGGGCGAAGGCGCCGAGGCTGCGCCGGCGGAAGCCGGCGAGTGATCGCCCGACGCCACGCCTGCGGGCGGAGCGACGGCTGAAAAGACAAAAGGCCCGGCTGTGAAGCCGGGCCTTTTTGCTTTGGAAATTCGCGGGCGAGGCCCGGTCTCCCGCGTTCGGGAAAACGCCGCCTCAGAGGCTGATGCGGACGGAATCGCCCTCGGCGATCAGTCCGCCCTGCACCACTTCGGCGAAGATGCCGCAATCGGTGTGGCCGAAGCTGCGCATCAGCGTGCCAGGCACGTCGAGGTCGCGCCGGGCCGTGACCGGATCGACATTGGTGGCGGCGCAGCGGAAGATGCGCTGCGTCACCTTCAGCCGCACATGGTTGCCGATCTCGATGGTGTGGCCCACGAGGTCGAACTCCTCCCACGGCTCCATGCCGTCGAGATAGAGATTGGCGCGGAAGCGCAGCGGATCGACCGGCTGGCCGATGATCTCGCCCAGCGCCCGGCAGCTCGCCACGTTGATCAGCGAGATGTAGCCCTCGGTGGTGTCGACGAAGCGGAAGCCGTCCGGCGCCCCCAGCACGCGCGGCGCGCCGCGCAGCTCGTAGCGTGAAAAGCGCTGGAAGAAGAGCTCGATGGCCTCGCACCCCTCGGGCGTGTCGAGCCGGCCGCGCACCACTTCCGCCGCGTCCTGCTCGATGACCAGCTCGTGCGTGGCGTCGATGTAATGGGCGTCAAGCGCGGCCAGGCGCTCGTTGCGCATCAGCATCAGGAACTTGATCTTGGGCTGGAAGGCCGGCGCCAGCGGATCGAAGCCCGAAGGCCCGTTCTCGATGGCATAGAGCCGGTCGCCCGGAAAATAGGCGCCCTCCTCCAGCTCGACCACTTCCAGCCGCTCGGGCGTCAGGCCCTTCACCGGGTAGCGGTAGATGGACTGGATGCCGGCAAAGCTGACGGCAACCGCCGGCGCCTCGGCGGAGGCGGCTCCGGCGGGGGTGAAAAGATCGTCGTTTTCAGTCGATTCGCTCATCGTCCCTCACCATATAGGCTTGCACGGTCGCGGTCAGCCGTAACCGGAAACCAACCGAATACCGCAGGCCCCCCGCAGAACCGCAAGAGGAGCGGCGGGAGTGGCGGCAGGATGACGGCCTGTGTTTTGCCTGTCGCATTTTCGGCTTTTCCTCAGACCGCGAATCCGTCTCAATCGGAGATGGGTTCCCGAGTCGGTAACTCACAGGAGGGGGTCATGCCGCGGCTCTTCACCGCCCTCGAGATTCCGTCGGATGTCGCCGAGCAGCTGTCGATGCTGCGCGGCGGTCTGCCGGGCGCACGCTGGATCAGCCCGGAATTCTACCACGTCACCCTGCGCTTCATCGGCGATGTCGACCATGTGGTGGCGCGCGACGCCGCCGCCGCGCTCGACGAGATCGACCGCTTCGGCTTCGACCTCACCTTGTCGGGCGTCGACCAGTTCGGCAATCACAAGCCGCACTCGATCTTCGTCGGGGTGAAGAACAACGAGGCGCTGAACGACCTTCAGGCCGAGCATGAGCGGGCGATGAAGCGCATCGGCCTGCCGCCGGAAGGGCGCAATTTCCGGCCCCATGTCACGCTCGCGCGGCTGCGCGACGCGGCGCCCCGGCAGGTCGCCGACTATCTGGCGCTGCGCGGCTATTTCCGCTGCCCCACCTTCGAGGTCTCGCGCTTCGTGCTCTATTCCTCGCGCGATTCCGTCGGTGGCGGCCCCTACCGGGTCGAGGCGGCCTATCCGCTGATGTGAGACGGCCCGGCCGGGCGCATTGCGAAATGCCACGGCCGGGGCCATCTCATCGGACGGCCCCGGGGCAGGCTCGCCTGAAAACCCGCCGGGGTCGGAGGAGACCGATGCTTCGCTGGTCCGACTGGAAATCCGCGCGCGCGCCCGGCGCGGCGCACGGCCCCGCGACGATGGCCGATGCCGCCGACGAGGCGCGGGTGCGCGCCGGCTTCTGGCGCAAGATCGCCTCGGTGGCCACCCGCGTGCCCTTCGCCGACGACGCCACCGCCGCCTATTACTGCGCCCTGGACAGCCGGACGCCGACGCGCGTGCGCGCGCTGCTGTTCGGCGCCCTCGCCTATTTCCTGCTGCCCACCGACGCCCTGCCGGACGTCTTCGCCGGCATCGGCTTCACCGACGACGCGGCGGTGCTCGCCACCGCGCTCAACCTGCTCGCCAGCCACATCACCCCGACGCATCGCGAGGCGGCCCGCGCCGCGCTGGCGGGCCTGCGCGCGGACGCCCCCGGACCGGAGCCCCGGCCGGACGACGCGGCAACGCACGGCGCCCGGTAAATGAGTGGCGCATAGCGGTAAGATTTCATTCACCATGCCTTCAATTTGCCGCCCCCCAGCGGGCATTTGAACGGCAAAGGCGCCGCATTGCGGCACCAAGGGTTCACAGGGGCGAGTCGGGCGGATATCCCTGTGGCGGCCTGAATGGAGAATCAATGCAGACCGCATCGCGGCAGACGACACGGAGGACAGAGACCATGGCACGACGCATCGTGCGCGCGGCACTCGCCGGCTTGGCACTGGCATTCATCGGCGTCACAGGCGCCAGCGCACAGGGAGCGCCCAAGCTTGTCGGCCAGTTCGGCGACTGGGGCGTCTATGTCGACACCAGCGGCAGCGGCAAGATCTGCTACGCGCTGGCCCAGCCCAAGACCCGGCTTCCCGCAGGCCTCAGCCGCGACCCGGCCTATTTCTTCATCTCGACCCGCACCGCCGAGAATGTGAAGGGCGAAGTGAGCGTCGTCATGGGCTTCCCGCTCAAGGAAGGCACCGACGCCACCCTCACCATCGGCCCGACCAACTTCGACCTCTACACCCGCGGCACCGGCGCCTGGGTGCGCAACGTGGCCGAGGAGACCCGCCTCGTCGACGCGCTGCGCAAGGGGCGCGACGTGGTGGTCAAGAGCACCTCGATCCGCGGCAACGTCACCACCGACAGCTATTCGCTGAGCGGCATTTCCGCCGCCATCGACCGCGCGGCGCAGGAATGCCGTTGACGAACGGCGCCGTCGAATGCCGCTGACGCACGCGGCTCCCTTGCACTAGAGTGAAGAACGGGCGGCAGCCGCCGCCCGTCCTCCTTCCGGGGCGATCCATTCCGAGGAAATCCATGGCGGCTGAACTGCGGCTCATCCCCTGCCTCGCCGACAACTACGCCGTGCTGCTGCACGACCCGGTCACCGAGGCGACCGCCGTCATAGACGCGCCGGAAGTGGCGCCGATCCTCGCCGCCCTGGAGCGCGAGAACTGGACGCTGACGCATATCCTCGTCACCCATCACCACACCGACCACATCGCCGGCGTGCTGGCGCTCAAGGAGCGCTACGGCGCCACTGTCGTCGGTCCGCGCGCCGAACGCGAGACCATTCCCGGCCTCGACGTGGCGGTGGTCGACGGCGATCCGGTGGCGGTCGGCAGCCTGGTCGGCCGCGTTCTGGAAACCCCCGGCCACACCAAGGGACATATCGTGTTCCTGTTCGAGGAGGAGCGCCTGCTCTTCTCCGGCGACACGCTGTTCGTGCTCGGCTGCGGCCGGCCCTTCGAGTGCGACCCGCCGGTGCTGTGGGAATCGCTCGCCCGGCTGCGGGCGCTGCCCGACGACATCTCCGTCTATTGCGGGCACGAATACACCGTCTCCAACGGGCGCTTCGCCGTGTCGGTGGAGCCGGACAATGCCGCCCTCGCCGCCCGGCTGAAAGAAGCCGAGGCGCAGCGCGCCGCCGGCCAGCCCACCCTGCCGACCACGATCGGCGCCGAGAAGGCGACCAACCCGTTCCTGCATGCCGACGACCCCGAGCTTGCCGAGCGCATCGGCCTGCCCGGTGCCGAGCCCGGCGCGGTGTTCACCGAGCTGCGCAGCCTGAAGAACAGCTTCAGGGGCTGAGGAGGCCGGCATGGCCAACCGCCCTTCCCCCGAAGCGCTCACCGCCGCCGAGATCGTCGCCCGGCTCGGCCTGACGCCGCACCCGGAAGGCGGGCACTTCCGCGAAATGTTCCGCGATCACCGCCGCAGCGCGGAAGGTCGGGCGTTGTCGACCGCCATCTATTTCCTGCTGGCGGCGGGCGAGCGCTCGCACTGGCACCGCGTCGACGCGGTGGAGATCTGGCACTGGTACGCCGGCGCGCCGCTGGAGCTGACCGTCGCCGGCTCCGACATGGGGCCGGTCGAGACGCTGCGCCTCGGTCCCGATCTGGCGAACGGGGAAGAGCCCCAGCGCATCGTGCCGCAGGACGCCTGGCAGGCGGCGCGCAGCCTCGGCGACTGGACGCTGGTCGGCTGCACCGTGGCGCCGGCCTTCGAGTTCGCCGGCTTCGAGCTGGCCGCGCCCGGCTGGTCGCCGGGCTGACCTCCCGGCCCGGTCGCCTCTAGCGGCGCGCCAGCAGCGTCGCCACCGCCGCGCCGCCGACAATCAGCGCGCAGGCGAGCGCCAGCGACCAGCTCAGCGCCGCGAAGCCGGCCGCCACCAGCAGCAGGGTCGACAGCACCGGCGCGGCATAGGAGAGGACGCCGAGCAGGCGGATGTCGCCGCGCTTCATGCCGATGTCCCAGGTGTAGAAGGCGATGCCGACCGGGCCGATGCCGAGCGCCAGCACAGCCAGCCATTCCCCTGTTCCCGCCGGCCAGATCGAGGGCTCGAACAGCGCGTGGCAGAGCGCGGAGAGCGCGGCGGTGGCGAGGCAGAAGCCGGCGACCACCTCGGTCGGCACCGTCGCGAAGCGCCGCGAGGCCACCGAATAGACCGACCAGATCACCGCGCACAGCGCCGCCGCCAGATAGCCCGGCACATATTCCGGCGCGAAGCCGAAGCCGCCGGCGCGCCCGCCGAGCAGCACCACGGTGCCGGCAAGACCCATCAGCGCGCCGCCTATATGCGCCGGGCGCAGCTTCTCGCCCGGCAGGAAGGCGGAGAACAGCACGATGAGCAGCGGCCACAGATAGGCGATCAGCCCGGCCTCGGCCGGCGGGGCCAGCTTGAGCGCCGAGAAATAGAAGAAGTGATAGCCGAACAGCCCGCCCACGCCATGCACCCACACCGGCCAGGGCTGGCGCAGCACGGAAAGCCCGACCCCGCGCACCAGCGCCGCCACGATGCCCACCAGCCCGCCAATGGCGAAGGTCAGCGCGGTCAGCAGGAAGGGCGGCACCGCCCCGGTCGAGGAGGTGGCGAGCGCCAGCGTCGACCACAGCAGGATCGCGGAAAAGCCGATGAGGGTGGCGGAGGAACGGGACATGCGGCGGGAACCTGTGACTCGGGCGGCTCCTTATGGCCGCTGCGCGAGCGTCCGCCAAGCCGGAGCGGCGATGGACGGCGTTGGGATGAAGGCTTACCCTTCGGCAGCCCGTTCCGGCCCAACCGAGGAGACGTCCATGCTGCGCCCGGCTCTCGCTCTCGCCGTCGTCCTTCTCTCCGCCCCCGCCTTCGCGCAGGCCAGCATCGGCATCGACGAGGCGCTGGTGATCGTGCGCGCCAACGGCATGGCGGTGGTCGCCAAGCTGGAGCACGAGCATGAGAAGGGCGTGTCGAAATGGGAGGCGGAAGGGCTCGACGCCGCCGGCAAGAAGCTGGAGATCGAGATCAACGCCGTGGACGGCAAGGTGATCTCGATCAAATAGGCGCCGGCCCGCCGGACAGCACCGGGCGGCGACGCCGCCCGGCCGTGGCGCTCAGGCCGCGGGCGTCACGCCAGATACTGGCCGCCATTGGCGGTGAGCGTCGAGCCGGTGATGAAACCGGCCTCGTCGGCGGCGAGGAAGACGACGCAGCGCGCGATTTCCTCGGGCTCGCCGAGCCGCCCGACCGGGATCTGCGGCAGGATGCGCTTCTCGAGCACCTCCTGCGGCACCGCGCGCACCATCTCCGTGCCGATATAGCCCGGGCAGATGGCGTTGACGGTGATGCCCTTATTGGCGTTTTCCTGCGCCAGCGCCTTGGTGAAGCCGATCTCGCCGGCCTTGGCGGCGGAATAGTTGGTCTGGCCGAGCTGGCCCTTCTGGCCGTTGATCGAGGAAATGGTGACGATGCGCCCGAAGCTACGCTCGCGCATGCTCTCGATCACGTTGCGGCTCATGTTGAACACCGAGTTCAGATTGGTGTTGATGACCGCGTACCACTGGTCGGGCGACATCTTGTGCAGCATGCCGTCGCGGGTGATGCCGGCATTGTTCACCAGCACGTCGACCGGGCCGAGCTTGGCCGTGACCTCGGCGATGCCGGCCTTGCAGGCCTCGAAGTCCGACACGTCCCACTTGAAGGCCGGAATGCCGGTCTCGGCGGTGAAATCGGCGGCGGCGGCATCGTTGCCGGCATAGTTGGCGGCCACCGAATAACCCGCCGCCTTCAGGGCCTTGCAGACCGCCGCGCCGATACCGCGCGTGCCGCCTGTGACCAACGCAACACGACCCATCTCACTCCCCCCTTGCGTCCCTTAACTGGGAACGTCCGACGGCTTGTACGTCGTTTTTCCGTGACGGCAAGGCGGAACCTCCGCCTTGCCGGAAGAGCCTGTCACAGCGCAAACGGGCTGTGCCTGCGGCGCATCAGTCGCGCTGCAGACACATGGCGATGCCCATGCCGCCGCCGATGCACAGCGTGGCAAGCGCCTTCTTGGCGTCCCGCTTCTCCATCTCGTAGAGCAGCGTGGTGAGGATACGCGCGCCGGAGGCGCCGATCGGGTGGCCGATGGCGATGGCGCCGCCATTGACGTTGACCTTGGAGGGGTCCCAGCCGAGATCCTTGTTGACGGCGCAGGCCTGCGCCGCGAAGGCCTCGTTGGCCTCGACCAGATCGAGGTCGGCCACGGTCCAGCCCGCCTTTTCCAGCGCGCGGCGCGAGGCCGGGATCGGCCCGCTGCCCATGATGGACGGATCGACGCCCGCCTGCGCCCAGGAGACGATGCGCGCCAGCGGCTTCTTGCCGGCGCTCAGGGCCCGGGCGGCGGTCATCAGCACCACGGCGGCGGCGCCGTCATTGATGCCCGAGGCGTTACCCGCCGTCACCGAGCCGTCCTTGGCGAAGGCCGGGCGCAGCTTGGTCATGGAATCGAGGGTGGCGCCGTGGCGGGGATATTCGTCGTCGGACACC
The DNA here is from genome assembly GCF_009223885.1 of Ancylobacter sp. TS-1. Classification (NCBI taxonomy): domain Bacteria; kingdom Pseudomonadati; phylum Pseudomonadota; class Alphaproteobacteria; order Hyphomicrobiales; family Xanthobacteraceae; genus Ancylobacter; species Ancylobacter sp. TS-1. The sequence goes on from NZ_CP045144.1 coordinate 1,720,301, forward strand.
ACGATGTCGCCCTTGCGGGTGGAGATGGTGACGGGGACGATCTCGTCCTTGAAGCGGCCGGCCTTCTGCGCCGCCTCGGCCTTGTTCTGCGAGCCGACGGCGAACTCGTCCTGCTGCTCGCGGGTGATCTGCCACTGGCGGGCGACGTTCTCGGCGGTGGTGCCCATGTGGTAGCCGTTGAAGGCGTCCCACAGGCCATCCTTGATCATGGTGTCGACCATTTCAAGGCTGCCCATCTTGGTGCCGTTGCGCAGATGCGCGCAATGCGGCGCCTGGCTCATCGACTCCTGGCCGCCGGCGACCACGATGTCGCTGTCGCCATTGAGGATGGCCTGGAAGCCGAGCGCCACCGCGCGCAGGCCGGAGCCGCACAGCTGGTTGACGCCCCAGGCCGGGCTCTCGACCGGGATGCCGGCCGCCACCGACGCCTGCCGCGCCGGGTTCTGGCCGGCGCCGGCGGTGAGGATCTGCCCCATGATGGTCTCGCTCACCTCGCCCGGCGCGACGCCCGCGCGCTCCAGCGCCGCGGTGATCGCGATCTTGCCCAGCTCATGGGCCGGCAGCGAGGAGAGCGCGCCGTTGAACGCGCCGACGGCCGTGCGGGCGGCGCCGACGATAACGATGTCGTCCTTCATGAATGACGTCCTCCGGTAGATTTCTGTGTGCGGCGCACCGCCCGAGCCGATGCGCGGCTGTTCTTCAGATGTGGCACCATCGTGGGTGGCTCAAGTGATCCATGTCAATGGCGTGCGGTTTTTGTGGCTCCGCTGCCGGCGCCGCGCCGCGCGCCCTCCGGTCATAAACCGGGTTTGTAACAATTCCTGTAGCCGTCCGCCGGGAAACGTCCTAGAGTTTTCAATGGGAAACGACCAAGGCGACCGGATCACAATGGCAAAATCCAACGAACCCGTCACCATCAAGAAGTATGCAAATCGCCGTCTCTACAATACCGGGACGAGCACCTATGTGACGCTGGAAGATCTCGCCCAGATGGTGAAGAACGGTGAGGACTTCGTCGTTTATGACGCAAAGTCCTCCGACGACATCACGCATTCGGTGCTGACGCAGATCATCTTCGAACAGGAAGGCAAGGGGCAGAACCTGCTGCCGATCAACTTCCTGCGCCAGATCATTCGTTTCTACGGCGACAGCATGCAGATGCTGGTACCCCGCTATCTCGACATGTCGATCGAGAACTTCACCAAGGAGCAGAGCAATCTGCGCGAGCACTTCTCCAAGACGTTCGGCGTCGGCGGCTTCGGCGTGCTGGAGGATCAGGTGCGCCGCAACATGGAAATCTTCGACCGCACCTTCAAGATGTTCCTGCCCAATGGCCGGCTCGACGAGACCCAGGGAACGGCGGGAGCCGCGGGGGCAGCGGCACCGGCCGACGATTTCGACGAGCTGCGCCGCCAGGTGGCGGAGATGCAGAAGCGGCTGGACCGTCTCGGCGAAGGCGGCAAGAAGGACTGACGCCGGCAGGACCGGCGTTTCCTGTCTCCCGAACCGCTGAAGTCGCGCCGGTTCAGACTTCGAACGGCCCCTCGGGCGGGACGAGGCTGTCCGCCGGCAGGCCGATGAGCTCGCCCTGAAGATAGGTGCAGCCCCACTCCACGAGCTGGCGGCCGGTGTCCTCGTCGAGCACCCATTCGGCCACGGTCTCGATGCCGAGCTGGCCGGCGAGGTCGAGCAGCATGCGCACGAAGCTGCGGTCGTCCTCCGACTGCATCATGGTGCAGATGAAGCTGCCGTCGATCTTCAGCATGTCGACATGCAGGCTGCGCAGATTGCGGAACGAGGTGTAGCCGACGCCGAAATCGTCCATCGCCACCCGGCAGCCAAGGCCGTGCAGCCAGGCGATGCGCGAGCCCATGGCGTCCATGTCGGGGATGCTGGACGATTCGGTGATCTCGACGATGAGGCGCGGGCCGAGGCCCTCCTGCGTGCCTTCCTCGACGATCTGCCGCCAGGTGGCGTCATGGATCGAGGTCGGCGAGACGTTGACCGAGAGGCTCAGCCCCGGATTGTCGCGCAGCGCCGCCAGCGCCAGCGTCATCGAGCGGCAGTCGAGCAGCCGCGTCAGGCCGAAGCGGTCGGCGGTCGGGATGACCGTTCCGCCATCGAAGACGCGCCCATCCCGCCCGGTGATGCGGGCGAGGCATTCATGGAAGGCGATGTCGCGGCTGCCGCCACGCGCGATCGGCTGGAAGGCCAGCGACACCCTGTCCTGCCCGAGCGCGCGCACGATCTCGTCGGCGAAGCGCACATTGGCGTGGCGCTCGGCGGCGCGGTCGAGCCCGGGCGAAAAGAGTTCGAGCGAGCCGCGCGCGTTGCGCCGCGCCCGCTGCAGCGCGTCCTGCGCGTGCGAGAAGATCTCCGACACGGTGCGGGCCTGCCGGGGCGCCACCAGCCCGCCGGCGGAGATGGTGACGGCCACCGCCCCGGCGCTGGTGCGCGGCGCGGTCAGGTTGACGGCGGCCAGGAAGCGGCGCATGGCGCCCGACAGTTCCTCGCCCGAACTCGCCCGCAGCAGCAGGCCGAACTTGCTGCCCGAGAAGCGGGCGATCTCCTCGCCCTCGCCGAGCTGGGCGCGCAGGCGCAGCCACACCACGTCGATCACCTCGTCGGCGACCACGAAGCCGAAAGCGTCGTTGAGAGTGCCGAGCTGGTCGATGCCCACCAGCGCGAAGCCGAACTCGCGATCCTCGTGAAAGCCGCGCGCGAGATGCTCCTCCAGCAGCCCCGCCAGCCGCTGGCGGTCGGTCTTCGGCTCGACGCCGAGATCCATCGCGATGCGGACCGGGCGGCCGACCGAGAGGCGGCGCAGGAAGCCCTCCACCCGCAGCAGCGTGCCGGCGGCGTCGAAATAGGCGACGCCGCGATCCTCGACCCACAGCCGCCGCTGGCGGCCGCCGGGCGGCAGGGCGAGGCAATAAACCGTCTCGAAATAGCGCGCGCTCGGATCGAGGCCCGGCACCATGTCGAACTGCATGGCGGCGAGGGCGGCCTCGCGGCGGGAGGCGCCGGAGCCGGCCTCGATCAGCGCGTGATAGTCCGCCCCGCTTCCGGCGGCAGGCAGGCGCTCGCGGCCGAGCACGTCGGCGACATTGGAACTCCAGCGCAGGCGGTCGTCGTCCAGGGTCCAGCTATAGGCGGTCTTGCCGAGCGCGTGCACGGCTCCCACCACCGTCTCCGGAAGGAGCGTGGCGTCGACGCCGGTGTCGATCTGGGCGGCCGTCTCAGGCCTCGGCATGAACCACCCTCGTCATCTCGCATGTGCAAAGCATAGGGTCGATGCTTACAGGCAAGCCAGCAACCTAATCGTTAAAGGGCCGCCGGAAATCCGGCCGGCGGGACGCCCGCGCGGCGATCGGCCTCAGTGGAGCGGGGTGACACCGGCCGCAACGACCGGCGCGCCCGTGTCGACCGTCGGGTCGGCAGCCACCGCCGGCAGGTCCGAGCCGATCTGTCCGGGCTTCAGGCGGTCGACGCCCGAGAAGCGGATGCCGGCGACCTCGACATTGCCGGCTGACGGTCCCGACCCCTGCGCCCGCGCGATCAGGCCCCGCAGTTCCGGCGCCATTTCGGCAAGCTGGGCGAACTTGCCGTGATTGAAGCCGTCCTGCGACTTCACATTGCTCATGTCCACCACGACGGCGCCGAGTTCCACCAGCTCGGCATCGTTGGTGTAGGCGCCCAGCCGCGGCTTGTCGCCGGCGATGAAATCGGAGAAGGCCAGCGCCTTGTCGTCGCGCGAGACGATGACGATGAACGGCCGGGTCGGCTTGCCGAAGCGCTTGAGCTGGCTCTTGAACACGTCGACATCGATGTCCGGCGCCGCCAGGATGACGTTGCCGAACTTCTCGGGCGGCGGGCGCTTGCCGGAGATCTGGATCTGCCGCAGCGCCTCCACCGCCACCCAGTTGCCCATCGAATGGGCGAAGATCGTCACCTTCTCGGCGCCGCTGTCGAAGACGAGCCGGATGGTTTCCTCCAGCCGGTCGCGGGCCGAGGTGGCGCTGTTGTTGTCGTAGACATAGTCGGAGACCCCGCCCCGCGAGGCCCAGGTGAACAGCACCGGCACGGAAGGCGATTTCGAATCCTCTGCCAGTTGGGTAATCCGGTACAGCGCCTCGGAAAACAGCGTGTTGTAGCCGTGCACGAAGATGACCGCCTGTTTCTGCCCCGGCGGGCGGCGGCTCAGTTCGGCCTTGAGGTCGGAGAGGAATTCCTTCTCGGTGTCGCGGTACAGCGCCTCGCGCACGGTCATGTCGGTGGCGGGGTTGGCGGCGCCACGGTCGGGATACTCGACCATGCCCGGCTTGTGGGTCGGCGGCACGGTGATTTCCACCCGCGCGAAGCTGAGGGCCGGCGTGCGCTCGCCGCTGTAGAACACGCCGGGGCGCGGATCGCGGGCCCGGGAGGAGGCGACGAGGATCACATGCTCCTTCACGCCGGGCACATGTTCGGGAATCGCGGTCAGCGCGTCGTCGCCGGGGCGCGAGGCGCATCCGGCCAGAAGCGGGCCGACCAGCGCCACGACGAAGCACCAGGTGACGACCCGACGCATACCACTGTCCGCGCTACGCAACGTCACAAGCTCCCACCCGCACGACTGCTGAACCTAGCACCATTCCCGCATCCCGATAAGCCGACCGGCAGCGCCAGCGCCCGCCCGGCTCTGGATACCGCCGGCATGGTTACCGGGCGGTGACGACCGCGCGTCGCGCGCCACATCGCCCCAACGCAAAAAAGCCGACCCGTGGGGGCCGGCTTCATGCAGGCGGCAACGCAACCGGCCGGAATTCCGGCCGATGCCGGTCAGGCCTCGGCCTTGACCTTGAGAACCTGGCGACCCTTGTACATGCCGGTCTTCAGGTCGAGGTGGTGCGGACGGCGAAGCTCGCCGGAATCCTTGTCCTCGATGTAGGTCGGCTTGGCGAGGGCGTCGGCGGAACGGCGCATGCCGCGACGCGACGGGCTGGTTTTCTTCTTCGGAACGGCCATCGTCTTCTCCTGTACCGGCTTCTCACGCCCCAAGCGGGGGCCGGCGCCGGACTCGTGCGTAATTCGAGTGGCGGCTTATACAGACTCATGCGCGCGAGCGAAAGGGGCTGACGCAATTCTGTCGCGCAACGCTGCGCCGCCGGAAAACGGGGCGCTCACAGGCAGGCGGTCAGCTCCGCCCCCTCGCGCGGCAGCCGCGCCTGAAGGTTGCTTGCCAGCCGGTTCAGCCCCCGGCCCGGCTTGGCCGGATTGCGCCGGTAGGGATTGGGCAGCGTCACCGCGAGCAGCGCCGCCTGACGGGGGGAAAGCGCGCCGGCGCCCACGCCGAAGGCCCGTCGCGCCCCCGCCTCGGCGCCGAACTCGCCATCCGGCCCCCATTCAGCGATGTTGAGATAGAGTTCGAGCTGGCGCGACTTGGACATCACCAGATTGATGTAGAGCGCCAGCGGCATCTCCAGCCCCTTGCGGATGTAGCTGCGCCCGTTCCACAGGAACAGGTTCTTGGCGAGCTGCATGGTGATGGTGGAGGCGCCGCGCGCGGGCTCGCCATCCTCGGCGCTGTCCATCACGTTCTGCAACTCCACCAGATCGACGCCGATATGCTGGCAGAAGCGCGCATCCTCGGAGGCGAGCACCGAGCGCACCAGCGCCGGCGCGATGGCGTCGAGCGGCACGAAGTCGCGCTCCACCGTCTGGCCGGTCGCCCAGCGCGCCAGCATCAGCGTCGAAGGAGCGGGCACGACAATGTAGAGCAGCGTCAGGACCAGCGGGGCCAGCACCAGGACCAGCGCGGCCTTCCACGCCCATCGCCACACAAGGCCCATTGCGTCCCGCACCCCCGACACCCGACCCCGCCACTCTAGCCGGCCGGCCGGGCGCGGTCGACCGCGCCCGCCCATGGGGGCGGCGGCTTGACCGCACCTGCCGCCTCGGGCACGGAAGCGGCGATCCGCCAACAGGTTTCCCCATGTCCGCCGAACCCCGCGCCGCCGCCCCGCTCTCCGACGCGCTCGCCCGCACGGCACGCGAGGTCGCCGCCTATATCGACGCCGCCATCGCGGCCAGCGGCGCCCCCGGCGAGCGGCTCGCCGGCGCCATGCGCCACGCCACGCTGGCGGGGGGCAAGCGGCTGCGCCCCTTTCTCGTGGTCGAGAGCGCGGCGCTGTTCGGCGTTTCGCGGCAGGCCGCCCTGCCCGCCGCCGCCGCGCTCGAATGCATCCACTGCTATTCGCTGGTGCATGACGACCTGCCGGCCATGGACGACGACGACCTGCGCCGGGGCCGGCCGACCGTCCACCGCGCCTATGACGAGGCAACCGCGATACTCGCAGGCGATGGCCTGCTCACCCTCGCCTTCGAGATCCTCGCCCGCGAGGACGCCGGGCCGGACGCGGGCGTGCGCATCGCGCTGGTGGCCAGCCTCGCCCGCGCGGCCGGCGTGGCGGGCATGATCGGCGGGCAGATGCTGGACCTCGCCGCCGAGGGTCGATTCGGCGACGGCGCGCCGCTCGACCTGCCGGCGGAGGCGATCATCGAGCTTCAGGCGATGAAGACCGGCGCCCTGCTGCGGCAGGCCTGCGAGGCGGGCGCCCTGCTCGGGCGCGCCGACGCGGACGGGCGCGCCGCTCTCGACCGCTACGCCCGTGCCGTCGGGCGCGCCTTCCAGATCGCCGACGACCTGCTCGACGTCGAGGGCGAGGCCGGCACGGTGGGCAAGGCGGTCGGCAAGGATGCCGCCGCCGGCAAGGCGACTCTGGTCGGCAGGCTCGGCATCGAGGGGGCCCGGGCCGAGCTGGGGCGGCTGGTGGGCGAGGCCGAGGCGGCGCTGTCCGGCTTCGGCACGGCTGCAACACTCCTCGCGGAAGCGGCGCATTTCGTTGCCGAGAGGCGGAATTAGTACTTCCCTCATCTCGACGGAACGATAAGTTGCGATCATTCTTGTCGTGACGTAATCGTCCGCATCGCGGCGGATTCGTCGCTGGGAGGTTCTGATGCGTATCGCCTTGTTCGCCCTCGCCGCTCTCGTTGCCGGCTCCGCGCTGATCGCCACGGCACCGACGGCCGACGCGCAGGAGACGCGCATCATCATCCGCAAGATGCCGCCGCGCTCCTATCTGGATCCCGGCCCGGTGGTGAAGCCCGGCACCAGCCGCGACCTCAACTATGTCGAGCTGATCACCCCGCGCTACCCGCAATATGGCGACACCGGCGGCATCACCGGCATGCGCTGGCCGCTGCCGAGCCGCTTCGAGCTGCCGGGCTACTGATCCCGCCGCCGACGGCCTCGCCCAACGAAAAAGCCCGGCTCGCGCCGGGCTTTGTCATTTCAGAGCCGCCCCGAAGGGTGGCGCACGCGGTGGGGACGGCGGCTCAGGCCGCCTTCTCCAGCTCCGCCAGCAGCGCGTCGCCCATGCCGGACGTGCCGACGCGGGTCAAGCCCTCGGAATAGATGTCGTTGGTGCGGAAGCCGGCCGCCAGCACGCCGGCGATCGCCGCCTCAATCCGGTCAGCCGCCTCCAGCTCGCCGAAGGAATAGCGCAGCGCCATGGCGAGCGAGCCGACCATGGCGATCGGGTTGGCGAGGCCCTTGCCGGCGATATCAGGCGCGGCACCGTGCACGGGCTCATAGAGCGCGCGGCGCTTGCCGGAGACCTCTTCCACCGCGCCGAGCGAGGCGGAGGGCAGCATGCCGAGCGAGCCGGTCAGCATGGCGGCGACGTCGGAGAGAATGTCGCCGAACAGGTTGTCGGTGACGATGACGTCGAACTGCTTGGGCGCGCGCACCAGCTGCATGCCGCAGGAATCGGCGAGCTGGTGCTCCAGCACCACGTCGGCATAGTCCGAGCCGTGCACCTCGCTCACCACCTGCTTCCACAGCAGGCCGGTCTTCATGACGTTGTGCTTCTCGGTCGACACCACCTTGTTGCGGCGGGTGCGGGCGAGATCGAAGGCGACGCGGGCGATGCGCTCAATCTCGTAGGATTCGTAGACCTGCGTGTCGACGGCGCGCTTCTGCCCGTCGCTGATGTCGGTGATGGTCTTGGGCTCGCCGAAATAGACGCCGCCGGTCAGCTCGCGCACGATCAGCACGTCGAGCCCCTCGACGAGTTCGCGCTTCAGGCTGGAGGCGTCGGCCAGCGCGGGATAGCACACGGCCGGGCGCAGATTGGCGAACAGCTGAAGGTCCTTGCGCAGACGCAGCAGGCCCGCCTCGGGGCGGCACTCATAGGCGACATTGGCCCATTTCGGGCCGCCGACCGCGCCGAGCAGGATCGCGTCGGCGGCGAAGGCGTTGGCCATGGCCTCCTCGGAGATCGGCTGGCCGCAGGAATCGTAGGCCGCGCCGCCGACGAGGTCTTCCTCGATGGTGAAGGACGCGAGGCCGCGCGCATCGAGCCAGTCGATGACCCGCTTCACTTCGGCCATCACCTCGATGCCGATGCCGTCGCCGGGGAGGAGGAGGAGCTTGTGGGTGGCCATGGAGTCCCTCGTCTACGCCTGTTCGTGAAGCGTCCGCGCCGGGCGTCTCAGCCCGGCGAGCGAGTGCTAATGGCTGACGCGGACGCTGGCAAGCGGTGCCGGCCCCGGCGCCAAAAGAAAGGCCGCCGGCAGGGTGTCTGCCGGCGGCGGGAGGGAAGGCGGCGGCACGTGCCGCCCGGGAGGCTCAGGCTCAGATCGTACCCTTGGACATTTCGGCCGCGACGAACTCGGCCTGGCGGATCGCCAGCGCCACGATGGTCAGCGTCGGGTTCTCCGCGCCGCCGGTGGTGAACTGGCTGCCGTCGGAGACGAACAGGTTCTTGATGTCGTGCGTCTGCCCGTTGCGGTTCACCACGCCGTCGCGCGCCTTCTCGCTCATGCGGTTGGTGCCGAGATTGTGGGTCGAGGGATAGGGCGGCGTGGGAAGCGTGCGGATGGCGCCGACCGAATCGTAGATCGCCGCGCCCTGGCGGTAGGCGTGGTTGCGCATGGCGACGTCGTTGGGGTGATCGTCGAAATGCACGTCCGCCACCGGCAGGCCGTACTGGTCCTTCACATCGGTGTTGAGCGTGACGCGGTTGGTCTCCTGCGGCATGTCCTCGCCCACCAGCCACATGCCGGCCGTGTTGACATAGCCGTCCATGGCGGAGGTGAAGGAGCGCCCCCAGCCGCCCGGATCGAGGAAGGCGGCCATGAAGGGCACGCCGAGCGAGAGCGTCTCCATCTCGTAGCCGCCGACGAAACCGCGCTTGGTGTCGAACACCGCCTCGTCGCGCACGATGCCGGCCATGGTGGTGCCGCGATACATGTGCACCGGCTTGTCGAACACGCCGTAGACCGAGCCGGTCATGTGCCGCATGTAGTTGCGCCCGACCTGACCGGAGGAATTGGCCAGCCCGTCCGGGAACATGGCACTGGCGGAGTTGAGCAGCAGGCGCGGGCTCTCGATCGAGTTGCCGGCCACCGCCACGATGCGGGCCTTCTGGCGCTGGGTCTTGCCGTCCTTGTCGACATAGACCACGCCCGTCACCTTGCCGGAGGCGTCGTGCTCGATCTTCTGCACCATGGACTGCGGGCGCACTTCGAGGTTGCCGGTCGCCTCGCCGCGCGGGATCTCGGCGATCAGCGTCGACCATTTCGCGCCGGACTTGCAGCCCTGGAAGCAGAAGCCGATCTGCTGGCAGGCGCCACGGTCGTTGCGGGGCTGCGAGTTGATCGCCATGCGGCCGGTGGAGACTTCCTTGTAGCCGACCTTCTTGGCGCCGGCCTCGAACACCTTGAAGTTGTTGTTGCCCGGCAGGCCGGGAATGCCGTTGGTGCGGGTCACGCCCATCCGGTCCTCGGCGCGGGCGTAATAGGGCTCCAGCTCCTTCAGCGTGATCGGCCAGTCGAGCAGGTTGGCCCCGTCGAGGTCGCCATAGGTCGAGCGGGTCTTGAACTCATGCTCCTGCAGGCGCAGCGAGGCGCCGGCCCAGTGCACCGAGGAACCGCCCACCGCCTTGACGATCCACGCCGGCAGGTTGGGGAAGTTCTTGTGCACGCGCCAGGAACCGGACGTGGTGCGCATGTCCTTCCAGGCGAGCTGGCCGAAGCTCTCCCACTCGTTATTGACGAAATCTTCCATGTTGTGGCGTTCGCCGGCCTCAAGGATCACCACCTTGATGCCCTTGAGCGCGAGATCGGTGCCGAGCGTGCCGCCGCCGGCGCCCGAGCCGACGATGACGACGACGGAATCGTCATTCAGATCGAAGGGTGCAGCCATGATCGCGTCCTCCCCTCACAGCCAGACGATGTCGTTGAAGCCGCGGTCGATGTAACCGCCCTTGTCGGCCGAGGAGCCCTCGTAGCCGAAGATCGGCCAGACCTCTTCCTGGTTGTAGAGGCCGACCACGAGGCCGCCGCGCACCTTCTGGAAGAAGGCCCCGTCCTCGATCTCGCGCAGGAGGGCGACGCGCTGCTCCTCCCAGCCGACATCGGCATAGGGCACGCCGTATCTGGCCATGGCGAGGGTGTCGAGCGTCGTCACCCCGTCCTCGACCATCGCCTTGAACGCGGGATCCTTGGCGGCATCGGCCTCGTAGGGCTTCATCGCGATCGCGTAGAAGCGGTTCGGCACCTTGTCGTGCGGGTAGATGTCCCGCGCCAGGACGATGAGGGTGCGCATGGTCTGCGGCTTGAGCGCCGAGACCTCGAGCCCCCAGGCCTCGCGCGGGCTGAGCACGGCCGCGCCGCTCACCATGAGGGCACCGGCCGCGCCGATGCCCGTGAGCACCGCACGGCGGGATACACCTCGCCTGTCGATCAGTGTTGGCATTGTAACCTCCCGGACTTCTTATGTATTTTTGGTATCATCCGCGCCGTCTGGCGTGCCGGCGCGGGTTATCAGCGGTATCGACCGTGCTTCTGGAGCACCTCGATCTTGTAGCCGTCGGGGTCCGCCACGAAGAAGAACTTCGCGAGCAGAACGCCGTCGTGGAAGAATTCCTTGATGGGATTGGGCGAGAGCCCCTCTTCGATGAAGCGGGCATGCTCGGCGTCGAGATCGTCGACCACGAAGGCGATGTGGCCATAGCCATCGCCGAGCGCATAGGGCTCCGTGCGGCCGTGATTGACCGTGAGTTCGACCTCGAAATCGGCTTCCGGATTGCGCAGATAGATCAGCGTGAAGCCGTCGAACGGCAGCCGCGTCGCGACCTCCAGCCCGAAGGCGCGCATGTAGAAATCAACCGAGCGCGCCTCGTCGAGCACGCGGATCATCGAATGAATGGCCTTCGCCACCTGTTCCTCCGGCCTTGAACCTCGTCGCGGCGGGGATTCCGCCGATAACGGGGATGCTAGGCCGCGGGGCGGGCCGTGGGTGGTACGCTGCTAACACATCACCACGATGTGCTTTTTCACGGGTGGACGGGCGGAAGAACCGCCCGCGCGCCTCACTCCGCCGCCTCGAGGTGCAGGCGGGCGCTCTCGCACAGATAGCGCTCGCGGGCGGGCGCGGCAGCGACACCGGCGGGACGGACCTCGGCGAGATAGATCAGGCAGGAGCAGCGCAGCAACGAGGCGAAGTTGCGTACCTCGCCATGCAGGTCGAGCACCTCGTCATGCAGCTTGGTGACGAACTTGCCCAGGCTCATGCCCTGATGGGCGGCGACGTCCTCGAGCACGGTCCAGAACGCCGCCTCCAGGCGAATCGAGGTCGAATGGCCGCCGATCCGCACCGAACGGGTCTGGCTCTCATAGGTTTCGGGCGGTTGGCCCGCGAAGATGTGGCACATGGGGGGCGTCTCCCGGAATGTTCTGTTTATTTTGAACGATTCCATCCCGGGAACGGGGCGCTGTAAAGGCGAAAAATTGCTCAGCCCGGCAGCGGCGCGCTACGGCGGCGGGCCGTCACCTCGATCTCGATCTTCATTTCCGGCTGGAGCAGCCCGGCGACGATCAGCGTCGCGGCGGGGCGCGCGCGGGCGAAATATGCCCCGAAGACCGGAAACACCGTCTCGGCATATTCGGCGCGGGTCACGATGTAGCGCACCCGCACCACGTCATCGAGGCTGGCGCCGGCCTGCGCCAGCACGGCGGAGATGTTGCGGAAGCAGCCATGGGTCTGCGCGAGCAGATCCTCGGGCAGTTCCATGATCGTGTAGTCGTAGCCGGTGGTGCCGGAAACGAAGATGTCGTCGCCGTCGACCACCGCCCGCGAATAGCCGGCCACGGCCTCGAAGGCGGAATGGGACGAGATCAGGCGGCGCTCGCTCATGGGATACCGATCCTCGATGTCATTCCGGCCCCTCGGGTCCCGCCTCCGGCAATCCCAGGGGCAGGCTCAGGCGAGGTCGCAGAGAGCCGGGATCGCCCCGGCGCTTCCCGCGATCCCGGATCGGCCTGCGGCCGTCCGGGAGGACGATGAGTCCGCCCGAAGCCCTCAGGACCAGGGGCGATCCTCGGCGAGCTTCGCCTCGAAGGAGTGTATCTTGTCCGCCTTCACCTGGGTGAGGCCGATATCGTCGAGCCCGTTGAGCAGGCAGTGCTTGCGGAACGCGTCGACCTCGAAGGAGATCGAGCCGCCGTCCGGCCCGGTGATGGTCTGGCTTTCCAGATCGACGGTGATCTTGGCGTTGGCGCCGCGCGCGGCGTCGTCGAACAGCGCGGCGAGCTGCTCGGGGCTCACCTTGATCGGCAGGATGCCGTTCTTGAAGCAGTTATTGTAGAAGATGTCGGCGAAGGACGTGGAGATCACGCAGCGAATGCCGTGGTCCAGCAGCGCCCAGGGGGCATGCTCGCGCGAGGAGCCGCAGCCGAAATTGTCGCCGGCGATCAGGATGGTGGCGTCGCGATAGGCCGGCTTGTTCAGCACGAAGTCGGGGTTCTCCGAGCCATCGTCCTTGTAGCGCAGCTCCGAGAACAGGCCCTTGCCGAGGCCGGTGCGCTTGATGGTCTTCAGATACTGCTTCGGAATGATCATGTCGGTATCGACATTGACCAGATGCAGCGGCGCCGCGACGCCGGTCAGGGTGGTGAACTTGTCCATTCCGATACTCCCGGGCCGTACCGCCAAAGCGGTGACGGCTCCATAGCAAATTACGACAGGGCAGCCTAGCGCCGGGCTCGATTCAGGCCTAGGACTGGTAATTAATAACCACTCATCTGGAGCTCGCCCATTATGGCCGCACCGCAGGCAACGACCGACTGGGCAGGCAGGACGATGCGGGCACTGATCGCGGGAAGCGTGGCCGGCGCCATCGCCCTCCTCGCGGCCTCTCCTGCCTCAGCGGCAAGCCGATCGCAGACCATTCGCAGGATCGGCCCGTTCACCATCGACAAGGTCTGGGAGAACAACCGGTTCGACCGTTGCGCCGCCACCCTCAAGGGCCCTGCGGGGGAATTGCGGATCGCGCAGAACACCAATCAGGTCTTTGCAGTGAGCGTGCCGGGTGTCGCCAAGACCGATCCCTTCCTGATGACGCTGGATCTCGGCCCGCACGGCATGATGACGTTCGATGCCAACGGCAACAAAATCCGTGCCTGGGCCCGCATCGACACGGAAGCGCTCGCCGCGGTCCTCGAACTGCGGAACGTCATCAAGGTCGAGGTCGGCAACAAGCGGTTCAACTGGAACATCGGCAACACCTCCATGAATGATGTGATGATCGCGGTCGAGAGCTGCGTCGAAGCGGGCGTCAACGGCTAGGCTCGCCAGGGGAAGCGCCCAACCCCGCCTCCGCATTTCCGCACGACGCGCCAACTCCCATTGAATCCCGCGTCCCCTCGAAAGGCTTCGAGGGAGGCCCCGGAGCGCGTTCAGCGGTGCGGCAGCATGCGGCGCAGCACGTCGTCCCGGAAGACGACATGATGCACCAAGGCCGCCGCGGCGTGCAGCAGGGCGAGCACGACGAGCGCGTTCGCCAGCAGTTCGTGCACCTCGATCACCTGCCGGGCGGCCGTCCGGTCCACCGCCACCGGCGACGGGATCGTGAACAGGCCGAAGAACGTCACCTCGTTGCCGCGCAGGAAGGCGAGATAGATCCCGACGAGAGGTGTCGCGACCAGCAGCGCATAGAGCAGCACGTGCGCCACGCTCGCGGCCAGGTGAGCCGGCCGCGACAGGGCCGCCGAAGGCGGCGGCACCGGCCCGACGACGCGAAACACCAGACGCAACGCGACGAGGCCGAGAATCGACAGGCCCACCGAGATGTGGGTCCACCAGACGAGGGCGCGCTCGGGCGTGCCGCTCGCGAACAGGTCCTCCAGATAGGTCACTCCGTAGACGACGACGATGGCGATCACCGTCAGCCAGTGGAGGCCCCTCAGGGGCAGGCTGTAATGGTCGGCCGCGCTCGGGCGGGACGGATGCTGCGTCATGGCCTTATCACCTCTCCGTTTGGATTGGTTCTAAGTTACGCGCCGCCCCGCTCACATGCGGTTCGCTACGTATCGGCCTCCTCCTCGATCCGCTCCATGTCGTCGTCCGACAGGCCGAAATGGTGGCCGATCTCGTGCACCAGCACATGGGTGACGATGTCGCCGAGCGTCTCCTCGTTCTCCGCCCAATAGTCGAGGATCGGGCGGCGGTAGAGGAAGATCATGTTGGGCAGCATGCCGGTGGCGGTCTCGTAGCCCTGCGCCAGACCGAAGCCCTGGAACAGCCCGAGCAGGTCGAACGGGGTCTCCGTCTCCATCTCCCGCTGCACCTCATCGGTCGGGAAATCCTCGACGCGGATGACGAGGTTGCCGCACATGGCGCGGAAGGCGTCGGGCAGCCGGGCATAGGCTTCCCCGGCCATCGCCTCCATCTCCGCCAGCGAGGGCGCCCCGCGCCGCAGCCAGTCCGTCGCGTTCATCGGTTCACCTGAGATAGGTCGCGAAGAGGTAATAGGCGAGCCCGAGCCCCACCAGAATGGCGAGCCCGCGCCCGATGCGACGGCCCCAGATCTCGATGGGGTCGTCCGGCGGCGGAAACTCATGCGGCTCGCGGCTCATGCCCGTGTCTCCCCGCGCCGCAGCACACACGCCGGCACTCCGTCCTTGCCGATTCGCACCTTCATGCGCGGGTCCCGCTGCGTCAGAGGGCGGGACAAGGCGCGGGCGTCTCCCCACATCGTCACCGGGCGACGTCCCTCAATGCGAGGACGACGACAATGACACTCTTCACTCCGCGCGTGGCCGGCGCGCTCAAGACCGGCCTTCTCGCGCTCTCGCTGCTGGCCGCTGGTGCCGGCGCGGCCTCCGCGCATGGCGGCTTCGGCGGCGGTGGCGGCCATATGGGCGGCGGCTTCGGCGGCGGCTTTCACGACGGGGGAGGCTTCCATGGTGGAGGCTACGGTGGCGGCTTCCATGGCGGCGGCTTTCACGACGGGGGAGGCTTCTACCCGCATGGCGGCTTCTTCCATGGCGTGCCGTTCAGCAACGTCTACCATCACAACGACCATGGTTACGGCTACGGGTTCTTCGGCTTCCCGTACGACGACAGCTACGGGCCCGACCCCTATCTGAACTCGTATGACGGGGGCCTTTGCGGGTACCACACTGTGCGCATCGGGCTGCCGCATCACTACCGCTATGTGCGGGAATATGGCTGCGCCTGACACCGACGACCGGCGGCCGGGCTCCTTGTCGGGCCGGGCCGCCGGGCAGCGCCTCACGCCGCGTGCGGCCAGCGGCGCACGTCGACGAAATGGCCGGCGATCGCCGCCGCCGCCGCCATGGCGGGGGAAACGAGATGGGTGCGGCCCTTATGGCCCTGCCTTCCCTCGAAATTGCGGTTCGAGGTGGAGGCGCAACGCTCCTCCGGGCCGAGCTTGTCCGCGTTCATGGCCAGGCACATGGAGCAGCCCGGCTCGCGCCAGTCGAAGCCGGCGGCGCGGAAGATCGCGTCCAGCCCCTCGGCCTCGGCCTGCAGCTTCACCAGACCCGAACCCGGCACGATCATGCCGGCCACGCCCTCGCGGACCTTGTGGCCGGCGACGATCTTGGCCACCGCGCGCAGATCCTCGATGCGGGCATTGGTGCAGGAGCCGATGAACACCTTGTCGATGGCGATGTCGGTGATCTTCGTGCCGGCGACGAGGCCCATATAGGCCAGCGCCCGCTTCTTGGCGTCGCGCTTGTCGGCGTCCTCGATCAGCTCCGGGTCGGGCACCGCGCCCTCCACCGAGATGACGTCCTCCGGGCTGGTGCCCCAGGACACGATGGGCGGCAGCGCGCCGCCGTCGAGGCGGATCTCCTTGTCGAAGAAGGCGCCCTCGTCGGTGCGCAGCGTGTCCCAGTAGCGCAGCGCCGCGTCCCACGCAGCGCCCTTCGGCGCGCGCGGGCGGTCCTTCACATAGGCGAAGGTGGTCGCGTCCGGCGCCACCATGCCCGCGCGGGCGCCGCCCTCGATGGACATGTTGCAGACCGTCATGCGGCCTTCCATCGTGAGGTTGCGGAACACCTCGCCGGCATATTCGATGACGAAGCCGGTGCCGCCGGCGGTACCGGTGGCGCCGATGATGGCGAGCGTCACGTCCTTGGCGGTCACGCCGTCGGGCAGCTTCCCGTCGACGGTGACGCGCATGTTCTTCGCCTTGCGCTGGATCAGCGTCTGGGTGGCGAGCACGTGCTCGACCTCGGAGGTGCCGATGCCGTGGGCGAGCGCGCCGAAGGCACCATGCGTCGAGGTGTGGCTGTCGCCGCAGACGATGGTCGTGCCCGGCAGGGTGAAGCCCTGCTCCGGGCCGATGACGTGGACGATGCCCTGGCGCTTGTCGAGTTCGTTGAAATATTCGATGCCGAAGTCGCGGGCGTTCTCCGCCAGCGTCTCGACCTGGATGCGGCTCTCGGGATCGTCGATGCCGAAGCGGCGGTCGGAGGTCGGCACGTTGTGGTCAACCACGGCGAGCGTCTTGGTCGGCGCGTGCACCCGGCGCCCGGCCACGCGCAGGCCCTCGAAGGCCTGCGGGCTGGTGACTTCATGCACCAGATGGCGGTCGATATAGAGCAGGCAGGTGCCGTCATCCTGGCGGTCGATCACATGGTCGTCGAAAATCTTGTCGTACAGGGTACGGGGAGCGGACGGACTCATCTCGGCGTCTCACTTGAACAGATGGGAAACAGGGGTGGCTTCGGCAGGCGTGGCCGGGAATGCGCGCATCGGGGGCGCGGCGCTCCGGGCGACGCTCAGCTAAGCCCGGCCACCGCGCAGGCGGTGAAACGGCCGAAGAAGCGCGCGGGCAGGCGCACATGGTCGGGCACGGCGGCGAAGCCGATGGTCGTCGGCAGCCGGCGGCGCGCCTCGGGACGCGCGACAGCGCGCGCAGCGGCCGGTACGCGGCCCTGCACCCGGCGATCCGACGCCTTCCTGAAGCCCATCTTCATCATGGAACCCTTCTAGCAAGTCTCGCCGCGCCGGACAATCGGCCGCAGCCACCGCAGACCCGGCCGCCGGCGCACGAGCGCGTGAAGCGCAAGTCACCATGACTGCGACTGAAATAATGTATTACATAGTATTATGGGTAGATATGGTGGGCAGACGGACAGATTTTCCTCAGCGTCATTAGGATATAGCGCGGGGCGAGACGCTGCGTTACGCTGGTTACGCAAGGGAGATTCCGATGCGCGTAACCGACATCGCCCTGATCATTGCCACCGCCGGGACCTTCATCGCCGTCGAGGCGGGCAACCGCGTCGACATCGCGCCCATCGCCCGGGTCGCGCAGGCCAAGGCCGACACGATGATCACCTGCCCTCTGCGCAAGCCGGACTTCGCCACCGTGATGCAGGCCGCCATGCTGGGCGACGGCACGCTGATCGTCGAGCAGCAGATCAACACCCGCGTCCACCACATCAAGGACTGCTGACGCCCGCCCCGGCACGGTGCCTCAGGCGGCGTGCATGCTCTGCCGGGCCGTCTTCATGTCGCGCACCGGCGGCTGGCCGAACAGCCGGCCATATTCGCGGGTGAACTGGGGCACGCTCTCATAGCCGACGGCGAAGGCCGCGCTGCTGGCCGACGCCCCCTCCCCCGCCATCAGCCGGCGCGCCTCGATCAGCCGGAGCTGCTTCTGGAACTGAAGCGGCGAGAGCGAGGTGACGGCGCGGAAATGCTGGTGGAAGGCCGACACGCTCATTCCCGCCACCGCCGCCAGCCTCTCGACCGGGATCGGCCGGGCGAACTCGGCGCGCAACAGGGCGACCGCACGGCCGATGCGCTGGGCGTGGCTCTCCGCCCAGCCGAGCCGCCGGATGGCGGCGCCGTGGCGCCCGGCGAGAAGCCAGTAGTGCATTTCCCGGATAAGCGGGGCCTGCAGCACGGGCAGCGCGGCGGGACGATCGAGCAAGGACATGAGCCGCAGCGCCGCGTCGGCAACCTCGGCGTCGGTCGGGTCGACCCGCACCGGGGCGGCGTCTCCGGCCACGGCCGGCCCCATTTCCCGCACCAGTTCCGCGATCACCGCGAGGTCGAGCTCCAGCACCAGCGAGACATAGGGCGAGGCGTGGCTCGCCTTGGTGATATGGCTGACGATCGGCACGTCCGCGGTGATAAGCAGCGAGTCGCCGGCGACCAAGTTGAAATCCCGCGTGCCCATGGTGACCTGCTTGGCCCCTTGCACCACGAGGCAGACCAGCGGCCGGGCGATGGCATGGGCGCCGCCCGTCGGGGTGGTCACACGGAAGAACATGACGCCGGGAATGGGGGTCGTCGCGATTCCGTTCGCATCGGCGCGCAGCCGGCCGTGCCGGTCCATGATGTCGAGCAGCGTTGTCATGCCGACAGGATAACGCAATCCGGCCGCCCCGCCAGCAGCTTTGGAGGATCAGGCAAGAATTCGCGCCCTTCCGGCAACTGCCGGCACCGCGCGCGGTCCATATCTTCGCCACCAACCGACAGGAGACGGAACATGACGAAGATAACCCTCATCACCGGCGGCAGCCGTGGGCTCGGCCGCAACACGGCGCTCGCCGTCGCCCGCCATGGCGACGACGTGATCGTCACCTATCACAGCCGCGCCGACGACGCCCTTGCCGTCGTCGCCGAGATCGAGGCGCTGGGCCGCAAGGCCGCCGCCCTCCAGCTCGACACCGGCCGGATCGCCGACTTCCCCGCCTTCGCCGAAAAGCTGCGCGCCACGCTGGGCGATGTCTGGGGTCGCGACAGCTTCGACCACCTCGTCAACAATGCCGGCCATGGCGACAGCGCGGCCATCACCGAGACCACCGAGGCGCAGTTTGACCGGCTTGTCGACGTCCATTTCAAGGGCGTGTTCTTCCTCACCCAGGCGCTGCTGCCGCTGCTCGCCGAGGGCGGGCGCATCGTCAACTTCTCCACCGGCCTGACCCGCTTCGCCTATCCCGGCTACGGGGCCTATGCGGCGGCGAAGGGCGCGGTAGAAGTGCTGACACGCTACATGGCCAAGGAGCTTGGCCCGCGCGGCATCGCCGTCAACACGGTGGCGCCCGGGGCGATCGAGACTGATTTCCGCGGCGGCGCGGTGCGCGACAATCCCGAGATCAACAAGCAGCTCGCCAGCATCACCGCGCTCGGCCGCGTCGGCGTGCCGGACGATATCGGCCCGATGGTGGCGAGCCTGCTGTCGCCCGCCAATCGCTGGGTCACCGCCCAGCGCATCGAGATCTCGGGCGGACAGGCGATCTGAGGGCGCGAACGACATCATCCCGGCCGAGCCTGGCGAGAGCCGGGACCGCTCTCCATTCCGGCAGCGACAAACAAAAAGGCCGGGGCATGCCCCGGCCTTTTCATTGAATGCTCGGCGCGCCGATCACTCGGCGGCGGCGACCGGGGCAGCGCCCTTCTTGCGGCTGGCGGCGTTCTTGTCCTGGCGCTCGGCGATACGGGCCGACTTGCCGCGACGGTCGCGCAGGTAATAGAGCTTGGCGCGGCGCACCTTGCCGCGACGGACAACCTTCAGGCTGTCGATGTTCGGCGAGTAGAGCGGGAACACGCGCTCGACGCCCTCGCCATACGAAATCTTGCGGACGGTGAAGCTCTCGTTGATGCCGCCGCCATTGCGGGCGATCACCACGCCTTCATAGGCCTGAACGCGCGAGCGCTCGCCTTCCTTCACCTTCACGTTCACGATGACGGTGTCGCCCGGCTGGAAATCGGGGATCGCCCGGATCCCGGCCAGCTTGGCGGCCTGCTCGTCATCGAGCTCCTTGATAATATCGACCATTTTCATCACCTCAGGCGAGATCGGCGAAAACCCGAGGGCCCGGCCGTCCGCATATTGCTGTTGTCAGTTCATAGTGACGGCGCGCCTATACGCGAAGGCGGCCCGTTTGTCATGTGTTTTTCATTGCTTTCCGCCGCGCGGTAGGATCGATTGAGCACTTGCGGTAGCGGGGACCATCCATGCGTCAGTGTTTCATTCTTCCGGTAGCGGTCGCTGCCGGGCTGCTGTTCTTCGTGTCCGAGGGCCAGGCCGGGTTCAAGATCTGCAACGAATCGACCGAAGTCGCGAACGTATCGATCGGCTACAACCACGCCGACTATGGCTGGACGTCGGAGGGCTGGTGGAAGCTGGCGGAGGGCGAATGCACCGTCCTCATCAAGGGCGACCTGCTGAACCGCTATTATTATATCTACGCCGCCGGCGAAGATGGCGGCACCTGGTCCGGCTCCGAGTCGCAGCAGGGCGGCCATTTCTGCGTCGCCGCCCACAAGTACACGCTGCACAACCGCGAATATCAGACCGGCGACACGCTCGACTGCGAGACCGGCGGCTTCAAGGACCGCAAGTTCGACGAGATCGACACCAAGAACAACCAGGACTTCACTTACGAACTCACCGACTGACGGCGGTCAGCGCCCGCCGGGATCGCGATAGCGCGCCCACAGGTCGGGCCGGCGCGCCTGCGTCGTCGCCTCGGCCTGCTCGCGGCGCCAGCGCGCCACCTTCGCATGGTCGCCGCTGGTGAGGATGGCGGGAATCTCCTGCCCCTCGAAGCTCTGCGGCCGGGTGTATTGCGGATATTCCAGCAGCCCGGCCGAAAAGCTCTCCTCGGTGCCCGATTCCGGGTGTCCCATCACGCCCGGCAGCAGCCGCACGCAGGCGTCCAGCAGCACCAGCGCGCCGATCTCCCCGCCCGACAGCACCACGTCGCCGACCGAGACTTCCTCCAGCCCGCGCGCGGCGACCAGCCGGTCGTCGACGCCCTCGAAGCGCCCGCACACGATCACCGCCCCCTCGCCCGCCGCCAGCGCGCGCACGCGCTCCTGCGTCAGCGGTGCCCCGCGCGGCGTCATCAGTAGGCGCGGGCGCGTGTCGCCCTCGGGCGCGGCGGCGTCGATGGCGCGCGCCAGCACGTCGACGCGCATCACCATGCCGGGCCCGCCGCCCGCCGGCGTGTCGTCCACCGAGCGGTGCCGGTCGGTAGCGTGGTCGCGCGGATCGATGGTCTCGACGCCCCACGCCTGCTGCGCCAGTGCGCGCCCCGCCAGCGACAGGCCGAGCGGGCCGGGAAACATCTCGGGGAAAATGGTGACGATCGAGGCGCGCCACATGGCAGGGGTTCCGTGCATCGTCATCCCGGACGGCCGTCAGGCCGATCCGGGATCGCGTGAAAAACAGGCTCTGCGGCGCACGATCCCGGCTCTGCGCTTCGCTTGGCCGGGATGACGACGCGAACAAACCGTCGCGACGCCTCTTCAGCCCCGGTCCGCTTCCGGCGGCGGGGCTTCCTCGCGCGCCCATTCGCCGGGATCGACCACGAGGCGCCCGGCCTTCAGGTCCACCGACGGCACGACGGCCTTGGTGAAGGGCAGCATCAGCGTGCGCCCGCCGCCCTCGGGCGCAACCTCGATGATGTCGCCGGCGCCGAAATCATGCACCGCCGCCACCGTGCCGAAGGGCGCGCCCTCCACCGTGACGACGGATAGGCCGATCAGGTCGGCATGGTAGAAATCGTCCTCGTCCTCCGGCTCGGGCAGGAGGTCGCGGGCGACGTAGAGGCCCGCATTGGTCAGCGTCTCGGCCGCCTCGCGGGTGTCGACGCCCTCGATGCGGGCGACGAAATGATCTTTGGCCGGACGCAGCGTCCTCAGCCGGAACACACGCGTGCCGGCCTCGTCGGTCAGCGGGCCGTAGGCGTCCAGCGCAGAAGGATCCCCGGCGAAGACGAACAGCCGCACCTCGCCGCGCACCCCATGCGGGGCGCCGATGCGGGCGAGGAGAACACGGTCCTGGGGCATCGAGGTGCGCTCTGAAATGACCATCCTTCGAGGCTCGTTCACGCTCGCACCTCAGGATGATGTCGTTCCCGGCAAGAGAATCCCGTCATCCCGAGGTGCCGCGAAGCGGCCTCGAAGGAGCCTGAAGCAGGGCGCCGCAAGGGCGCCCCGCCAGTCTCACTCGGCCGAGGGGGCAGCCGCGGCGGCGGCAGCGGCTTCGGCGGCCTTGGCGGCTTCGGCGGCGCGCTCCTGCGCCTTCTTGCCGGGGACGGCCTTCTCCGGGTTGTTGCGGGCGGCGCGCTTCACCAGCTCGAGCGAATCGAGGAAGCGGGCGACGCGGTCGGTCGGCTGGGCGCCCTTGGCGAGCCAGGCCTTGGCCTTCTCGACGTCGAGCGTGAAGCGGTCGGCGGCGTCCTTGGGCTTCAGCGGATCGAAGGTGCCGATCTTCTCGATGAAGCGGCCATCGCGCGGCGAGCGCGAGTCGGCGACGACGATGCGGTAATAGGGACGCTTCTTGGCGCCGCCACGGGCGAGACGGATCTTGAGGGACATTCTTTCTTCCTTTCAGGCAGTTCGGTTCGTCGGTTGGTGTCTGTCGTCGGCCCGGACGAAGAGAGCGCAGCGAACGAAGATCCGGGATCGCTTGCCGCATGACGCGGAGAACGATCCCGGATCGCCGCCTGCGGCGCCGTCCGGGATGACGGCTAATGGGTGAAGGCCGGCACGTCTCTGGTCACTTCTTCTTCCCCGGGAAGCCCGGCAGGCCCGGAAGCCCACCCGGCAGCCCACCCGGCTTGCCTCCGGCACCCGGAAGCCCGGGCAGCTTGCCGGGGAAATTCGGAGGCAGGCCGCCGCCGGAAAGGCCGCCGAGGCCGCCCGGCATCTTCTCGGCCATCTGCTTGATCTGGTCGGGGCTCGGCATGCCCCCGCCACCGCCGAGGCCGAACATCGAGGCGAGGCCGGCCATCGGCCCGCGCTTGCCGGCCTGCCCGCCCATGGCCTTCATCATGTCGGCCATCTGGCGATGCATCTTCATCAGCCGGTTGACGTCCTCGACCTTGGTGCCGGAGCCCGAGGCGATGCGCTTGCGGCGGGAGGCGTCGAGCAGCTTCGGATTGCGCCGCTCCTTCTTCGTCATCGAGTCGATGATCGCCTTCTGCCGCTTCAGCACGCCGTCATTCATGCCGGAGGCGGCAAGCTGGTTCTTCATCTTGCCGACGCCGGGAAGCATGCCCATCAGCCCGCCGAGGCCGCCGAGCTTCTCCATCTGGTCGAGCTGCATGCGCAGGTCGTCGAGATCGAACTGGCCCTTGCGCATCCGGTCGGCGGCGGCCATCGCCTTTTCGGCGTCGAGATTCTCGACCGCCTTCTCGACCAGCGAGACGACATCGCCCATGCCGAGGATGCGGCCGGCGACGCGGCGGGGATCGAAATCCTCCAGCGCGTCCATCTTCTCGCCGGTGCCGAGCAGCTTGATCGGCTTGCCGGTGACGGCGCGCATGGAGAGCGCGGCGCCGCCGCGCCCGTCGCCGTCGGCGCGGGTCAGCACGATGCCGGTCAGGCCGACGCGGGCGTCGAACGCCTTGGCGGTGTTCACCGCGTCCTGGCCGGTGAGGCTGTCGGCGACGAGCAGGACCTCGTGCGGATTGGTCGCCGCCTTGACCTCGGCGACCTCGGCCATCAGCGCCTCGTCGAGGGTGACGCGGCCGGCGGTGTCGAGCATCACCACGTCGTAGCCGCCGAGGCGGGCGGCCTCCATGGCGCGGCGGGCGATCTGCACGGCGCTCTGGCCGGCCATGATCGGCAGCGTGGCGACGCCGACCTGCTGGCCGAGCGTGGCGAGCTGCTCCATCGCCGCCGGGCGGCGCGTGTCCAGCGAGGCCATCAGGACCTTGCGGTTGGAGCGGTCGGTCAGGCGCTTGGCGATCTTGGCGGTGGAGGTGGTCTTGCCCGAGCCCTGAAGACCGACCATCAGCACCGGAACCGGCGGGGCGGCGTCGAGATCGATCGGCTTGGCGTCCGAGCCGAGCATGGCGACGAGTTCGTCATTGACGATCTTCACCACCATCTGGCCGGGCGTGACCGACTTGATGACCTCGGCGCCCACGGCGCGGGTGCGCACGCGGTCGGTGAAGGAGCGCACCACGTCGAGCGCCACGTCGGCCTCGATCAGCGCCCGGCGCACCTCGCGCATGGCCTCGCCGACATCGGCCTCGGAGAGCGCGCCGCGCTTCTTCAGCCGGTCGAATATGCCGCCAAGGCGGTCGGTCAATGAATCGAACATGCGTTCGCTCGGCTCCCTTTCCGCGCGGAGGCACACGCAACGCCGAACGTCGCCCGAGGGCGCATCGCGCTGTCGGGCGTTAGCCTCCGGACTCCTGGGTCCGGGCGGCGGGACGGCTCGCGGGTGATGCGAGGATCGGCGGTTGGTAAGCGCCGCCCGCCGCAAAGTCAAGTTTTGCGCGCCCTTCCGGCAGACTACGTAAGGTCACAGCCGCGTAACAGCGGCACACTAGCGTCGCCCCGCCATCCACGGGACACGGGCGAGCGACATGCAGGATACTCTCTCCACCGCCGATGCCGCGAGCGACGACGCGGCGCTGTTCCAGACCCTGCTGTCGCTGCGCGCCGCCATCGTCGAGGAGGCGGCGCCGCTGAAGGAGCGCTTCTTCCGCGAGGCCGGGCGCGAGGACGCCGCGCTCGACAACCTCGCCCACTACCTCGCCCTGCGCCGCCACGAGCTGCGCCCGCTCCAGCGCCAGCTCATGCGGCGCGGCCTGTCCTCGCTCGGCCGGCTGGAAAGCCGGGTGCTGCCGACGCTCGACGCCGTGCTGGCGGCGCTCGCGGCGCTCACCGGACGCCCGGCGCCCCATCCCGTGCCCGACACGGCGGACTTCTTCGCCGGCGAGGCCCGGCTCGACGCGGCCAGCCTCGCCTCGCTCGGCCCGGAGCCGGCCGACCGCCCCACCCGCATCATGGTGACCCTGCCGAGCGAGGCCGCCGGTGCGCCGGACTATGTGCTGGAACTCGCCCGCGCCGGCATGGACGTCGCCCGCATCAACTGCGCCCATGACGACGCCGAGGCGTGGCGCGCCATGGCCGGCCATGTGCGCGCCGCCGGCGCGGCGGTCGGGCGCGACATCGCCGTGCTGATGGACATTGCCGGCCCGAAGATCCGCACCGGCGCGGTACTGCCGCTGAAGAAGGGCAAGCCTTCCGGCCGCCTGCTGCCGGGCGACACGCTGCGCCTCGTCGCGCACGGCGAGCCGCATGCCGACGAGGCGGCGCCCTTCGCCGCCGCCGTTTCGATGCCGGAGATCGTCACCCGCCTCGCCGTCGGCCACCGCGTGCGCTACGACGACGGCAAGGTCGAGGCCGTAGTGGAGAGCGTGCGCGAGGGCCGGAACGGAGCCGAGGCGATCCTGCGCATCCTGCACACGCGGCCCGACGGCACCAAGCTGAAGCCGGAGAAGGGCATCAACCTGCCCGACACGGCGCTGGGCCTCTCCCCGCTGACCGCCAAGGACGATGCCGACCTCGCCACCGTCATCGAATGCGCCGACCTGATCGGCTATTCCTTCGTCAGCCGCCCGGAAGACCTCGACCTGCTCGACGCCGCGCTCGACCGGCACGGGCGCGGCGCCCGCCCGCTCGGCCTGATGGCCAAGATCGAGCGCCCGGAGGCGGTGACGAACCTGCCCGACCTCATCGCCCGCGCCGCCCGTCGCGGCCCGTTCAGCGTGATGATCGCGCGCGGCGACCTCGCCGCCGAGATCGGCTTCGAGCGCCTCGCCGAAATGCAGGAGGAACTGCTCTGGATCTGCGAGGCCGCCGCCGTGCCGGCGATCTGGGCGACGCAGGTGCTGGAGGACCTCGTGCGCGACGGCATCCCCTCGCGCGGCGAGATGACCGACGCCGCCATGGCCGCCCGCGCCGAATGCGTGATGCTGAACAAGGGGCCGGCGGTGCGCGAGGCGATCGAACTGCTCGACCGCCTGCTCTCGCGCATGTCGGACCATCTCGACAAGAAGACCCCGACCCTGCGCGCGCTCAAATCCTGGTAGCGGCCGGGCGCCGCCCACACCGTCATCCCGGCCGAAGCGTAGCGGAGAGCCGGGATCGCTCTTCAATCCGGTCACGATCCCGGACCGGCCTCCGGCCGTCCGGGATGACGGATGGATCGACGGTCATCATGCCACGGCGGGTTATCGACCGGGGGCGCCCTACGGCCCGACGAGATAATGCGCCGACCACTCCGCATCCGGGATCGCCGCGCCGAGCTTGTAGCTGAAGCTCTTCACGTCCATGCCCTCGTTCTGCGTCTCGCACTCATAGGCGAGGTGGTACCAGGTGTTGCCGCTGCGGATGGCGGCGCCGGGCGCCCTGATCTTCCAGCCCTTGATGACCGGATCGCGATAGGCATAGGCGACCAGCTCGTCCGGGCGCATGCCCTTGTTGTCGCGCCCGACCTCGCCCATCGCCCGCGAATTGCAGCGCTGCTCGATGCGCTCGGAGGGTTCGAGCTTCATCATCACGTCGTCGTTCGAGCGGGCCTGTGCGGCCGAGGAGACGGCGAGAAGAACGAGGGCGGCGAGGCCCAGCTCGAGGCCGGCGCGCGCCGCGATGGATGGTTCCAGTGTCATACGATTCCCCACTTCCCGCCCAGTTCAATCGTCCAGTTGTGACCATCCTGTGGCCCCGTCCGTAAAGTGACGCAGGCCCGGCATGTTGCCGGCCACGCCGGGGCGGATTAGAACCGCGCCATGGCGCTGATGGACCTCGCGAACCCGACCCGCTTTCTCGCTCTTTCCGGGCGCATCCTGCCATGGCTGACGGCACTGGCGCTGGTGACGCTCGCCATCGGCTTCTTCCTCGCCTTCCGCGCCCCGTCCGACTACCAGCAGGGCGAGACGGTGAAGATCATGTACATCCACGTGCCCTTCGCGTGGCTGGCCATGTTCGGCTATTCGCTGATGGCGATCTCCGCGCTCGGCATCCTGGTCTGGCGCCACCCGCTGGCCGATGTCGCGCACAAGGCGATGGCGCCCATCGGCGCGGTGTTCGCCTTCCTGTGCCTCGTCACCGGCTCGCTGTGGGGCCGGCCCATGTGGGGCACCTACTGGGTCTGGGACGCGCGGCTCACCTCCATGCTGGTGCTGCTGCTGCTCTATCTCGGCCTGCTGGCGCTGCGCTCGGCCATCGAGGATCCCAACCAGGCCGGCCGCGCCGCCGCCGTGCTGAGCCTCGTCGGCTTCGTCAACGTGCCGATCGTCAAGTTCTCGGTCGACTGGTGGAACACGCTGCATCAGCCGGCCTCGGTGTTCCGCATGGACGGGCCGACCATCCATTCCAGCCTGCTCTGGCCGCTGCTGGCCTGCGCCGTCGGCTTCACTTTGCTCATGCTGGCCCTGCACATGGCGGCGATGCGCAACGAGATCCACCGCCGCCGCCTGCGCGTGCTGGAAGCGCGCGCCGCCGCCGAGGCCGCCTATGCGTGAGGGGGCCTGAATGCTCGGCGAGCACGGCAGCTTCATCATCGCCTGCTACGGCGTGAGCGCGCTGGTCCTCGGCGCGCTGGCGCTGTGGACCGTCATCGACGGGCGCCTCGTGCGCCGCCGCCTCGACGAGCTGGAGGCGCGCGGCGTGCGCCGGCGCTCCTCCGGCCGCCCCGACGCGTGAGGACGAGGCGATGAGCGATATCCCCCCCTCCCCCGGGCGCCGCCGGCTGCTCGTGCTGCTGCCGCTGATCGCGTTTCTGGCGCTGGCGGCGCTGTTCTACGGCCGGCTGTTCTCGGGAGATCCTTCGCGCGTGCCCTCGGCGCTGATCGGCCGGCCGGCGCCCGCGCTCGACCTGCCCCCGCTGGAGGGGCTGACGCAGGACGGCGCGCCGGTGCCGGGCCTCACCTCCGCCGGGCTCAAGGGCGCGGTGACGGTGCTGAACGTCTTCGCCTCCTGGTGCGTGCCCTGCCGCGACGAGCACCCCTATCTCGTCGCGCTGTCGAAGATGCCGGGCTTCCGCCTCGTCGGCCTCAACTACAAGGACGACGCCGACAATGCCCGCCGCTTCCTCGGCCGCTTCGGCAATCCCTATGCGGCGGTCGGCGTGGATCCCAACGGGCGCGCCGCCATCGACTGGGGCGTGTACGGCGTGCCGGAAACCTTCGTGATCGGCCGCGACGGGCGCATCGCCTACAAGTTCATCGGCCCCCTCGACGAGCGCGGGCTGAAGGAAAAGCTGCTGCCGGAAATCGAGAAGGCCATCGCCGCCCCCGCTGCGGCTCCCGCGCCGGCCGGCGGCTGAGACGGCTCCGGTTCGCCCGTCATCCCGGCCGCAGCGAAGCGGAGAACCGGGATCGCTACCCGCTCGCCAAGACGATCCCGGATCGGCCGGGATCGCTGCCTGCTCGCCAAAGCGACCCCGGATCGGTCCTGCGGTCCGTCCGGGATGACGGTTGCGCAGTTCCTCAGTTCCGCTCGTCCGGCAGCACCGGCAGCGGCAGAATCTCGATCTCGTCCTCGATCAGCGCGCGCACCTCGTCCGCATTGGCCTCGCCATGGATAGCGCGCGCCTCCTCCTCGCCCTCGTGCATGCGGCGGGCGAGCGTGGCGAAGTCCTCGCCGACATAATCGGAATTTGCCTCCACATGGGCGCGCACGGCGCGGATCATCGCGCGCAGCTGCTGCTCCTTCTCCGACATCAGCGCCACCGGCCGGGAGGCGGGAGCGGCCGGAACCGGGGCGGCTTCCGCTGCGGCCGGCTCGGTCTCCTGCCTGCGGGCGCCGCGCCCGAGTGCGGGGGCCATCAGCGCCTTGTCGACATCCGGCGAGCCGCAGACCGGGCAGGTGACGAGCCCGGCCGCGCGCTGGCCGTCATAGGCGGCGGAATCGCGGAACCAGCTTTCGAACGCGTGCTCGCGGGCGCAGGCGAGGCGGTAGAGGATCATGCCGCACCGCCCGAGGGGACGAGGTGCAGCCGGCTTTCCGCCCCCGGCGCCAGCAGCTCGAAGCGCCGTCCATTGGCCAGCGAGGGAATGCGCGCGCGCACCGCCGCCACCTTGGCCGGGTCGATCTCGGCGGCGACGATGCCGGGTTCGGTGCCGCCCTCGGCGAGCACGGTGCCCCACGGGTCGATGATCAGGCTGTGGCCATAGGTCTTGCGGCCGTTCTCATGCGTGCCGCCCTGCGCGGCGGCGAGCATGAAGGTGCCGGTCTCGATCGCCCGGGCGCGCAGCAGGATGTGCCAGTGCGCCTCGCCGGTGGACTGGGTGAAGGCGGCCGGCACGGTGATGAGCCCCGCCCCGCCTTCCGCCAGCGCGCGGAACAGCGCCGGGAAGCGCAGGTCGTAGCAGATGGCGAAGCCGAGCCGGATCTGCGGCAGATCCGCCAGCACGGCGAGCTCGCCCGGCCGGTAGGCGTTGGATTCGCGGTAGACGTCGCCATTGGGCAGGTCGACGTCGAACATGTGGATCTTGTCGTAGCGCGCGGCGATGGAGCCGTCCGGCGCCAGCAGATAGGAGCGGTTGGCGGCGCGGTGCTCGCTCGCCTTCACCGCCAGCGAGCCGATGTGCAGGTGGATCTTCAGCTCGGCGGCCAGCGCCCGGAAGGCGGCCAGCGCCGGGTCGTCCTCCTCGGCGTGCAGCACGGCGAACAGCGCCTCGCGATTTTCCTCCATCGTGCCGGTCATCTCCGGCGTCTGGACGTAGCTCGCGCCCTCGGCGACCGCCTGCCGGATCAGCGCGGAGGCGGTCTCGACATTGGTCGCCACGCTCTTGGCGGTGCGCATCTGCACGAGCGCCGCGCGGAAGGGCGCGCCGAGCGGGGGAACGAGGGGGGAGGCAGTCATGGGTTCATTCACCTTCAGCTCGCCAGCAGCGGGTCGAGCTCGCCGGCTTCCTCGAGCGCGTAAAGATCGTCGCAGCCGCCGACATGGCGGCCGTCGATGAAGATCTGCGGCACGCTGGTGCGCCCGTTGGCCCGGCTCGACATGGCCGAGCGCGCGACCGGATCGCCGGTCACGTTGATTTCCGAGAACTCCACGCCCTTGCGCTCCAGCAGGGCCTTGGCGGCGTGGCAATAGGGGCAGGAATAGGTGGTGTAGATCTCGATCTGCGACATCGCGGCGACCTCTGCGAGCCGTTCGGCGGCGGGGATTGCTATGATATGGGCGCGCCCCGCCCGTCAACAACCCGCGCGAACACCAGCACGTCCACCCGCGCCGCGCCGGCGCGGGCGAGCGCCTTGGCGCAGGCGTCGATCGTGGCCCCGGTGGTAAGCACGTCGTCGACCAGCACCACGCGCCGACCGGCGAGTTCGGCCCGCGCGCCTTCCGGCACCGCGAAGGCGCCGGCGACGTTGCGCGCCCGGCCCGCGCGGTCGAGCCCGACCTGGGGAAGCGTGGCGCGCCGGCGCGCCAGCCAGCCCGGCCGCACCGGCACGCCGGCCGTCCGCCCGATGGCCTGCGCCAGCGCCGCCGACTGGTTGAAGCGCCGCCGCCAGAGCCTGAAACCGTGCAGCGGCACCGGCACCAGCGCCTGCGCATCGGTGAGGATGTCCGCCCCGGCGCGCGCCATCATCCGCGCCATCGGAGCGGCGATATCGAGCCGGTCGGCATATTTCAGCGCATGGATCAGGTCGCGCGCCACGTCGCCGAACAGGGCGACCGCCCGGGCGCGGGCATAGGCCGGCGGATCGGCGAGCGCGGCCGCCGAGACCGGAACCTCGTCGCCCTCCCCCATCTCGTGCGGCAGCGGCGTGCCGAGCCGGTCGCAGAAGGGCCGCTCGATGAAGCCGACCCGGCTCCAGCAGCGCGCGCACAGGCAGCCCGGCTCCTCCACCGCCGCCCGGCAGGCCATGCACAGCGGCGGCAGCGCGAAGTCGACCGCCCCGCGCGCCAGCCCCCGCGCCACACCGCGCCCAAAACCGCGCAGCCGCGCCGCGAGCGGCGCAGGGGCGCCTTCCAGTGCCGCATCCGTCAGCCGGGGCATGTCCATGAAAGCGAGCCTAGCATGCGCGCGCGGCGCCCGCGCCACCCGATCCGGCGGCGCCGCCCCGCTCTTTGACCCGGCGCGGCGGCGGGCTTATGCCTCTCGCCCGAGGAGCACCGCATGTCAGGTTCCAATCCCGTCGACATCTTCGACGCCCGCGCGCTGGCCGCCCGGCGCCGCCGCGCGCTGGCGCTGGGGCCGGAGACCTTCCTGCTCGACCGCGTGGCCGAGGACCTCGCCGACCGGCTCGGTGCGGTGAAGCGCCGCTTCGAGACCGCCGCCGATCTCGGCACGCCGACGCCCGCCCTGCGCGAGGCGCTCGCCGGCGCGGACATGATCGGCCGGCTGTTCGCCTTCGGCCCGGCCGAGCGCGTCGACGTCGACGCGGTGATCGACCCGGAAGTGCTGCCCTTCGCGCCGGAATCGCTCGATCTCGTGGTCTCCGCGCTGGCGCTGCAGACCGTGAACGACCTGCCCGGCGCGCTGGCGCAGATCCGCCGCGCGCTGCGCCCGGACGGGCTGCTGCTCGCCGCCTTCTTCGGTTCCGGCACGCTGATGGAGCTGCGCGAGGCCTTCGCCATCGCCGAGAGCGACACGCTGGGCGGCGTCTCGCCGCGCGTCGCCCCCTTCGCCGACCTGCGCGATCTCGGCGGCCTGCTCCAGCGCGCCGGCCTCGCCTTGCCCGTGACCGATGTCGACCGCGTGGTGGTGCGCTATGGCGACCCGCTCGCCCTGCTGCACGATCTGCGCCGCATGGGGGCGGCCAACCCGCTCGCCCACCGCCGCCGCGCGCCGCTGCTGCGCAAGACGCTGATGCGGCTGTTCGAGGTCTATGCCGAGCGCTTCGCCGATCCCGACGGGCGGCTGCGCGCCACCTTCGAGATCGCCTGGGTGTCCGGCTGGGCGCCGCATGAGAGCCAGCAGAAGCCGCTGCGCCCCGGCTCCGCCAAGACCCGGCTGGCCGACGCGCTGAAGGTGCCGGAGGGAAAGCTGCCGGGCGGGGACTAGGCGTCGCGGCCCGCGCGCGACCGGCGCAGGACGAGGATCTGCGCCGTCAGCCCGATGACGAGCAGCGCGAGAAGGCTCGCCTGCGCGCCGAGCAGCGGTGGCGCGTTCAGCTCGGTGACGAAGGGGTGACCGTCCGGGACCCGGCGCAGCACCTCGGTGACAGTCGGCAGCATCAGCAGGAACGCCGTCAGGCTGAGGCAGACCGTCTCGACATAGCGCGCCGCGCGCCCGAGAGCGCCGACCCGCCCGGCCGTGTAGCCCACCGCGAGAAGCAGCAGCGTCACCGTGCCGATGACGTAGCCGGCCGGCTGGTGCGTGACCAGGAACACGGTACCGGCGCCGACCAGCATCGCCACGAGATAGATCGTACCGGCCGTCGAGCGCGGCACGATCCGGCCGTAGCGGGCGAACATGTAGAGCATGGCGGGGATGGCCGGCAGGCTGCCGAGCGTGTGCACCCAGCCGAGGGGGGAGATGCCGAACATGGGTCTGTCCTTTGCGAGACGGAAGCGAAAACTACCTACTGATTGGTAGGCTGCGAGGGTAAAAGACGGCGTTCCGGCGGAGTCCTCAGCCGGCGAGACGGTGCAGTACGGGGCGGGTGATGGCGCCGAACATGCCGGCATCGCCATAGGCGCGGGCCGACAGCATGGCGCCATGCACGGTGGCCATGAACATCTCGGCCTCGACGGCGGCCGTATCGGCCAGACGGAGGCTCCCCTCGGCGGCGCCGCGCTCCATCGCCGAGGCGAGCCAGGCCGCCAGCGTGCGGAAATGCGCCCTCACCTCGATCGCGACAGGATCGGGCAGGACGGGAAGCTCGCTGGCGAGCAGCGCGCAGACGCAGATCGGCGCGCGCGCATCCGCAATGCACGCCTCCCAGTAGCCGAGATAGGCGCGCAGCCGCGCGGCCGGATCGGCGACCTGCCGGTCGAGCGCGGCGAGGCCGGCCTCGGCGTCGCGCCGATAACGGGCGACGAGCGCGCGCACCAGATCGGCCTTGCCGGGAAAGTGGTGGTGGATGCTCGCCTTGCGGATGCCGACCACCTCGGCGATGTCGGCATAGCTGAAGCCGTTATAGCCGCCCGCCATGATCAGCGACTGGGCGCAGGCGAGGATGGCGTCGGAGGTGGTGGGGGCGCTGGGCATTGTTTTGTCTACCTTCTGATAGGTAGACGATCAAGACCGTGGCCGTTCACGAAAGCGAGCGCCGTTCGCCGGCGCCTTGATCCGGCGCGGCCTACCGTCCCGGCCCGAGCAGGTCCAGCAGCACCGGGATGAGCGGTTCGTCGGCGGGGGGCATCGGGTAGTCGCGCAGCCGGCCCGGCTTCACCCAGGCGAGGCGCTGGCCCTCGCGGCCGGTCGGCGTGCCCTCCCAGCGCCGGCATATCCACAGCGGCATGAGAAGCTGGAAGGTCTCGTAGGTGTGGCTGGCGAAGGCGAGAGGGGCGAGGCACGGCTCCTTCACCTCGATGCCGAGTTCTTCCGCCAGTTCGCGGATCAGGCAGTCCTCCGGGCGCTCGCCCGGCTCGACCTTGCCGCCGGGAAACTCCCACAGCCCGGCCAGCGACTTGCCCTCCGGCCGCTCGGTCAGCAGCACGCGCCCGTCGGCATCGACGAGGGCGGCGGCGGCGACGAGGACGAGCTTCATGGGCGTTCCCTCACATTCGGTCGTCATGGCCGGGCTTGTCCCGGCCATCCACGTCTTGGCCGATGACGTCGTGGATCCCCGCGCCGAGCCCGGGGATGACGGCGTTCAGGACCGATAGTCGCCGTTGATGGCGACATATTCCTTGGTGAGGTCGCAGGTCAGCACCCGGTCGGTGCCGCGCCCGAGCCCGATATCGACGGTGATGTCGATCACATCGTTCTTCATATAGGCGGAGGTCTCGGCCTCGTTATAGGCGGGGTCGCGCGCGCCCTCATGCGCGACGCGGATCGGGCCGAAGGAGATGGTCAGCCGGTCGCGCTCGGCCGGCTCGCCGGCCTTGCCGACCGCCATCACCACGCGACCCCAATTGGCGTCCTCGCCGGCCACCGCCGTCTTCACCAGCGGCGAATTGGCGATCGACAGGGCGATGCGCCGGGCCGACTTCTTCGAGACCGCGCCGGTGACGTTCACCCGCACCAGCTTGCGCGCGCCCTCGCCGTCGCGGGCGACCTGCTCGGCGAGATCCGCCAGCACGCCGGTCAGCGCGCGGCGGAAGCGGGCGAGGCGCGGGTCCTTGGCGTCGGCGATGCGCGGCGCGCCGGAGGCGCCGGTGGCGAACAGCAGCAGCGTGTCGGAGGTCGAGGTGTCGCCGTCGATGGTGACGGCGTTGAACGAGTCGGTCACGCCCTTGGAGAGCAGCGCCTGCAGCGCCGGCGCCTCGATGGCGGCGTCGGTGAACACGAAGGAGAGCATGGTCGCCATGTCGGGCGCGATCATGCCGGCGCCCTTGGCGATGCCGGCGATGGTCACGTCCCGGCCGTCGATCTTCACTTTGGCGGTGGCGAGCTTGGGGAAGGTGTCGGTGGTCATGATCGCCCGCGCCGGGTCGATCCAGGGCAGCGGGGCTAGGCGCGTCGCGGTCGCGTCCAGCACGCCCTCATATTTGGTAGCGTCGAGCGGCTCGCCGATCACGCCGGTGGAGGCGAGGTACACCTCGTCCTCGCGGCAGCCCAGCGCCTTCGCCGCGATCTTGGCGGTCAGCGCGGTCGCCTCGCGGCCCTTGGCGCCGGTGAAAGCGTTGGCATTGCCCGAATTCACCACGAGGCCGCGCGCCAGCCCGCGCGGCAGGATCGCCCGGCACCACTCGACCGGCGCCGAGGGGCACTTCGACTTGGTGAAGACGCCCGCCGCCGTGGTGCCGGCGTCGAGCGCCAGCAGCAGCACGTCGGTGCGGCCCTTATAGCGGATGCCCGCCTCGGCGGTGGCGAAGCGCACGCCGGCGACAGGGCCGACATCCGGCACGGTCTTGGGCGCGAGGGGGGAGACGGGAGCGTCGTGGGCCATGGCGGGGACTCTGCGGCAGGAAGGGGCCGAACGGATGTGCCCGAGATGCGCAACATCCGCAAGACGGCCGGAGGATAAGGCGGCCCGCATGAAAAAGGCCCCGGCGCATGCGCTCCGGGGCCTCGGTCGGTTATCGGGCAGGCGGCCGCGTCACCGCGCGGGCATCACTGCGCGGCTATCACTGCGCGGCTATCACTGCGCCGGCTTGGGCGCCTCGGCCGGCTGGGTGGTCAGGTCGCTCGGCTTCGGCGCGGCGGCGGTCTTCTCCACCTTGGCGGCGTCGCGGAACTTCTGCACCGCGTCGGCCTGCGCCTTCTGGGCGAGGAACTGCTCGATCTGCGGCTTCACCTCGTCGAAGGTCGGCACCGGCTTCTCGCGCTTCTCCTCGATCTTGATAACGTGCCAGCCAAACTGGGTCTTCACCGGCTGGGAGACCTCGCCGGCCTTCAGCGCGAAGGCGGCGTCGGCGAATTCCGGCACCATCTGCTCCTTGGTGAAGAAGCCGAGGTCGCCGCCGTCCTTCTTGCCCGAGGGGTCCTCGGTCAGCTCGCCGGCCAGCTTGGCGAAGTCCTCGCCCTTCTTCAGCCGGGCCACGACGTCCTTGGCCTTCTTCTCGGCCGCGTCGGAGGACGCCTTGTCGTTGGGCTCGGCGCGGAACAGGATGTGGCGGGCGTGCACTTCCTCTTCCGGCTTCTGCTGGCCCACCGCTTCCTGGTAGGTCTTCTTCAGCGCCTCGTCGGTCAGCGCGGCCTTGGTCGCCTGCTCCAGCGCGGCCTGCATCAGCACGCGGCGGCGGATGAAGTCCAGCTCGCGCTTGAATTCGGGGGTCTGGTCGAGCTTGGCGGCCTCGGCGGCCTGCGCCACGGCGGTCAGGTCGATCAGGAAGCCGAGCACATATTCGTCGCGCGCCGGGCCCTGAAGCTGCGGCGGCAGGTTGGGACCCAGCTCCTCGGCGGCGGCGGCGACATCGCTGGCGCGGATCGGCGCGCCGTTGACGGTGGCGAGCACCGGATCGTCACCCTGCGCGGCGGGAGCGGCGGGAGCGGTCTGCGCCAGCGCCGGCAGGGCCGGAACGAGGGCCGTGCCAATAAGGGCGGCGAGAATTCCGGCGCGCAGCAGGCTGGCGCGGGCCCGGCCGGCGGCGGGGCGAGCGGACGCCTTGGTCGCGGCGTGCGGGCGATGACGGGTCATGGAGCGTTCCTTGGGTTGCGGTTGTCCGCTATGGGCGGCGAAAGCTGGCCCAGTCGGGTCCAGGTTGCAAGCGTGGAGGATTGCCTACCCCGCAATATTCGCGGTGGGGCGTCGGGAACAGGCGTCGGCATTGGGCCCCGGCGGCCGGAGCGGACCTTGCGCGAGGGCCGAACTGTCGTCCGGCCTGCGATTGACAACCCCCAAACCCGTTCATAAGTGTGGCACGCGGTGCGAGACCTCCCCGGTACTCGCATTTATGTGACGCAAGAACCCGCAATCCGTTCGCGGCGGCCCGGCCCGGCAGACCCATTTCGGCCGCAAATGGCGTCTCGATGAGCCTTCCGCCCGTGCGATCGCGCCGGACCTTGCACACGAGGATGCGGCGGCCCGTCACCGCCCGTCCGACACCTGCACCTGGCGGACACGGATTGGAAGTCTCATGCTCGGCGCTCTCGCGCGAAAGCTCTTCGGATCGGCCAACGACCGCCGCGTGCGCGGCTACCAGCCCAAGGTCGTGGCCATCAACGCGCTCGAACCGGAACTGGTGAAGCTCACCGACGACGAGCTGCGCGCGCGCACCGTCGCGTTCAGGGAGCAGCTCGCCAACGGCGCCACCCTCGACGAGTTGCTGGTGCCCGCCTTCGCCACCGTGCGCGAGGCGGCGCGGCGGGCGCTCGGCCAGCGCCATTTCGACGTCCAGCTCATCGGCGGCATGGTGCTGCACGAGCGCGGCATCGCCGAGATGCGCACCGGCGAAGGCAAGACGCTGGTCGCCACCGCGCCGGTCTATCTCAACGCGCTGACCGGCAAGGGCGTGCACGTCGTCACCGTCAACGACTACCTCGCCAAGCGCGACGCCGAATGGATGGGCCGGGTCTACCGCTTCCTCGGCCTCACCGTCGGC
Organism: Ancylobacter sp. TS-1; assembly: GCF_009223885.1. NCBI lineage: Bacteria > Pseudomonadati > Pseudomonadota > Alphaproteobacteria > Hyphomicrobiales > Xanthobacteraceae > Ancylobacter > Ancylobacter sp. TS-1. The sequence goes on from NZ_CP045144.1 coordinate 1,757,530, forward strand.
ATCATCCATCACGGGCTCGACGACAATGAGCGCCGCGAGGCCTATGCCTGCGACGTCACCTACGCCACCAACAACGAGCTCGGCTTCGACTATCTGCGCGACAACATGAAGTACGAGCTGAACCAGATGGTCCAGCGCCCGCACTTCTTCGCCGTGGTCGACGAGGTGGACTCGATCCTGGTCGACGAGGCGCGTACCCCGCTCATCATCTCCGGCCCGCTCGACGACCGCTCGGAATTCTACAACACCATCGACGCCTACATTCCGAAGCTGTCGAAGGAGGATTACGACGTCGACGAGAAGCAGCGTTCCGTCGCCATGACCGAAGCCGGCATGGAGAAGATGGAGACGCTGCTGCGCGACGCCGGGCTGCTCAAGGGCGACAGCCTGTACGACATCGAGAACGTCTCGGTGGTCCACCATGTCAATCAGGCGCTGCGCGCCCACACGCTGTTCCAGCGCGACAAGGACTACATCGTGCGCAATGGCGAGGTCGTCATCATCGACGAGTTCACCGGCCGCATGATGCCGGGCCGGCGCTACTCCGAGGGTCTCCACCAGGCGCTCGAGGCCAAGGAGCGCGTGCAGGTCCAGCCCGAGAACCAGACGCTGGCCTCGATCACCTTCCAGAATTATTTCCGCATGTACGAGAAGCTGGCCGGCATGACCGGCACGGCGAACACGGAAGCCGCCGAATTCCAGGACATCTACAACCTCGAAGTGATCGAGATCCCGACGAACCTTCCCGTTCAGCGCGTGGACGACGACGACGAGGTCTACCGGACCGCCACCGAGAAATACAACGCCATCATCGAACTGATCGACGACTGCAAGAAGCGCGGCCAGCCCGTGCTGGTCGGCACCACCTCGATCGAGAAGTCGGAACTGCTGGCCGAACTGCTCAAGAAGCGCGGCTTCAAGCAGAAGGACTTCTCCGACCCGGACGCCTTCCGCGGCCTCTACGACGGCGACCAGGGCAAGGCGGACGACCGCGTGTTCGCGGTGCTCAACGCCCGCCACCACGAGCAGGAATCCTACATCGTCGCGCAGGCCGGCGTTCCCGGCGCCATCACCATCGCCACCAACATGGCCGGCCGCGGCACCGACATCCAGCTCGGCGGCAATGCCGACATGCGCATCTCGCACGAGCTCGACGGCCTGCCGGAAGGCGAGCAGCGCGCGGCGGCCGAGAAGCGCATCCGCGACGAGGTCGTGGTGCTCAAGGCGAAGGCGCTGGAGGCGGGCGGCCTCTACGTGATCGGCACCGAGCGCCATGAGAGCCGGCGCATCGACAACCAGCTGCGCGGCCGCTCGGGCCGCCAGGGCGACCCCGGCCACTCGCATTTCTTCCTGTCGCTGGAAGACGACCTGATGCGCATCTTCGGGTCGGACCGGCTCGACGGCATGCTGCAGAAGCTCGGCCTCAAGGAGGGCGAGGCGATCGTCCATCCCTGGATCAACCGCGCGCTGGAGAAGGCGCAGCAGAAGGTCGAGGCGCGCAACTACGACATCCGCAAGAACCTGCTGAAATACGACGACGTGATGAACGACCAGCGCAAGGTGGTGTTCGAGCAGCGCGTCGAGTTGATGCAGGACGAGGACGTCGCCGACACCGTCGTCGAGATGCGCCATGGCGTCATCGAGGACATCGTCGCCAAGCACGTGCCGCCCAATGCCTATCCCGAGCAGTGGGACACGGACGGGCTCGCCGAGGAACTGCGCCGCGCCATCGGCCTCGACCTTCCGGTCAAGGAATGGGCGGCCGAGGAAGGCATCGCCGACGAGGAGATGCGCGAGCGCATCCAGGGGCGCGCCGACGAGGCGATGGCGTCCAAGGTGGCCAAATACGGCCCCGACATCATGCGCTATGTCGAGAAGTCGATCCTGCTGCAGACGCTGGACCATCTCTGGCGCGAGCATCTGGTGACGCTCGATCATCTGCGTCAGGTCATCGGCCTGCGCGGCTATGCCCAGCGCGACCCGCTGAACGAGTACAAGTCGGAAGCCTTCCAGCTCTTCGAGGCGATGCTGTCGAACCTGCGCGAGGCGGTCACGGCGCAGCTCATGCGGGTCGAGGTGATGACGGCGCCGCCGCCCGAGCCGGAGCCGATCTTCGCCGCGCACCACATCGACGCCGCCACCGGCGAGGACGAGTTCGCGCTCGCCGATGCCGAGATCGCCGCCGAGGCGACGCTCGCCCCGAACGAGGACGCCGGCGCCCCGCGCCGCGACCCCAACGATCCCTCCAGCTGGGGCCGGGTCGGGCGCAACGAGGCCTGCCCCTGCGGCTCGGGCCTCAAATACAAGCACTGCCACGGCCGCTTCGTCTGAGCGGCCGGCGCGGGCCCGCCCCGCGCCGGAGCCGCCCGGCAGTTTCCGGCACCGCCGAATGACCGCACGCCCTTTCCCGCCCGGGAGAGGGCGTTCGCTTAGGGGCGTTCGCGTATGGGGAGCGGATGGAAGACGGGGCGTCGCGCAGCCGGAAGCACCGGCGCCGGGCGCGCATGGCCGATCGCGTCGCGCGATCCCGCGACGGTCTACCCGTAGTGCGGGTCTGCCGGATTTACTGAACGGTCGAGGAGAAGGCGCCGGGCGTCAGGATGCTGGCGCCGGGAAGCGCCTGCGTGCCGTAGATGGCCTCATTGTCGGACGAGGCGACCGAGGGGCGCAGCGCCGGCCCGCCGGCGGCCGAGCCGGACGGCGGCGGCGCGGCGGCGGTGCTGGTGGCGTTGCCATAGCCGGGATGGGTCTGGCGCGGCACCACGCCCGCCGACGGGGGCGCGGCGGGAGCCGGCGCGGCGGCCGGGGCCGGACGCGCGCTCGACGCCTGCGGCGCCGGGGCGGGATTGGGCCGCACGGTGGAAGCCGGCGCAGCGGCCGCCGGGCGCGCCGGCGGGACCGGAACCTCGGCACTGCCAGCCGCATCGGGCGCCGGAGTTGCGGCGGGTGCGGGCGTTGCGGCCGGCGTCGAGCCGCCGCCGAACAGGTTCTTCAGTCCTTCGAGGAAGCCGCCATTGCCGGAATCGAGCGCGGCGACCTGGGTCGCGGGCGCCGCCGGCGCGGCGGGCGGGGAAGCGGGCGTCGCGGCAGGCGCGCTGGACGCGCCGGCGCCGAAGAAGCTGAAGATGCCGGACGGGGCAGGCGCGGCAGGCGCCGCCGCGACGGCGGTGCGCGGGCCGCCCGGGGCGTCGGTCGGGCGCGGCGCCGGCAGCGGCACGCCGGTGGCCGCGGCCGCCTCCGTCACCGTGTCGGCATTGGCGAGCGCGATGCTCTCGGCCGGGGCCGGCTCGTTGGTGGCGACGCCATAGTCGCTGCCCGGCGGCTTCACCACCGGCGGCAGCGAGCCCGGCGCGGACAGCTCGGGATTCTCCAGCTTGGCCAGGAACACCTTGTGCATGCCGCCGTCCTTGCCGGTCTTCACCGGGGCGGCGGGCTGCAGCATGCCGGCGCTGGCGATGCGCGTCGCGGTCTCGCGCTGGCGGGCGGCGAGCGCCTCGGCGAGGCCGTCCGGCTGGGTGTAGTCGGGGCACGGCGCGGAGGCCTGGAGCTTCTGCTCGGGATCGACCGGCGTGGCGTTGAACACGTAGCGCTTGCCGCAATAGCCCACCTGCGGCGGCGCCTTGGTCAGCTCGAACACGTCGCTGCCTTCCTTCAGCATTTTCCAGAAGGCGAGGTTCGGGTTGTTGCGGTGGCGCACCATGTTGTCCGCCGTCATGCGGAACGGATAGGCCTGCACCTGGAAGGAGCGCTGCCCGCCATAGAAGCTCTCGCGGCCAAGCGCGAAAATCTCCTGCACCTGCTCGTCGGTCATGGCGTAGCAGCCGCGCGAGGAGCAGTCGCCATGCACCATCAGATTGCTGCCGGAACGGCCCCAGGCGCGGTCATAGGCGTTGGGAAAGCCGAGATCGAACGACAGGTAGTAGCTGGAGTTCGGGTTCATCTGGCCCGGGGTGATGGTGTAGAAGCCTTCCGGCGCCTGCCGGTCGCCTTCCTTCACCTTCGGCCCGAGCTCGCCGGACCAGCGGCAGATCGGATAGGTCTTCAGCAGCGCGTATTCGCCGCTGGTGGTCTCCTTCCAGACCTCCAGCTCCGACTCTTCCTTGAAGATGCGCACGACGATCGGGCTGGTCTTCGCCATGCCCTTCTGCTGGATCAGGGCCAGCGTCTGCGGCGAGAGGCTCTTGTTCGCCTTCGACATCGGCGAGGGGCCGTCATTGCCGTTGCAGCCGGCGAGGACCAGCGCGGTGACGCCGGCCAGCAGGGCACCGCGCCACCCGGCGGCGGTACCCGCCCTGGCCCAAGCGCGCCGAAGGTTCGAAAACCCTGGACCCCTCACCCGACACTCCCCAACGGCGCCGTCCCCGAGGGCGGCAGCCAGACCAAAGCGTTATACACCCCCGGAGCGGGCAGCAATCCCGTGCCCGCATACCAGCAATGTCGTTCCGTCACCGCCGGCGGGGCCCGCCGGCCGGTCACAGGTTGCGGCCGATGGCGAGGAACTTCTCGCGGCGCGCCTTGCGCAGCGCCGCCGCGTCGAGCCCCTCCATCTCGCCGAGCGCCGCCTCGATGGCATCGCCCGCCGAGGTGATCGCCGCCTGCGGGTCGCGATGCGCCCCGCCAGGCGGCTCCGAGATGACGGAATCGATCACGTGGAAGCGCAGCAGGTCCTGCGCGGTGATCTTCATGTTGACGGCTGCTTCCTGCGCCTTGGCGGTGTCGCGCCAGAGGATGGAGGCCGCGCCCTCGGGCGAGATCACGCTGTAGATCGAATGTTCGAGCATGAGCACCCGGTTCGCCGTCGCGATGGCGATCGCGCCACCCGAGCCACCCTCGCCGATAATGACGGCAACATTCGGGACGCCGAGCGACAGGCACGCATCGGTGGAACGGGCGATCGCCTCGGCCTGGCCGCGCTCCTCGGCATCGAGGCCGGGGAAGGCGCCGGCGGTGTCAACCAGCGAGATCACCGGCAGGGCGAAGCGGTCGGCCAGTTCCATCAGCCGGACCGCCTTGCGGTAGCCCTCGGGGCGGGCCATGCCGAAATTGTGCTTGATGCGGGTCTCGGTGGTCGAGCCCTTCTCCTGCCCGATCAGGCAGACCGGCCGGCCGCGAAAGCGCGCGAAGCCGCCGAGAATGGCGTGGTCGTCGCCGAACTTGCGGTCGCCGGCCAGCGGGTCGAACTCCTCGAACAGCTCGCGGGCATAGTCGCTGAAGTGCGGGCGCAGCGGATGGCGCGCCACCTGCGTCTTCTGCCAGGGCGAGAGATTGGCGTAGAGCTGGATCAGCGCGTCCTGCGCCTTGGCTTCGAGGCGGGCGATATCGTCGCCAATGGCCACCGCGTCGCCCTGCGCGGCCATGGCGCGCAGTTCTTCCAGCTTGGCCTCGAGTTCGGCCACGGGCTTCTCAAAATCGAGGTAACTGCGCATCGTAAACTGGTGAACCGGCTCACTGGAACGGGGGGCGGCCCGGACGGGCGGCCCGCGAAATCGGGCGGAAGCTGCCCCGAGAGGGTGGCGACGTCAAGGCAAGCGCGCAAACGCGCTTAATCGCCGCCGCTGTCGCCGAGCGGATGAAGGTCCCGCACGAGGCTTTTCAGCCGCTCGTCGAGCACGTGGGTGTAGATCTGCGTGGTCGAAATGTCGGAGTGGCCGAGCAGGGTCTGCACGATGCGCAGATCGGCGCCATGCGCCAGCAGATGGCTGGCGAAGGCATGGCGCAGCACATGCGGGGAGAGCCGGGCCGGGTCGAGCCCGGCGGCGAGCGCGAGGTCCTTCAGATCGAGGGCGACCTGCTGGCGGGTGATGTGGCCGCTTGCCGCAGCGGAAGGAAACAGCCAGCGCGAGGCCCCGGCCTCCCCCGCGCCGGACTTGCCAGTGCCCGCCTTGCCCGAACCCGCCTTCGCGGCGCCGTCCGGCCCGCGCGCGGCCGAGTCGCGGGCGTCGCGATAGGCGCGCATCGCCGCCTTGGCCGCCTCGCCGAGCGGCACCAGCCGCTCCTTGCCGCCCTTGCCGCGCACGATGATCGCCTCGCCCCGCGTGCCCGCCGCCGAGGCCGGCAGCGCGGCCAGCTCGGAGACGCGCAGTCCGGTGGCGTAGAGCAGCTCGATGAAGCAGGCCACCCGCGCCCGCCGCGCGGCTTCCCCGAGGCTCGGCACCGGCTCGGCGGCGCGCGCATGGGCGGTGTCGATCAGCCGCGTCACATCCTCCAGGCTCAGCACCTTGGGCAGCGGGCGCGTGCGGCGCGGGCCTTCCAGCACCGCGGCGGGATCGTCGCCGCGAAGGCCCTCCAGATAGAGGAAGCGGTGGAACTGGCGCAGCGCCGAGAGGCGCCGCGCCACGCTGGCGCCGGCAAGGCCGCGCGCCGTCAGCTCAGCGAGATAGGCGCGGATATGGGCGGTCTGCGCCGTCAGCGGATCGACGCCCTGGGTGACAAGAAACGCCTCATAGTCGTCGAGATCGCGCCCATAGGCGCTGAGCGTGTTGACGCCCGCCCCACGCTCGGCGGCCATCATGTCGAGGAACGCCCGCGCCGGGGCGGGGGCGTTCATCGCGGCGCCCTCATTTGACGAACCTGTCCGCCGGCACGGTGACGCTCATTTCGCGGACCTGCGGCTGCACGAGGTTGGCGAAGGCCCACAGCGTGCCGTAGCCGATGCCGCCGAGCACGGCGAGGATGACGAGAAGTCGGATGAGGCTCGGCATGAGGGAATTCGGCCCGCGCGATTCGAATTGTCCGGTTGGCGCGATCCTAAGGCCATTGCCCGGTCGGACGGAAGCAACTGCCGGCGAGGGGCGGGCCCGCGCCTCGCATTGCGTCCATCCGCCGCCAATGATAGTCCGCGATCCAACGGGGCTTGGGGCCGTGATCGACGACATGACGGCGGATATCGAGCAGGACGGAAAGGCGGCGGGGCTGCGCGAGCTTTTGGGCGCGCGCTCCATCGTGCTCGTCGGCATGATGGGCGCCGGCAAATCCTCGGTCGGCAAGCGCCTCGCCCGCCGCCTCAGCCTGCCCTTCGCCGACGCCGACACCGAGATCGAGCAGGCGGCCGGCATGAGCATTCCCGAGATCTTCGAGCATCGCGGCGAGCCCGCCTTCCGCGACGGCGAGAAGAAGGTGATCGCCCGCCTTCTGGAGACCGGCCCCATGGTGCTCGCCACCGGCGGGGGCGCCTACATGAACGCGGAGACCCGCGAGGCCATCGTCGGCAACGGCGTGTCGGTCTGGCTGAAGGCCGATCTCGACGTGCTGCTGCGCCGCGTGCGCCGGCGCGACGACCGCCCGCTGCTCAGGAACGGCGATCCCGAGGCGACGCTCGCCCGGCTGATCGACCTGCGCTATCCGGTCTACGCGCTCGCCGACGTCACCGTGACGTCGCACGACGTGCCGCAGGACATCATGGTCGACGAGGTGATCGAGGCGCTGATGCGCCATCTCGCCCCGCCGCCTTCGGGAGACGAGACATGACCCAGGCCGCCACCACCCTCGCCAGCGACGTGACCCAGCTCCGCGTGGGGCTGGGAGACCGCTCCTATGACATCGTGATCGGCCCCGGCCTTCTGGAACAGGCGGGCGCGCGCCTCGCGGCGCTGCGTCCGGGCGCGCGGGTCGGCATCGTCACTGACCGCAACGTCGCCGAGCGCCATCTCGGCCTCGTCGAGCAGTCGCTGCGTCAGGCCGGCCTGACGCCCACCGCCATCGTCATCGAGCCCGGCGAGAAGTCGAAGTGCTTCAAGGTGTTCGAGGAGGTCGTCGACGGGCTGCTGGCTGCCCGCATCGAGCGGCGCGACCTCGTGCTGGCGCTCGGCGGCGGCGTGGTGGGCGATCTTGCCGGCTTCGCGGCGGCAGCGCTCCGGCGCGGCGTCGACTTCGTGCAGGCGCCGACAAGCCTGCTGGCGCAGGTCGATTCCTCGGTCGGCGGCAAGACCGGCATCAACTCGCGCCACGGCAAGAATCTCGTCGGCGCCTTCCACCAGCCGATCCTGGTGCTGGCGGACAGCCTCGCCCTCGACACGCTGCCGCTGCGCGAGTTCCGCTCCGGCTACGCCGAGGTCGCCAAATACGGCCTCATCGACAACGCCCCCTTCTTCGGCTGGCTGGAGCGCCACTGGCAGGACGTGTTCGGCGGCGGCCCGGCCCGCATCGAGGCCATCGCCACCAGCTGCGCCTCCAAGGCCGCCGTGGTCGCCCGCGACGAGAAGGAGACCGGCGACCGCGCCCTGCTCAATCTCGGCCACACCTTCGGCCACGCGCTGGAGGCGGGCGCGGGCTTCTCGCAGCGGCTGCTGCATGGCGAGGCGGTCGCCATCGGCATGGCGCAGGCCTTCCGCTTCTCCGCCCGGCAGGGCCTGTGCGCCCCGGAGGACGCCGAGCGCGTGGCGACCCATCTGAAGACCGTCGGCCTGCCGACCCGCATCGCCGACATTCCCGGCGAGCTGCCGGACACGGACGGGCTGATGGAGCTGATCGCGCAGGACAAGAAGGTCTCGCGCGGGGCGCTCACCTTCATCCTCGCCCGTGGCATCGGCCAGAGCTTCATCGCCCGCGACGTCGACCCCTCCGCCGTGCGCGACTTCCTCGACGCCGAACGCGCGGGAGCCGGCCACCCGTGAGCCACAACTCATGAGCCGCGCGCCGGCGTTCTACGGACTGAGCCGCTGGCTGAAGCCGAAGCCGCGCCCGCCGGCGCGCGCGCCGCTGCCCGCGCCGACCACCGAACCCGCCGAGGACGAGTTGCGCCAGGCGCTCGACGCCCTGCGCCGCGCCGCCGGCATCGTCGGCGACGACCTCGCCATGATCGAGGGCCTGCTCAACCTGCGTGAGCTTGAAGTCTCCGACATCATGGTCCACCGCACCAAGATGGCGACGCTCGACGCCGGCCTGCCGCCGGCCGACATCGTGCGCGAGGTGCTGGCCTCCCCGCATACCCGCCTGCCGCTGTGGCGCGACACGCCCGACAACATCGTCGGCGTGCTGCACGCCAAGGATCTGCTGCGCGAGTTGCAGGCGCTCGGCAACGACATCGACCGGCTGGATGTCGGCACCATCGCCCGCCCGCCCTGGTTCGTGCCCGACGTCACCCTGCTCACCGACCAGCTCAAGGCCTTCCGCCGCCGCAAGCAGCATTTCGCCCTCGTCGTCGACGAGTATGGCGAGGTGATGGGCCTCGTCACGCTGGAAGACATCCTCGAGGAGATCGTCGGCGACATCGCCGACGAGCACGACAAGGCCTTCACCGGCGCCCGCCGCCACCCGGACGGCTCGGTCAGCGTGGAGGGTTCGGTGCCGATCCGCGACCTCAACCGCGCCATGGGCTGGTCGCTGCCCGACGAGGAGGCGACCACCGTCGCCGGCCTCGTCATCCACGAGGCGCGCATCATCCCCGAGCCGGGACAGGCGTTCCTGTTCCACGGCTTCCGTTTCCAGGTGATGCGCAAGCAGCGCAACCGCATCACACTGCTGCGCGTCGTGCCGCTGCGCGCGACCCGGGCGCGGCCAAGGACGGATGCCCGCTGACCGGCGACACTGACGCTGCGTCAAGATGAACCGATTCTGAACCCCGATTTCATTCCGGGTTCAGTCCGGCCCTCTATCATCCTGTCCAACGTCACGCGGAGTGTCGGGGGAGCAAGATGATCATTTCAGCCGTAAGGAAATTTCTGGCCGTGTCCTTCGTGACCGGCCTTCTGACCGCGCCGGCCATGGCCGCCGATGTCGTCATCCAGTGGGCGTCGAACAACGCCAATGTCACGTTGCGCTCGGGCATGCTGGTCGCCACCGGCAACACGCGCGACGCCGCCCGCTTCGAGATCGTGCGGCTGGAAGGCCGGCGCATCGCCCTGCGCGCCAAGGACGGCACCTATGTGCGCGCCGGCATCGGCCCGCGCACGCTGCTCGGCACCGGCAGCCCGCATATTCGCGGCTGGGAAACCTTCGAGATGGACGCCCACGGCAATTCCGTCTCGCTGCGCTCGGTGCAGAACGGCAAGTATGTGACCGTCGAGCGGGGCGGCGACCTCTCCGCCTCCTCGGACCTGCGCGGCACCCATGCCGAGTTCCGCTTCATCACGGCGCCCGACCGCGTCCGTCCCCCCCGCCCCGATGCGCCGGCCTTCTCCTGGCAGGGCCAGTGGAGCCGGGTGTGGATCGCCGGCGCGGACGGCCGGGGCGTTGCCGCCCCGCGCGAATCGCGCCCCAGATTCTCCGTCACGCCGAACATGGAGGTGAGCTTCACCGCCGGCTGCAACAGCCTCTCCTCGCGGATGGAACTGCGCGGGCGCAACGTGACCTTTGCGCCGGTCATGTCGACCCGCCGGAGTTGCAACAACGCGGAACAGATCTACGAGCAGCTTGTCGCCTCGGCCATGCGCGCCGCCCGTTCCTGGGAGTTCCGCGAGGGGCAGATCGCCTTCCTCGACGGAGCCGGCCGCAGGATCCTGCAGATCGGGCGGTAGATTTTCACGCCGGAGCGCCCATATAGGGCGGCAGGAAACGATCCGGGCAGAACCCGGCGCCCGGTCACTCGCCGGGCGCCTTCGCTTCTATCGCAAGGGCATGCAGGCCGCGGGCGATCTCGTCCGCGAGCAGGCCGTTGACCGTGCGGTGGCGGGCGATGCGCGACTGGCCCCGGAACGCTTCCGCCACGATGCGCACGCGCAGATGCGTGAGCTGACCCGGACGGTGCCCGCCATGCCCTTCGTGCCGATGACTCTCGTCCTCCAGTTCCAGCAGGGCGGGAGACAGCACGTCGAGCGCGGCCCGGGCACGGGCCAGCGCCGCGGCCACGGCATCGGGGGAGGAAGGGTTCGCGTTCATGCCCCCTGCGGTACGCCGAGGGCCGGACCCCGTCAATATCGCCCCTCCGGGCAGTGACGCCCACGCGGTTTCTTGTATACCTGTGCCCGCACCAGCATAATCGACCGGTCATGAAGCTCGACTCCCCCATATTCGATCGCATCCGCGTCAAGCCGGACCGCGATCGCCGCGTCAAGGCGGAAGGCCCGACCTGCGAATGGGAGGGCTGCTGCAACGCGGCCACCCATCGCGCGCCGAAGGGCCGTCAGCATGAGGGCCAGTTCTGGCGCTTCTGCTTCGACCACGTGCGCGCCTACAACCAGTCCTACAACTACTTCTCGGGCATGGGCGACGACGCCGTCGCGGCCTACCAGAAGGACGCGCTGACCGGCCACCGCCCGACCTGGAAGATGGGATCGCGCGGCGCGGGCAGCGCCGCCGAGCACTCCCGGCGCCATTCGACGGAGGATATCGGCGACCCCTTCGGCATGTTCGGCGAGATGGGCGGGCGCGCCCGCCCGGAGCCCGAGCCGGAGCGCGAGAGCCGGATGATCCGCAATGCCGAGCGCCGCGCCTTCGAATCGCTCGGCGTCGAGGCCTCGGCCACGGCGGAGGAGATCAAGGCCCGCTTCAAGCTGCTGGTGAAGAAGTACCACCCGGACGCCAATGGCGGCGACAATTCGACCGAGGACCGTCTGCGCGACGTGATCCAGGCCTATAATCATCTCAAGAGCGCGGGTTTCTGCTAGGCCCCGCATCGCAGAAAAGCCCGCGGTTCGTCTTCGCGGCAACGGAGGAAGAATGACTGCCCCCACGCAAGCGCCCGCGCTGCCGGACATGAAGGTCTCGGTCCGTCAGGTTTTCGGCATCGACGTCGATCTCGATGTTCCGGCCTATGCGGAACCGGATGCCTACGTGCCGGAGATCGATCCCGACTACCTGTTCGACCGCCCGACCACGCTCGCCATCCTCGCCGGCTTCGCCCATAACCGCCGCGTGATGGTCACGGGCTATCACGGCACCGGCAAGTCGAGCCATATCGAGCAGGTCGCCGCCCGCCTCAACTGGCCCTGCGTGCGCGTCAACCTCGACAGCCACATCTCCCGCATCGACCTGATCGGCAAGGACGCCATCGTCGTGAAGGACGGGCTGCAGGTCACCGAATTCCGCGACGGCATCCTGCCCTGGGCCTACCAGAACAACGTCGCACTGGTGTTCGACGAGTACGATGCCGGCCGCCCGGACGTGATGTTCGTGATCCAGCGTGTGCTCGAATCCGCCGGCCGTCTGACCCTGCTCGACCAGAACCGCGTGATCCGCCCGCACGGCGCCTTCCGGCTGTTCTCGACCGCCAACACGATCGGCCTCGGCGACACCACCGGCCTCTATCACGGCACCCAGCAGATCAACCAGGCGCAGATGGACCGCTGGTCCATCGTCACCACGCTGAACTATCTGGCCCACGACAAGGAAGTCGACATCGTCGCCTCCAAGGCCAAGCACTTCCAGACCGCCGAAGGCCGCGACACCGTGGCGCGCATGGTGCGCCTCGCCGACCTCACCCGGCAGGCCTTCATCAATGGCGACCTGTCGACCGTGATGAGCCCGCGCACCGTGATCACCTGGGCCGAGAACGCCGAGATCTTCAAGGAACTGGCCTTCTCGTTCCGCGTGACCTTCCTCAACAAGTGCGACGAGCTGGAGCGCCCGCTGGTGGCCGAGTTCTATCAGCGCTGCTTCGGCAAGGAACTGACCGAGTCGGCCGTCAACGTCGTGATGTCCTGAGCGTACTTCCCCCTCTCCCCGCCGAACCCGGCTGTTGCCGGGTTCGGTTCGAAAGCTCAAAGTCGGCAAATGCCGACTTTGATGGAGAGGGTTGGGGTGAGGGGCTCTAGGGCTTTGTAGCCAGGCGGCCCCCTCACCGACCCGCTTCGCGGGCCACCTCTCCCCGACGGGGAGAGGCATCCACGGACGACCTTTCCCGCCGGGGATAAGGCGATCGAACCAGTGAGCACTCCGATGTCCACCTCGAACCGCACCACCCGCACGCCGCCCAAGGAAGCCCCGACCGAGCCGCTCAAGCGCGCCGTCACCGGCTGCCTGCGCGCCATTGCGGGCAATCGCGAGATCGATGTGAGCTTCGGCGCCGACAAGCCCGGCTATGCCGAGGGGCGCGCCCGCCTGCCCGAGCCCTCGCGCCGCATGTCCCGGCAGGAGGCCGCCATCATGCGCGGCCATGCCGATTCGATGGCGCTGCGCATGGCCTGCCACGACCCCAAGGTGCACCAGCGGCTGGTGCCGATGGGCCAGCAGGCGCGCGCCGCCTTCGAGGCGGCCGAGCAGACACGCTGCGAGTCGCTGGGCGCCCTGCGCATGGACGGCGTGGCGCTCAACCTCTCGGCCATGCTGGAGGACCGCTACCAGAAGGCCAATTTCGCCAATCTCGCCGACCGCTCCGACGCACCGCTGGAGCACGCGCTCTCGCTCATCCTGCGCGAGCGCATGACCGGCATGGCCCCGCCGGCGGCGGCGCGCGAGATGGTCAATCTGTGGCGCGGCTTCATCGAGGAGCACGGCGCCAGCGCGCTCGACGAGCTGTCCGGCGCGGCGGACAACCAGACCCGCTTCGCCGAGGCGATGCGCGACCTGCTCTCCTCGCTCGGCATGGGCGAGGACATCGCCCCCTTCGACGAGAACAACGACCCCTCCACCGAGGCGGACGACACCCGCGACGAGGATTCCGGCAAGGGCGCCGATTCGGAAGAGGACGAGAACGCCGAGGGCCAGACCGAGGTCGACACCGACCTTGCCTCCGACCAGAACCCGGAAGAGTCCGAGGAGCAGCAGGACCAGCCCAATTCCGAGCTGTCCGACGACGCGGAGCTGGGCGAATCCGACGATTCCTCCGAGCCCTGGCGCCCGCAGAACGCCACGCCGGCCGAGCCGCGCCCGCCCGAATACCACCCCTTCACGCCGCGTTTCGACGAGACGGTGAACGCCGACGAGCTGTGCGATCCCGACGAACTGGCGCGCCTGCGCGCCTATCTCGACAAGCAGCTTGTGCACCTGTCGGGCATCGTCGCGCGCCTTGCCAACCGGCTTCAGCGCAAGCTGATGGCGCAGCAGAATCGCGGCTGGGAGTTCGACCTCGAAGAGGGCCTGCTCGACCCGGCCCGCCTGCACCGCATCATCACCGACCCGATGCAGGCGCTGTCCTTCAAGCGCGAGCGCGACACCGACTTCCGCGACACCGTGGTCACGCTGCTTCTCGACAATTCCGGCTCGATGCGCGGGCGCCCGATCACGGTCGCCGCCGCCTGCGCCGACATTCTCGCCCGCACGCTGGAGCGCTGCGGCGTGAAGGTCGAGATCCTCGGCTTCACCACCAAGGCGTGGAAGGGCGGGCAGGCGCGGGAAGCCTGGCTTTCCGCCGGCAAGCCGGGCGCGCCCGGCCGGCTGAACGATCTGCGCCACATCATCTACAAGTCGGCCGACGCGCCCTGGCGCCGCGCCCGGCGCAATCTCGGCCTGATGATGCGCGAGGGGCTCTTGAAGGAGAACATCGACGGCGAGGCGCTCGACTGGGCGCATAACCGCCTGCTGGCGCGCAACGAGTCGCGCCGCATCCTGATGATGATCTCCGACGGCGCGCCGGTGGACGATTCCACCCTCTCGGTGAACCCCGGCAATTATCTGGAGCGGCATCTGCGCTGGATCATCCAGCAGATCGAGGACAAGTCCCCGGTCGAGCTGATCGCCATCGGCATCGGCCACGACGTCACGCGCTACTACAAGCGCGCCGTCACCATCGTCGATGCCGAGGAACTGGGCGGGGCGATGACCGACAAGCTGGCCGAGCTGTTCGACGAGCGCGGCCCGCGCGGCGGCGGCCAGCAGGGCCACCGGCCGGCGCCGAAGGCGGCCCGGCCCGGCCCGGTCTCGCTGCCGACCCGCAAGGTGCACTGAAAAGACGTCATCCCGGCCGAAGGCTGAAAAGGTCGTCATCCCGGCCGAGCGAAGCGAGAGCCGGGATCGTCCTCCAGCCCGCTCCCACCCTTGCCCGTCATCCCGGATCGGCCTGTGGCCGTCCGGGATGACGGTGGCACATAGGGTCAACGGCAATCACCTCCTGCCCCCTTGAAAAGCCGCCGCAGTACCCCACATAGGTTACAACCCAGTCAGAACAGGGCTTCCGGCAAGTTGGCGCTTCGTCAGCGCCTCGCCGGATGGACGGCGGTTAGGACGGATGTACTCCGACCGCCTCGAACCCTCCGGCCGCGTGACGAGCGGCCGGATTCTGGCAGGGACCCGAGAAGGGTGGAGAAGCGCGCCGCATGGCGCGCTTTTTTTTGCGCTTTTCACGCCAGCTCACCCCACCGGCGGAAGGCGGCCGCGCCCTCACACGCCGTAAGGCGGGCGCGGGCGGGTCTCGGCCTCGTCGGTGAACGGCCCCTCGGGACCGGGATCGTCCGGCAGATGCGGCATCGCCACGACAGGCGCCACCTTCTGCGACACGGCAGCGCCCGGCGCGGCGCGCAGCGGTGCCGCCGGCCGCGCTGGCGGCTCGATCTCCACCTTCGCGGGATCCACCTTCACCATTTCCGGCGCCTCGGTCTTTGCCTCATTGCCGGGCGCGAGGCTTGGCGAGGGCTCCTCCGACGCGAGGTCGACCACGGTCGAGGGCGCTGGACGAGCCTCGATGGCGGCGGCGATGGCCGCCTTCACCCGCTCGGCCTCGTTCTCCAGCATCGGCGTCGTGGCGACGCCCGGCGGCAGCTTCCACTCGAAGGCGTCGAGCCGGCCGGTGACGGGGGAGACCGGCCCCCACGCCTCGGCCACCACGCCGTCGGCGACCCAGGCCGGGTCGCGCTGGGCGCGCACGGCGCGGGCGGTCCATTCGCGGGCCTTGCCGACATCGCCGGTCTCGGCGGCTTCCAGCTCGGCCATCATCAGGCAGGCGCGCTGCGTCGGCTCGGCCAGCACCGGGGCGAGCGCGGTGCGGGCGACGTCGAATTCCTGCGCGTCGATGGCGGCGCGGGCGAGCACCAGCGCGCTTTCGGCATGGGCCGGCATGCGCGAGGTGAGGGTGCGGATGCGCTTGAGCCGCTCGCGCGAGGAATCGCCCGGCCGCAGGTGCAGATAGGCATCGGCGAGGTCGGGATGCGGGGTGGACGCATAGGCGGCCTCGAGGATCTTCGCCGCCTTGCGGGCATCGCCCGCCGCGCCGAGCAGGCGCCCGGCCACTTCCGCCGCCGGCACCAGCGTTGGGGCGAGGCGGTTGGCCTCCAGCGCCCTCTCGCGCGCCGTGGCGGGATCGGACAGTTCGACTGCCTGCGCCTGCGCCGCCAGCAGCACGGCGCGGCGGCGGCGATGGGCGGCGCGGTCGAGCCCGCCATGGGCCGCCTCGCGCTCCAGCACGGCGAGCGCACCGGCGAAGTCGCCGGCGAGGCAGCGCGCCTCGATCACCGCGTCGGCCGCCCAGGCGAGGCCCGGCTCGTGGCGCGCGGCCTCGTCGGCGGCGAGCAGCGCGGCGGTGGCGTCGCCACGCCGGCGGGCCTCCACATGCAGGCCGCGCAGGCCGAGCAGGCGCGTGGCCGGCGTCTCGGTCATCCGGCGGAACGCCGCCTCGGCGCCGGAGGTGTCCCCGGCGAGCTGGGCCGCCTGCGCGGCGAGAAGCTGGGCCAGCGGCTCGCGGCCGAGCAGGCGCTCGGCGTCGTTGGCGGCGCGGCGGGCGCCGATGGCGTCGCCCGAGCCGACCGCGACGAGGCCGCGCGTCACCGCGCTCCAGCCGCGATTGCGCCTGCGCGCGCGCCAGGAGAAGGCGATGATGTCGGGCGAGCGCACGATCAGCCGTATCAGCGTCCACAGCAGGATGGTCGCCGCCAGCAGCGCCAGCAGCGCGCTCGCCGCGACGAGAATGCTGGTCTCGATCTGCCAGCCCTGCCAGTCGATCACCACCGAGCCGGGCCGGTCGGCCAGCCAGGCGACGCCGAAGGCGACGAGGGAGAGGACGAGAAGATAGACGACGAGGCGGATCACTGGGCTCCTCCCGCGAGAGTGGCGAGCACGCGCTGATTGAGCCCGGCAATGGCGGCAAGCGCCGCCTGCCGCGCCTCAATCGCCGCGATCACCGGCTGGACGGCCGCGCGCTCGGATTCCGGCATGCCGGCCAGCGCCGTGCGGGCGCTCGCATAATCGCCGCGCGCCAGCGCCGCATCGGCGTCGGCAAGGCGCGGATCGCCCGAGGGACCGGCGGCGCGGCGGATGACCACGAGGTTCTGCGCGCTGTCCCACAGCCGCTCGACGACGCCTTCGACGGTCGAGGTACCGGCGGCAGGGGTGGCCGGCGCCGGGGCCGGGACCGGGGCGGTCGCGGCCTTGAGGCGCGCGGCCAGCGCCGGGCCGTCGCCGAAACCGGCGGCGGAGGCCGCCTCCAGCGCGGCGAGAGGCGCGGCTTCCTCGCCCAGCAGCACGCGGGCGGCCTTGAGTTCGGTGGCGAAGGGCCGGCCGGAGACCACCGCATCGCGCAGCGAGGCGAGCGCCACGAGTTGCGACGCCCCCTGCCCGCTGGCGCGCTGGGCGTCGGCCATGGCGTTCAGCCTTCCTTCCAGCGCTGCGATGCGCGCCTGCGCCTCGGCGACAGCGGCGGGCGAGGCCGCCGGCGCGGGCGCGGGGAGCGCGGCGACGCGCTGCTCCAGCGCCGCGATGCGTGCGGCCACCGCCGCCACATCCTCCGGCGAGGCCGCGGGCGCGGAAGCCGGCGCGGAGGCCGCCTTCTGCTCCAGCGCCTCGACGCGGCCAGCCAGCGCCGCCACATCGGCCGTCACCTCGGCCGCCGGGGCGGCCGGAGCGCCATCGGTCGGGGCGGGGGCGGAGGTGGGAAGCGTGTCGACCCGCTTGCCGAGCGTGTCGATGCCGCTCTCCAGCGCGTCGAGCCGCGCCGCCAGTTCGTCGGGCGCGGCAAGGCCAGCCGCCGGCGCCGGCGCCGGGCTGCCCCGCGATTCCAGCGTCTCCATGCGCTGGCGCAGGTCGAGCGCACGCGCTTCCAGCTCGGTGATGGCGTCGATATTGTCCTCGGCGCTGTAGAAAGTGGACACCACGGCGAGCGCCACGGCGCCGCCGATCACGCCGGAGACCAGCGCCGCCACCGCGACGCCGAACAGGCCGAGCGGACGCGGCGGGCGACCGGAAACAGGCGGGGGCGCCGCCGCGTCGGTCGTCTCGCCGGGAACCTCCGGAGCGGAGTCGGGCGCCGCCGTCTCGGCCGGCGGGGGATCGTCGGAAGCCGTGGCGGCGGTCGCCGCGTCGTCGGGAAGGGGCGTCACGTCGCGGGCGGAAAGGTCGAGCGTCGGCGGCTTGCGGCGCGAGGCCTTCGCCCCGGCTTCCGTCAGCTCCGCTTCCGTCTTGTCCTGAGCGCCCTTGTTCGGATCGTCTGTCGCCACGTCCTTACCTCTACCTTGATAAAGCGCCGGGCCGGCCCTTGTTCCGGGATAGACCGCCTGACCCCTCGCCGCAACCTCGGGAGACTGCGGGCCCCTACCCGCCGAGCAGGGCGAACAGGCCCTCTTCGGTCGGTTCGTCCGCCACCTGCGTCGGCCATCCGGCAGCGGCCAGCGGCGCGGCGACATTGGCCGAGAAGCACAGATGGCGGATATGGCGGAAATGCGCCGAGGCCCCGGCCGCGCTGGCCCGGGCGGCCAGCGTCGCGGCGGTGCGGGCCGAGAAATGGAAAGCCGCGTCGACCCAGCCCTGCTCGACCGCCGCCAGCGTGGCGGGCGCCAGCGCGCCCGCCGGCACGGTGCGGTAGATCACGAAAAGTTCGGTGTGGATGCCGTCCGGCGCCAGCGCGGCGCCGAGATCGACCGCCCGCTCCTCGCCCGCCACATGCAGCAGACGGGCGCCGCGCGGGAGTGTCGCGCGCAGTAGCGCCACTAGCGCCGCCCCGTTTCCACTAGCAATGTGCATAGGCACAGAGTGATCCGGCGCCGCCGCCGCCGTGCGCCGGCCGACCGCGTAGAGGGGAAGCCGCACGAGAGCGGCCGCCTCCGGCCGCAAGGCCAGCAGCCGCGCCCCGTTCACGCTGGTCAGCGCCACCGCGTCGAAGCGCCCATCCGGGAGGCGCGCGCCCTCGATCGCCTCCACCGCCAGCATCGGATCGACGATCGCCTGATGACCGGCGGCGGCGAGCCGCGCGGCGGTCGCCTGCGCATCCGGCTGCGGGCGCGTCACCAGCACCCGCATCTCAGTGCGGCAGCAGGTCGGGCGGCACCATCGCCCGCATTTCCCGGCCCGAGGCGATGCCAAGCTCCAGCGCGCGGTTCTTCGGCCCGAAGCGCACGATCTCGTAATAGCGGCTGCCGTCGGGCGAGAGCACCGCGCCGCGGAAGCGGATCTCGTCGCCGACCACCTCCGCCAGCCCGCCAATGGGCGTGCGGCAGGAGCCGTCAAGCTCGCCGAGATAGGCGCGCTCGACCCGCAGCGCGAGGCCGGTGGCCGGGCACACCACCGGCACGATCAGCGAATCCACCGCGATGTCGCCGAAGCGGGTCTGGATGGCGACCGCCCCCTGCCCCACCGCCGGCAGGAAATCCGTGGTGTCCAGCACCGCGCTCGCCCGCTCCGCGAGGCCGAGCCGCGTGAGTCCGGCCAGCGCCAGCAGCGTCGCGTCGAACGCGCCGCTTTCCAGCTTCGACAGCCGGGTGTGGACATTGCCGCGCAGCAGCGAGACCTGAAGGTCCGGCCGCAGCCGGCGCAGCTGCGCCTCCCTGCGCAGCGAGGCGGTGCCGACCTTCGCCCCCGGCTTCAAGTCGGCGAGCGAGGCCCCCTCGCGCAGGATCAGCGCGTCGCGCACGTCGGCGCGGGGGAGATAGCCGACGAGGTGCAGGCCATCCGGCAATTTCGTCGCCATGTCCTTGGCCGAATGCACGGCGAGGTCGATGCGCCGTTCCAGCAGCGCTTCTTCCAGTTCCTTCGTGAACAGCCCCTTGCCGCCGGCCTGCGACAGGGCGCGGTCGGTGATGGCGTCGCCGGTGGTGCGGATCACCTCGATCTCCACCGCTTCCGCAGGCCAGCCATGCGCCTTCAGGAGGGCATCGCGCACCGCATGCGCCTGCCAAAGCGCCAGCGGGCTGCCGCGCGTGCCGAGCCGGAGTCGGGGAAGCGATTGCGTCATGCGGTCCTGCGGTGCTAGCGGTTCGATGCCGGTTCAGATCACTGTCCAACCACATAAAGTCAATGAGCGATCTTCTCCTCCTCGGGATCGAGACCACCTGCGACGAAACCGCCGCCGCGCTCGTGCGCCGTCGCGGCGACGGCACCGGCACGATCCTGTCCAATGTGGTGCGCTCGCAGACCGAGGCCCATGCCGAATATGGCGGCGTGGTGCCGGAGATCGCCTCCCGCGCCCATGTGGAGATACTCGACCATCTCATCGCGCTGGCGCTGCGCTCGGCCGGCGTCACGCTGGCGCAGGTCGACGGCATCGCCGCCGCCGCCGGGCCGGGGCTGATCGGCGGCGTCATCGTCGGGCTCACCACCGCCAAGGCGCTGGCACTGGCGGCGAACAAGCCGCTGATCGCGGTCAATCATCTGGAAGCGCACGCGCTCACCGCGCGCCTCACCGACAAGGTGCCGTTCCCCTTCCTGCTGCTGCTGGTCTCGGGCGGCCACACCCAGCTCGTCGCCGTCACCGGCGTCGGCGAATACACCAAGCTCGGCGGCACCATGGACGACGCCATCGGCGAAGCGTTCGACAAGACGGCCAAGATGCTCGGCCTTCCCTATCCGGGCGGCCCGGAGGTGGAGCGCGCCGCGCTGAAGGGCGACGCCTCGCGCTTCGCCCTGCCGCGCCCGCTGCACGGCAAGCCGGTGCCCGACTTCTCGCTCTCCGGCCTCAAGACCGCCGTGCGGCTGGAGGCGCTGCGCATCGCCCCGCTCTCCGACGAGGACGTGAACGATCTGTGCGCCTCCTTCCAGGCCGCCATCGTCGACATTCTCGCCGACCGCGTGCGCTGCGCGCTGCGGGTGATGCGCGAGCGCGGCATGGTGCCGAACGCGCTGGTGCTCGCCGGGGGCGTCGGCGCCAATCAGGCGGTGCGCCGCGTGCTGCACAAGGTCGCGGCCGATGCCGGCACCCGCCTCGCCGTGCCGCCGCCGGAACTGTGCACCGACAACGGCGCCATGATCGCCTGGGCGGGAGCCGAGCGGCTGGCGCTCGGGCTGACCGACGATCTCGGCACCGCGCCGCGCGCGCGCTGGCCGCTCGGCGAGGTGGAGGGCGTCGCCGCGCCCGCACGGGGCACGACCGGCTGATGCCCACCCGCTTCGCCTCCATCGGCGTCGTCGGCGCCGGCGCCTGGGGAACGGCGCTCGCCAATGCGAGCGCCCGCGCCGGCCGCGACGTGGTGCTGTGGGGCCGCGATCCCGACGCGGTGGCGGCGATGGCGCGCCTGCGCGAGAACCGCGCGCACCTGCCGGGCGTCGAACTGGCCCCCTCGGTGGCGCCCACGGCGGACCTCGCCGCCCTCGCCGGGGTCGATGCCGTGCTCCTCGTGGTGCCGGCGCAGGCGAGCCGGGCGGTCGCCGCCGAACTCGCCCCGCACCTATCCGCCGGCGTGCCGGTCGTGACCTGCGCCAAGGGCATCGAGCGCGGCACCGCGCTGTTCATGACGCAGGTGCTGGGCGAGGCCTGCCCCGGGGCGACGCCCGCCATCCTCTCCGGCCCCAGCTTCGCCGCCGACGTGGCGGCGGGCCTGCCGACCGCCGTCACCCTCGCCGCGCACGACCTCGCGCTGGCCGAGGCGCTGGCGGCGGCGCTCGGCTCGGCCTCGTTCCGGCTCTACCATTCCGACGATGTGCGCGGCGTCGAGATCGGCGGCGCCGCCAAGAACGTGCTGGCCATCGCCGCCGGCATCGTCGGCGGCCGCAGGCTCGGTGCCAGCGCCGGGGCGGCGCTGATCGCGCGCGGCTTCGCCGAGCTGATGCGCTTCGGCAAGGCCTATGGCGCGCGGGCGGAGACGCTGACCGGCCTGTCGGGCCTGGGCGACCTCATCCTCACCTGCTCGACGGCGCAGTCGCGCAACTACGCGCTGGGCCTCAGCCTCGGCGAGAGCGAGGGCCTGCACCCCACCGGCCGGCTGGCCGAGGGGGCCCTCACCGCCAGCGCGCTGATGGCGATGGCCGATGCGCGCGGCGTCGACATGCCGATCGCCCGCGCGGTCGAGGCGGTGCTGGCCGGGCGCAGCGATATCGAACAGGCGATCGGGTCGCTGCTGGCCCGTCCCCAGAAAGCGGAAGCGTGAGATGGCGCACTGGCTCTACAAGTCCGAACCGTTCAAATGGTCGTGGGAGATGCAGGTCGCCGCCGGCGCCAAGGGCACCCATTGGGACGGCGTGCGCAACCATCTCGCCAAGCAGCAGCTTCTCGCCATGAAGACCGGCGACCGGGGATTCTTCTACCATTCCAACGAGGGCAAGGAGATCGTCGGCATCGTCGAGGTGATCCGCGAGGCCTATCCCGACCCCTCGGACGCGACCGGCAAGTTCGTCATGGTCGACCTGAAGGCGGTCGCGCCGCTGGCGAGTCCGGTATCGCTCGCCGCCATCAAGAGCGAGCCCCGGCTCGCCGAGATGGCGCTGCTGAAATATTCGCGCCTCTCGGTGCAGCCCGTCACCGACGCGGAATGGGAGATCGTGCTCGAAATGGCCGGCGGCACGCGGTGACGCGGCGGCCCCTCGCCGACCCGCACGCCTTCATCCGCGCGCAGACGCGCCTTCTCACCCCGCCGCTGGTTCCCGAAATCCGTCTCCACCTCGCCGAGGAATCGCTGCCGATCTGGCAGCGCACCGAGGAGGAGCTGGGCGAGATCGGCCTGCCGCCGCCCTTCTGGGCCTTCGCCTGGGCCGGCGGGCAGGCGCTCGCCCGCCATGTGCTCGACCACCCCGACATGGTGGCGGGGAAACGGGTGCTGGACTTCGCCGCCGGCTCCGGCCTCGTCGGCATCGCCGCGCTCAGGGCGGGCGCCGTCTCGGTCGCCTGCGCCGACATCGACCCCTTCGCCCATGCCGCCATCGCCCTCAACGCGTCCACCAATGGCGCGCCCGTCGACGTGCTCGCCACCGACATTATCGGCACCGATGCCGGCTGGGAGGTGATCCTCGTCGGCGACATCGCCTATGAGCGTGACCTCGCCGCCCGCGTCTTCGCCTGGCTGGACGGGCTTTTCGCACGCGGCGCGCAGGTCTGGATCGGCGACCCCGGCCGCTCCTACCTGCCGCGCGAGAGGCTGGAAAAGGTCGCCGAATACGGCGTCCCGGTCTCGCGCGACCTGGAGGACACGGAGATCAAGCGCACCAGCGTCTGGCGCCCGCGCCGCTGAGGGGGACGGGCTCTCCACGGCCCCGCCCCTCCGCGCGACTACCTACCGACCAAAGTCGCGCGCCCCCGCGGCTTGTCCAGCCGGGGCCCGCTCCCCATAATCCGGCGCAGCAAGAGAGGCGCGCCAGCGCCTGCCCAAAGGGGAAGAAACGCCATGTCCGACAAGATCTACGACGTGCCCGGCGAGTGGGCCAAGCGCGCATTTCTCGACGAGCGCGCCTATCGCGCCAAGTACGAGGCGTCGGTGCGCGACCCCGAGAGCTTCTGGGCCGACGAGGGCAGGCGGATCGAGTGGTTCGAGCCCTACACCATCGTCAAGAACACCTCCTACGCGCCCGGCAACGTGTCGATCAAATGGTTCGAGGACGGCGTGACCAACGTCGCCTGGAACTGCATCGACCGGCATCTGCCGACCCGCGCGAACCAGGTCGCCATCATCTGGGAAGGCGACGACCCGTCCGAGCACCGCCACATCACCTATCAGGAACTCCACGACGAGGTCTGCCGCTTCGCCAACGTGCTGCGCAACCGCAATGTGGAGAAGGGCGACCGCGTCACCATCTACATGCCGATGATCCCCGAGGCGGCCTATGCGATGCTCGCCTGCGCGCGGCTCGGCGCCATTCATTCCGTGGTGTTCGGCGGCTTCTCGCCCGACAGCCTCGCCGGGCGCATCCGCGACTGCGGCTCCAAGGTCATCATCACCGCCGACGAGGGCCTGCGCGGCGGCCGCAAGGTGCCGCTGAAGGCCAATGTCGACGCCGCCATCGCCAAGGCCGGCGACGCCGAGGTCGATCATGTCATCGTGGTCCGCCGCACCGGCGGCACGGTGAACATGGAGGCCGGCCGCGACGTCTGGTACCACGAGGCCGCCGACCTCGTGACCAGCGAATGCCCGGCGACGCCGGTGGGCGCCGAGGACCCGCTGTTCATCCTCTACACCTCGGGCTCGACCGGCCTGCCCAAGGGCGTGCTGCACACCACCGGCGGCTATCTCGTCTACGCCTCGATGACCCACCAGTACGTGTTCGACTACCACGACGGCGACATCTACTGGTGCACCGCCGACATCGGCTGGGTGACTGGCCACAGCTACATCGTCTATGGCCCGCTCGCCAACGGCGCCACCACGCTGATGTTCGAGGGCGTGCCGAACTACCCCACCAATTCCCGCTTCTGGGAAGTGATCGACAAGCACAAGGTCAACATCTTCTACACCGCCCCGACCGCCATCCGCTCGCTGATGCAGGCCGGCGACGCGCCGGTGACGAAGACCAGTCGCGCCTCCCTGCGTCTGCTCGGCTCGGTCGGCGAGCCGATCAACCCGGAAGCCTGGGAATGGTATCACCGCGTGGTCGGCGATGACCGCTGCCCCATCGTCGACACCTGGTGGCAGACCGAGACCGGCGGCATCCTCATCACCCCGCTGCCCGGCGCCACCCGCCTCAAGCCGGGCTCGGCCACGCACCCCTTCTTCGGCGTGGTCCCGCAGGTGGTCGACGCCGAAGGCAAGGTGCTGGAGGGCGCCTGCGAGGGCAATCTGGTGATCGCCGACTCGTGGCCCGGCCAGATGCGCACGGTCTATGGCGACCATGAGCGCTTCATGCAGACCTATTTCGCGACCTATCCCGGCAAGTACTTCACCGGCGACGGATGCCGGCGCGACGCCGACGGCTATTACTGGATCACCGGCCGCGTCGACGACGTGATCAACGTCTCCGGCCACCGCATGGGCACGGCCGAGGTCGAAAGCGCCCTCGTCGCCCATCCCAAGGTGTCCGAGGCCGCCGTGGTCGGCTATCCCCACGACATCAAGGGCCAGGGCATCTACGCCTATGTGACGCTGATGTCGGGCATCGAGCCGTCCGAGGAACTGCGCAAGGAACTGGTCGCCTGGGTGCGCCGGGAAATCGGCCCGATCGCCTCGCCGGACCTCATCCAGTTCGCCCCCGGCCTGCCCAAGACCCGCTCGGGCAAGATCATGCGCCGCATCCTGCGCAAGATCGCCGAGGACGAGTTCGGCAATCTCGGCGACACCTCGACGCTGGCCGATCCCGGCGTGGTCGAGGACCTGATCTCGCACCGGCAGAACAAGAAGCACGCGGCGGCCTGAGCGCCGCCCGCATCCGGGCTGCGGGAAGGGGTGGCTTGACCGCCCCTCCCCGTAGCAGGACCATACCCCGCCGCCCTCGCCACGACGCCACAACGAGAATGAGGGCGCATGGGAGGATCACATGCGGATTCAGACCTGGGCGGCCATGGCCGCCCTGCTTCTCCTCGCGTCAGTGCCGGCCGGGGCCGATGGCAGCGGCGACCCCGCCGCCGTCACCTCCTCGGACGGCGAATACAGCGACAAGGCCGGCAACCCGACCTACAAGATCGACCCGGACGGCACCGTCGACTGGTACACCTCGGTCGGCTATGTCCGCTACACCGCCAACTGCATGCAGTGCCACGGCCCGGACGGGCTCGGCTCCAGCTTCGGCCCCTCGCTGGTCGATGCGCTGCAGACGCTGAGCTACAGCCAGTTCCTCGACACCGTCACCAACGGCAAGAAGAACGTCAGCGCCAGCCAGGACCTCGTCATGCCGGCGCTCGGCAGCAATCCCAACGTGATGTGCTACATCGACGCCATCTTCGTCTATCTGCGCGCCCGCTCCGACGGCGCGCTCGGCCGCGGCCAGCCGCAGAACAGCGCGCCGAAACCGGCCGGCTACAGCAAGGCCGAAGACGCCTGCATGGGGTGAGGGTTCGGCATCGCGCCGTGCATCTATACCCAGGTCGGCGAATGTCCGGATTGTGCCAACTGAACCACGACCCGCGCGTGCATGTGGTCACTTTTTTGACATAATCTCAAATTACTCAAATTACTCCCAACCAGAGGAGACGGAGTAATGAGCCGATATGAAAGCATAAAAATTGATCTCGCCGTCTACAAAGCCATAATCGCCGAAAAACAATCATTTTCTGAAACACCAAACAGCATATTGAGACGATTATTGAATATTGATATTAATAAATTCAACGTTGAAAAACGTATTAACGATGAAAAATCGTGGGTAAGTAAAGAAATTACGCTACCCCATGGCACTAGATTCAAAACAATTTACAATAAAAAAGAATATGAAGGCTCCATTGTAAACGGAGAATGGAATTTAAACGGTTCAAACTTTTCATCTCCATCAGCCGCCATAAGTTCTGTAGCTAAAACAAAAAGCGGCAAACGTACAAACTTAAATGGATGGAATTATTGGATGATCATGATTCCTGGAACAGATAAATGGAGAGGCTTAGACGAAATGCGAAAACGTACCGTCACGCTTGAAGATTTAGATTAGTTAAATTTTGCATTTGACATCGAAGGAAAAAAATTCCCCTAACCCCGCACGAGATCGCCGAGCAGGCTCGCGGCCACCGAGAGCTTCGACACGCTGAGGCCGGAAGCGGCGATTTCGTAGATGCCGCCGCGCGCGCGCTCCACCACCTCGCCGCGCGCGCGCGTCCACGCCGACACGCCGGCGACGCCGGCGCCGTGCTCGGTGATGACCTCGGCGGTCAGCCGGCGCACCGCCGTCTCGAAGGCGGCGAGCGCGCGCTCCAGCGCGAGGCGGTCGTAATGGTCCGTCACCGACAGGGCGCGCGCCGGGCCGAGGATGCGGTCGAGGCGGAACAGCACCGCGACCGCGAAGAAGGTGACGGCGACGTCGGCCAGCGAGGACTTGGTGCGGTCGGCGATCAGCACGATGTCGGTGGCGCTCTCCACCGCCGGCAGGCGGGCGATGCGGCGCGCCAGCGGCTCGGGCACGCCGGCCTGCGTCCACTGCATCACGCGCGCATCGTGCAGCGTGCGCGTCTCCTCCGGCAGCAATTCGCGCACCGGCCCGGTCAGCACCTTCTCCACCGGCGCGATGGCGGCGGTGTAGTGGGCGACCAGCTCGTCGAGGCTGCCGCGCAGATCGACATTGCGCAGGAACCAGATGCTGCGGTCGACCAGCATGTCCTGCACGACGCCGTAGAGTTCGAGCTGCACCGCGCCGGGCACCTGCCCGTCCAGCGCGTCCACCTCGCCATTGAGCGCGGCGAGGCCGAAGCCGTCGCGCACCACGGCGAAGGCCTTGGCGATGGAGCCGACATCGGCGCCGGTCTCGTCGGCGAGGCGCGTGACGAAGGTCGCGCCGCCATTGTTGATCATCGCGTTGGACAGGCGGGTGGCGACGATGTCGCGCCGCAGCCGGTGCCCCTCGATGCCGTCCGGGAACCGCTCGCGCAGCTCGGGCGGGAAATAGGCCGCCAGCTCGCGGGCGAGATAGGGATCGTCCGGCACGTCGGTGTCGAGCAGGTCCGCATGGGCGGTCAGCTTGGCATAGGCCAGCAGCACCGCCAGCTCGGGGCGCATCAGCCCCTCGCGGCGGCCGCGCCGCTCGGCGAATTCGGTGTCGGAGGGCAGGAATTCAACCGCGCGGTCGAGCAGGCCACGGGCCTCCAGCCGCTGGATCAGCCGCTGGAGGAAGCCGAGATCGTTCGTGCTGCGCCGCTCGGCGAGCGAGAGCGCCAGCGTCTGCAGGTAGTTGTTGCGCAGCACCAGCTCGGCGACCTCGCCGGTCATCGAGGCCAGAAGCTGGGCCCGCCGCTGGGCGTCCAGCCGGCCCTCGCGCAGGGCCGGGCCAAGCGCGATCTTGATGTTCACCTCGATGTCGGAGGTGTTCACGCCAGCCGAATTGTCGATCGCGTCGGTGTTGATGCGCACGCCGCGCCGCGCGGCCTCGATACGCCCGCGCTGGGTGACGCCGAGATTGGCGCCCTCCCCGACGACGCGCGCGCGCAGTTCGGCGCCGGCGACGCGCACCGCGTCATTGGCGCGGTCCCCGGCCTGGGCGTCGCTCTCGCCCACGGCGCGCACATAGGTGCCGATGCCGCCGAACCAGAGCAGGTCGACCGGCGCGCGCAGGATCGCGCTGATCACCTCGGCCGGCGAGGCGGAGTTCCTGTCGAAGCCGAGCACCTCGCGCATGGCCAGCGAGAGCGGGATGCTCTTGGCCGAGCGCGGGAAGACGCCGCCGCCGGCCGAGATGAGCGACTTGTCGTAGTCCTGCCAGGAGGAGCGCGGCAGCGCGAACAGCCGCCGGCGCTCGCGCCAGGACTCCTCCGGGTCGGGGTTCGGGTCGAGGAAGATGTCGCGGTGGTCGAAGGCGGCGACCAGCCGGATGGTCTTCTCGAGGATCATGCCGTTGCCGAACACGTCGCCCGACATGTCGCCGACGCCGGCCACGGTGAACGGCGTAGTGCGGATGTCGACGTCGAGTTCGCGGAAATGCCGGCGCACCGCCTCCCACGCGCCGCGGGCGGTGATGCCCATGGCCTTGTGGTCGTAGCCGACCGAGCCGCCCGAGGCGAAGGCGTCGCCCAGCCAGTAGCCGCGCAATTGCGAGAGCGTGTTGGCGATGTCGGAGAAGGTCGCGGTGCCCTTGTCGGCGGCGACGACCAGATAGGGGTCTTCGCCGTCATGGCGCACGGTGCGGGCGGGATGCACGGTCTCGCCGTTCTCGATGTCGTCGGTGATGTCGAGCAGGCTGCCGATGAACAGCTTGTAGGCCTCCACGCCCTCGGCCTGGATCGCCTCGCGCGGGCCGGCGGGAAGCTGGCTCGGCACGAAGCCGCCCTTGGCGCCGACCGGCACGATGACCGCGTTCTTCACCTGCTGGGCCTTCACCAGCCCGAGCACCTCGGTGCGGAAGTCCTGCGGACGGTCGGACCAGCGCAGCCCGCCGCGCGCCACCCGGCCGAAGCGCAGGTGAATGCCCTCGACCCGGGCCGAATGCACGAAGATCTCGAATTGCGGGCGCGGCAGCGGCAGCCCCTCGACCTCGTGGCTGAGGAACTTGATCGCGATGGCCGGGCGCGGCGCGCCGTCCGCCGAGCGCTGGTAGAAATTGGTGCGCACCGCCGCTTCGACGAGATTGGCGAAGCGGCGCAGGATGCGGTCCTCGTCGAGGCTCGGCACCTCGGCGAGCGCGGCCTCGATGTCGTTGCGGATCGCCGCCTGCCGCTCCGTCCGGCGGTCGGGCTGGTCGGGATCGAAGCGGGCGTGGAACAGCGCGACCAGCTTCTGGACGATGGCGGGATGGGCGTTCAGCGTCTGCCAGAGATAATCCTGGCTGAACGGGATGCCGGTCTGCCGGAGATAGCGCGCCAGCGTGCGCAGCACCGTGATGTCGCGCCAGCCGAGCTGGGCGGTGAGGGCGAGCGCGTTGAAGCCGTCGCTCTCGCCGCCGCGCAGAACCGCCATCAGCGTGCCGTGCAGCCACGCCTCCAGCTTGTCGACCGGGATCGGGCCGCCACCGCGCCGCGACAGCAGCATGTCGTGCGCATAGACGACCGGGCTGCCGGCCGGCCGCACGGTGAAGGTGCGCTCGTCGATGACGACGAAACCCATCGCCTCCAGCATCGGCACGCGCTCGGAAAGCAAGCGTGGCACCTTGAGGCTCAGCACCTTGAGCGACACGCGGTCGCGCTCGCGCAGCGGCGAGGGGCGGAAGGCGGCGGCGACCGGGTTGGCATCGCTCAGCCCCTCGATGAGCTTGATGTCCTCGATCGTGTCCTCGGGCGGGTAGCTCGACTGGTAGCCCGCCGGGAAGGCGTTGCCGTAGCGTTCCGTCAGTTCGCCGATGCGCGCGGCGGGAAAGGCGGCGCCGAGGGCTTCGGCCACGCCGTCGCCCCAGGTGCGGATGATGTCGGTGATCGCGCCTTCCAGGCTCGCGCGGCTGACCGTCGGCACCTCGCCCGGGCCGCGCTCGATGATGAAGTGCACCCGGGTCAGCGGACCGTCCATGAAGAGGGGGCGGAACGCCGCGATCTGCCCGCCGAAGCTCGCCGCCAGCAGGTTGCCGATCTTCTCGCGCACCTCGCTGCCATAGCGGTCGCGCGGCACGAAGACGAGGATGGAGACGAAGCGGTCGAACCGCTCGTTGAGCGCCAGCAGCCGCACGCGCGGGTGCTCTTCGAGCTGGAGGATGGCCAGCGCGAACTGGAACAGCGCGGTGGCGTCGATCTGGAACAGATCGTCGCGCGGATAGGTCTCCAGCACCTTCACCAGCGCCCGGCCGGAATGGCTTTCCGGGGCGAAGCCGGCGCGCGCCAGCACGCTGGAGGCCTTGCGGCGCAGCATCGGGATGGTGCGTACCGAACTGGTATAGGCGGTGGCGGTGAACAGGCCGGCTATGCACAGGCCGCCGACCACCCGCCCCTGCGAGTCGTAGCGCTTGACCAGGATCACGTCGATCCACGCGCGCCGATGCACAGTGGAGACGGTGCGCGACTTGGTGACGATGAGCGGGCTCGATTCGGCGAGCGCCTCGCCGAGATCGGCGCTCACGCTGCGCGCGTCGCCATTGCGGCGGAACAGGCGGAAACCCTCGTCGGCGAGCAGCCCGAGCGCATCCTCCATCCGCCGCTCGAACTGCACCGGGCGCGACCCGCCCGGCGCGCCGGACGCCTGATACTGGCGGCAGCCGAGAAAGGTGAAGCGGCCGGCGAGCAGCCATTCGAGGAAGGCGACCGCCTCCTCGCGCTCCTCGCGCGGCACCACGGAGGGGGCCAGCGTGAGATTGGTCACCGCCGCGCGCACCTGCGCCATCATCGGCTGCCAGGCATTGACCGCCGAGCGGACCTGGTTGAGCACCGAGGTCAGATCCTCGATGAGCGCGGTGCGGCGCAGCTCGTCCTCAAGGCGCGGCACATGGATGTGGATGAGGCTCTCGCGCCGCATGCGCCCGCCCGAGGGCGTCTCGCTGGCAGAGATGCCGACGATCTGGCCGTTATTGTCGCGGTCGACCGCCAGAATCGGGTGCACGACGAAGCTCGCCGTCAGGCCCTGCGCGTTCAGCGCCGCCATGACGGAGTCGAGCAGGAACGGCATGTCGTCGTTGACGATCTCGATGATCGACACGCGCCCCAGCCGGTCGCCGCCCTCCTGCGCCTGCGGCTGCTCGATGCGGATGTCGAAATTCTCGCGCCGGCGGAATTTGAGATGCGCATAGGCAAGCCGGGCGAGGCTGGCGAGCTCGTGCGGCGTATAGACACGCACGTCCTCGGCGACAGCGCGCCCGAACAAACGGCTGGCGAACCGGGCCGGCGCATCGCCGTCGGTTGCCTGCAAGATGAGGTCCGCCTGCTCAACGAGCTGGCGCGCGACGCGCTCATCCTCGCTGGCAAAGAACCCTTCGACCCCCATGTCGTCCCCCCGATGGGCGCGGCTGGCTCCGCATCAGCCGGCAACACCCATCTTCATCACACCATCAAACCGTACGGGCTGAAACAGCAAATCCTCCGGTCTGCGCTTCTGTTGCTTAGCGGTCACAGAAGCCGGAGACTATCCGTCTCTTGATCTCGATCAACCCGCGCCCCTCTCCCGCAACGCACCAATAGGCATGCGCCCCGCTCCCAGGGGCCGGGGATTTAAGGGGTTTGGGGATGCCGACCAAGAAATTAACCGTAAATAAACTTTCGATGCTGGCGACGCTCGCGATGGCGACGGCGGGGATCTTCGCCGCTCCCGCCATGGCGGCCGATGCCGCCTCGCCGGTGTTCAAGGCGCCGGCGCCGGTGGTCGAGCAGAGCCCGTGGCAGATCCGCGTGCGCGCGCTGGCCGTCATTCCGGAAGACAGCGGCTCGGTGCACGGCGTCGCCGGGTCGGGCCTCGAATATTCGACCTCGTATGTGCCCGAACTCGACATCACCTACTACTTCACCAAGAACTGGGCGGCCGAACTCATCCTCGGCGTGACCCCGCACGACATCACCGGCAAGGGCACGATCGGCAGCCTCAACAAGATCGCCGAGGTGTGGGCGCTGCCGCCGACCCTGACGCTGCAGTACCACTTCACCGATTTCGGCGCCTTCAAGCCCTATGTCGGCGCGGGCATCAACTACACGATCTTCTACGACCAGAAGGCCTATTCGGCCGACTCGATCGACGTGAAGGACACGTTCGGCTGGGCCCTGCAGGCCGGCTTCGACTACATGTTCGACGAGCACTGGGGCTTCAACGTCGACGTCAAGAAGCTCTTCCTGGAGCCGGACTTCGACGTGACGGTGGGCGGCGAGCAGCTTACGGGCAAGGCCAACCTCAACCCGTGGCTGGTCGGCGTCGGCGTCACCTATCGCTTCTGAAGCGTTGCGCCCGAAGGCTCTGGGGGGAGCCGGAAGGCAAAAAGAGAAGGGCCGGCGCGAGCCGGCCCTTTTTCATGTCCGCGAAAGCGCGCGGTTCAGTGGCGGAAGTGGCGCACGCCGGTGAACACCATGGCGATGCCGGCCGCGTCCGCCGCCGCGATCACGTCATTGTCGCGGATCGAGCCGCCCGGCTGGATTACCGCCGTGGCGCCCGCCTCGATGGCGGTCACAAGCCCGTCGGCGAAGGGGAAGAAGGCGTCGGACGCCACCACGCTGCCGCGCGTGAGCGTCTCGGCGAGGCCGGCGGCGCGGGCCGCCTCCTGCGCCTTGTGGGCGGCGATGCGCGCCGAATCGACCCGGCTCATCTGCCCGGCGCCGATGCCGACCGTGGCGAGGTCCTTCGCATAGACGATGGCGTTGGACTTCACATGCTTGACCACCCGGAAGGCGAAGGCGAGGTCGGCCAGTTCGCGGTTGGTCGGCGCGCGCTGCGTCACCACCTTCAGCTCCATGTCGTCGACGACGGCATTGTCGCGCGACTGCACGAGATAGCCGCCGGCCAGCGACTTCACCGCCAGCCCGGCGCCCTTCGGGTCGGGCAGCGCGCCGGTCACCAGCAGGCGCAGATTCTTCTTGGCGCCGACGATGGCGGCCGCCTCGGGCGTGGCGTCGGGCGCCACGATCACCTCGGTGAAGATGTCGACGATGGCGCGCGCGGCCTCCGCATCCAGCGTGCGGTTGAGCGCCACGATGCCGCCGAATGCCGAGGTCGGGTCGCAGGCGAGCGCCTTGCGATAGGCCTCCTCCAGCGAGGCGCCCTCGGCGACGCCGCAGGGATTGGCGTGCTTGACGATCACCACCGCCGCCGCGCGGGCGGGATCGAACTCGGCCACCGCCTCGAAGGCGGCGTCGGTGTCGTTGAGGTTGTTGTAGGACAGCGCCTTGCCCTGAAGCTGGCGCGCCGTGGCGACGCCCGGGCGGGCCGCGCCGCCGATATAGAAGGCCGCGCTCTGGTGCGGATTCTCGCCATAGCGCAGCGCCTCGGCGAGACGGCCGCCGAACACCCGGCTGGCGGGGGCGGCCTCGGCCTCCTGCTTTGCCTCGACCTCGGCGAACCAGCTCGCAATGGCGCCGTCATAGGTGGCGGTGCGGGCATAGGCGAGCTGCGCCAGCTTGCGGCGGGTGGCCAGCGTGGTGCCGCCCCTCTCCTCGATATCGGCCAGCACCGTCTCGTAGCTCGACGGGTCCACCACCACGGCGACGTCGGCGTGGTTCTTGGCCGCCGCGCGGATCATCGCCGGGCCGCCAATGTCGATGTTCTCGACGCAGTCGTCATAGCCGGCGCCGCGCGCCACCGTCGCCTCGAACGGGTAGAGATTCACCACCACCAGGTCGATCGGCACGATGCCGTGCTCGTCCATCGAGGCGCGGTGGCCGGCATCGTCGCGAATGGCGAGGATGCCGCCATGCACCGAGGGGTGCAGCGTCTTCACCCGCCCGTCCATCATCTCCGGGAAGCCGGTCAACTCGGAGACGTCCAGCACCTTCAGGCCGGCTTCGGCGAGCGCCTTGCGGGTACCGCCGGTGGAGACCAGCTCGACACCCTTCGCGGCGAGCCGCTCGGCGAACGCCACGAGGCCGGTCTTGTCGGAAACCGAGAGCAGGGCACGGGCGATGGGGCGGATATCGGCGGACATGACACAGACCAATATGTTGCGGCGGGAATGCGCGCCGCCCTATCACGATCCAGCCCCGGCGTGAACCGGCGCGCGCGGCAAGGCAGGGCTGCGCCCGGCTCTACTCGCGCAGCGCCTTCAGGCGCACGAAGGTCCATTCCACGCGCGGCTCCTTCCGGGCGACGCCGGAGATCACCAGCTGCTCGGTGCGGCGCGGCCCGCTGCCGCCGGCGAGGAAGATGCTCTCCTCGATGGTGACGGTGGCGTCGGGCGCGGTGAACGCCCAGTCGTCGCCGTCCGGCAGCTTGAGGATCACCGTCTGCCCGTCCGAGGCCCGCGAGGGCTCGACGGAGGGGTGCAGGTGGAAGCGGATGGCGTAGCGGCCCGGCTGGTCGGCGGAGAATTCCTCGCCGTGCGCGACGCGGAACAGGTCCTCGCCGTCGAGCCGCATGCCGTCCGGCGACAGCCGCCAGGACCGCTGGTGCACGATGCCGAAGCGTCCGGCATAACCGTCATGACTGGCGCGCAACACGTCCGCCCCCCCCCGCCCCCCCCGGTCGACGTGAAGTTCGGCCGGGCCGCCGAGCACCGGCGTGCCGCACAGGCGCGTGAGCGCGCCGGCCGAGGCGAAGCGGCAGGAGGAGGTGTCCTCGACCACCGCCGTGGAGTGCGCCGCCGTCTGGCGCGCCACGGCGCGCCATTCCTCGCGGCCGGTGGCGGGCAGGCCGCAATTGACCACGAGGCGGTGGCGGCCGGCGGACAGTTCGAAGGACAGGCAGCCCGCATGCGCCTCAAGGCTCAGCGAGACCGGCGGCGGGCGACCGGTATCGGCGATCACCACCGTGCCGCCGGCCTCCATGCGCTGATAGCCGGAATAGGGCGCGTTGGAGACCGGGCGCCCGCGCGCATCGTCATAGGCGAGCACGGTGGCGAGCCCGTCCGCCGGCGTCGGCCCCATGCCGTTGAACAGCGCGAAGGCGCCGTCGGCATGGCGGAAGAAGCGCAGCATCGGCATCAGCCGGTCGATGGCGTTGAGCAGGGCCGGCGGCGGCGCCACATGGCGCGCCTCGTAGCACTGGCGCAGCGGCAGCAGGTCGAGCAGCAATTCGATCAGCGTGCCGGGATTGCGGCCCGCATGCCCGCCGTCGCCCAGCACCTGCCGGTCCAGCTCGTCGATCAGGCGCTTCTGCGCCGTACGCATCAGCCGGCCCTGATCGGCCATGCACAGGCCAGCCAAGCCGAGCGCCAGCGCGCAGGCGAGGCGCGGGCGCCCGTCCGGGGCGTTGGGCCCGACGCTCTTGAGGTAGC
This sequence comes from Ancylobacter sp. TS-1, assembly GCF_009223885.1. NCBI lineage: Bacteria > Pseudomonadati > Pseudomonadota > Alphaproteobacteria > Hyphomicrobiales > Xanthobacteraceae > Ancylobacter > Ancylobacter sp. TS-1. The sequence goes on from NZ_CP045144.1 coordinate 1,792,852, forward strand.
GCACCTGCGCCGTCAGGCTGCGGATGAAGCGGCGGTGAAAGCCCGGATCGGCGTCCTGAAGGATCAGCGGCGACTGGGTGAGCCAGCTCATCACCCGGCGTGCCGCCACCTCCGGCGCCGAGGCGAAGGGCAGCCGGTGGCCGCGCATGGTGATCCAGTCGCCCACCAGCGCCCGCGCATGGGCCCGGGCGATCGGCGAGCCGGCGGCCTGAAGGTGGCGCAGCCAGCCGAAGGAGAACAGCTCGCGCGCCCATTCCAGCGAGGGCGGCTCCATGTCGAAGGGCGAGACGCCGTCCGTGAGCACCAGCCTGCCGGCGAAGGAATAGCGCCCGGCATAGAACTCGCCCGCCCGGGCGGGATCGCCGGTGCGCAGGTCATGCGGCGCGAAGAGCAGCCGCGAGGGCAGCGGCACCGAGGCCGCGCGCCAGGGAAACCACGGGTGCGCCATAGCGCGCGCCACGAGGCTGCTCCAGCCGATCTCAGCCGCGAACAGCGCCATCCGGGCGCGATCCGCGTAGACGTCGCGGGCCATCAGCGCCTCAATGCTCCCGAAGCCGCCGGGAATCACCCGGCTCCCACGCGGCGAATCTTAGCGGAGCGGGGGGACACGTCCACCCGCGCGCCGATACCCGTGCCGAGAACCATCAGAACGCTCAATTCCGGCGCAGCCGCGCCGCGAAGAAACCGTCGAGGCCGGCAAGGCGCGGGTCCTCGTCCGGCGGGGCCGGCAGATGGATGGGCAGGGTGCGCACCTCGCCGGCGGCGTTGATCCATTCCGCCGCGATGCCGCATTCCCCTGCTGTGACCGGATCGCGCACGAGGTCCGAGCGGCGCCTCAGCAGCGCCTCGATCTGGCGCTCGCCCTCCTCCGGCTCCAGCGAGCAGGTGGAATAGACCAGCCGCCCGCCCGGCTTCACCAGATCGGCGGCGCGGTTGAGGATGCGCGTCTGCAAGGCGGCGAGGCTCGCTATGTCGGACGGCCCCTTGGTCCAGGCGACATCGGGATGGCGTCGTATGGTGCCGGTCGCCGAGCACGGGGCGTCGATCAGCACGCCGTCGAACGGGCCGCCGCGCCAGCTGGTGGCGTCGGCCTCGACGATCTCGGCGGCGAGGCCGAGCCGGTCGAGATTCTGCCGCAGACGCCGCAGGCGCGGGCCGGAGCGGTCGAGCGCCACCACGTGCGCGCCCGCCGCCGCAAGCTGCGCGGTCTTGCCGCCCGGCGCGGCGCACAGATCGGCGATCGTCATGCCGGGAGCGGGATGCAGCAGCAGCGCCGGCAACGCCGCCGCCGCGTCCTGCACCCACCACGCGCCTTCCGTGAAGCCCGGCAGCGCGGTGACGTTTCCGGCCTCGACGAGACGGATCGAGCCGGTCGGCAGCAGCCGCCCGCCGAGCGTCCCGGCCCATTCCTCCGCGCCCGCCTTCACCGTCAGGTCGAGCGGCGCCTCCGCCGCGAGCGCGCGCGAGATCGCCAGCGCGGCGTCGCCGCCATAGGCCGTCGTCCAGCCCTCGACCATCCATTCCGGCTGGTCGGCCACGCCGGGCAGAAGGGCCTTCCCCTCCCGCGCGATGCGGCGGAGCACGGCGTTTGCGAGGCCCTTGAAGCCGGCGGTGCCCGGCTGCTCGCCAGCCAGCTCCACGGTGGTGCCCACCGCCGCGTGGTCGGGCACGTCCATGAACAGGATCTGCGCGGCGCCGATCGCCAGCAGCGTCTCGACGCGGCGCGCCTTGGCCGGCACGCCCCGCTCCAGCAAAGTGCGCAGCAGCGCCCGCAGGCTTCCGAGCCGGCGCAGCGTCGTCGCCGCGATCATGCGCGAGAGCGCGCGGTCGCGCTCGTCCAGCTCGCGGGTCAGGCGGTCGAGGCATTCCTCGAGCGGCTGGCCCTTCTCCAGCACCGCGTCGATGGCGTCGGCCGCCGCGCGGCGGGCGGCGAGGCCGGGCATGTCCGCGGCGCGCGCGGCGGGGGGCGGCGGACGGCGGGAAGCGTCGGTTGTATCGGTCATCGCGAAGCCACTAGGCCCGCCGGGCCGGGAAGGCAACACCCGCGCGCCGCGCCGGATCGAACCGAATTGCCGATGCGGGACTTGTGGAAGCGGGGCGGATCGGCTGCTATCGACCGCTCAACCGCCCCCCCGGCCCCGCAGTGACTGGATCATGCCGCACCTCATCCTCATCGCCGATATCGGCGGAACCTCCTCCCGCCTCGCCCTCGTCGGCGCCGACGGCGCGCCGCGCGACATCCAGATTCACCGCAACGACGATTTCGCGGGCTTCAAGGAGATGATCGAAGCCGACCTCGGCCAGCGCGGCCCCGCCGCGCGCGCCTCGGTCGGCGGCGCGGTGCTGGCGGTCGCCGGCCCGGCCGATGGCGAGACCGTCAAGCTCACCAATCGCGACTGGGCGTTCGGCAAGCGCGACATGCGCCGGCATTTCGGCTGGCAGAAATTCGCCGCCGTCAACGATTTCGAGGCGCTGGCGCATGGCGTGCCGGCGCTCGGCGCGGGCGATCTGATCGCGGTCGGCGGCGGCGTAGCGATGGAGGGCGCGCCCATGCTCATCTGCGGGCCGGGCACCGGCTTCGGCGTAGCGGGGCTGGTGCGCAGCGGCCGCCAGCGCATCGTCGTCACCGGCGAGGGCGGGCGCGCGCGCCTCGGCGCCGTCTCGACCGAGGAGGCGCGCCTCGTCGCCCACATGCAGGAGGAACTCGGCCCGGTGGTGGTGGAGCATGCGCTCTCCGGCTCGGGCCTGGCGCGGATCCACCGCATCCTGTCCGGCGCGCCGCTGTCGCCCGAGGCGGTGATCGCGGCCGCCACGCGCGGCGAGAGCGCGGCGCGGGCAAGCTGCGACGTCTTCCTGCGCCTTTTCGGGCGCATCGCCGGCGACCTCGCCCTCACTCTCAATGCGCGCGGCGGCGTCTTCCTCGGCGGCGGCGTGTCGGCGGGGCTGGCGCCGTTCTTCAACGATTCGCCGTTCCGCGAGGCGTTCGAGGAGCACCCGCCGCATCAGGCCCGGCTGGTCGAGACCCCCGTTCACATCATCGTGCACCCGACCCCGGGGCTGATCGGCTGCGGCCAGCTCGGCGGGCGCATGGCCAAGACGCTGGTGGCCAAAACGCTCAGGCCGAACCTGCACGTCGTGTGAAGACGGCGGCATCGGCCAGCGCCTCCAGCGCCGCCGGATCGAAGCCGGCACGCTCGAGCGTGGCCCGCATGTGCGGGGGCAGCGGCGCGCGCGCCTCGATCGGCTCCCGGCCCTTCTTCTGCGGGATCACCACCCGGCGCGAATGCAGGTGCAGGATCGGCCCGCCCGGCAGGCGCGAGGCGCCGCCATAGATGCTGTCGCCGAGAATGGGATGGCCGATGGCGTCGAGATGCACGCGCAATTGGTGCGTGCGCCCGGTGAGCGGCGAGAGCGCCAGCACGGCGAAGCCCTCGCCCTCGGCGATCTTCTCCCACTCGCTGATCGCCTCCTGCCCCTTCGGGTCGACCGCCATCCACCAGCCGCGCGTCGGCGAACGCTTCGACAGCTTCAGCTCGATGCGCCCGCGCCCCTCGGCGGGCACGCCGCGCACCACAGCCATATAGGTCTTGCCGACCGTGCCGTCGGCGAAGGCGCGGCCGAGGTCGGCCAGCGCCTTGCGGTGGCGGCCGAGCACGAGGCAGCCGGAAGTGTCCTTGTCGAGCCGGTGCGCCAGCTCGGGCGCGGCCGGCAGGCCGAAGCGCAGGGCGTCGAGATGGTCGGCCAACGTCTCGCCGCCCTTCGGCCCCTTATGGACGGCCAGCCCCGCCGGCTTGTCGATGACCAGCATCATGCCGTCGCGGTGCAGAACGCGCGCGGCGATGTCGAACGGGGCGGGGTCGGCGGCGGGAGCGTCCATGCCCGCCGTCACAGCACAAAGCCGCCGGCGCGTCGAGAGCAGGCGCGAAGAAACGGGCTGCCGCGCCCCTCGCCCGCGCCGTCATCCCGGCCGGAGCGACGCGCAGAGCCGGGATCGTCCTGCATCCGGCACGCGATCCCGGATCGGCCTGCGGCCGTCCGGGATGACGGCGGGAAGGAAGGGCCGGTCAATCCCGGTTCAGTTCCTCGCGCACGTCGAGGGTGGAGCGCACGCCAATGGCGTCGAAATGGGTGTCGAGGAAGGTCTGCGCCGCCTCCCGGCCGATGGCGTGGAGATAGAGCAGGAACTCCCATTCCGCGTTCATCTTGGTCGAGGCGTCGAGCGCGATCAGCTTGTCGGCCCCGTCGATGCGGTGCAGGCGCAGGTCGCGATAGCCGTCGACGCCGTCGCCCTTCTTCTTCAGGTCGCCATGCTTGAGCAGGCGGGTGACGAACTCGGCGGCGCGCAGCTGCGCCAGCAGCGAGGCGTTGAAGGTGATCTCGTTCATCCGGTTGTTGATGTCGCGCGCCGTCTTCGGCGTCTCGCGGCGGATGATCGGGTTGATCTGGACCAGCAGGATGTCGTCGGTCTTCACCGCGTTGTAGAACGGGTAAAGCGCGGGATTGCCCATATAGCCGCCGTCCCAGTACGGCACGCCGTCGATCTCCACCGCCTGGAACATGAAGGGCAGGCAGGCCGAGGCCATGATCGCCTGCGCGGTCAACTCATGCTTGGCGAAGACGCGCGCCTTGCCGGTGTGGACGTTGGTGGCGCTGACGAAGACATGGACGTGCCGGCAGGATTGCAGCGCGGCGAAATCCACATGCTCCTCGATCAGTTCCATCAGCGGATTGATGTTGAGCGGGTTGAAGTCGTAGGGCGACAGGAACCGGCTCATCATGTCGAAGGCGATGTAGCTCGGATTGGCGTTGAGCGACCAGTTGCCGAGCAGCCGGTCGAGCAGCGTGCGCTGGAGCGGGCTGGTGCGCCCGTCCTTGGAGACCGCGCGCCAGTAGCGGGTGAGCGCCTCGCGCCCGCCCTCATTGCCGCCGCGCGCAAGCCCCGTGGCCAGCACGGCCGCGTTCATGGCGCCGGCGCTGGTGCCGGAAATGCCTTCGACGGCGATGCGGCCATCCTCCAGCAGCCGGTCGAGCACGCCCCAGGTGAAGGCGCCATGCGCGCCGCCGCCCTGCAAAGCGAGGTTGAGCGGCTTGAGGACCGACCCCGCGGGCTTGTCGTCCTGGCGCTTCGGCTCGGCGGGAAGCTCGCGCTTCAGCTCCGCCGTTCCGGTGGGCGTGGCCAGCGCCCCCGCCGCCGCTTCCGCCTTGGCCTGTTCCGAGGCCGTGACCGGCTCGGACGCAGGTTCGGCGGGAGCCGGTTTGGCGGGAGCGGATTTGGCCGACGCAGGCTTCGCAGGGGCCTCCTTGGCGGAGGTCGCCTTCGCGGGAGACACCTTGGCCTCGGGCTTCTTCGCCGGTGCCATCACGGGCTCTGCCGCCGGAGGATTGGCCGCCGGGGGATTGGCTACCGCCGGCGTCGGGGTCTCGCTCGCCTTGGCGCGGCCGCGCCGTGCCGGCTTGTTCGGGGTCTCGGCCACTCGGCGCCTCCAGGACTGCTACGCGGGAAAGGGCTTACTGGGCGACCCAGCCGCCGTCGATCTGGTGCAGGGCGCCGGTGATCGAGCCCTGCGTCTCGCCCGCCAGGAACACGGCCAGCGCCGCGACCTGCTCGACGGTGACGAACTGCTTGGTCGGCTGCTCGGCGAGCAGGAAGTCCTTCACCTGCTCCTCGGTGATGCCGCGCGCCTTGGCGGTGTCGGGAATCTGCTTCTCGACGAGGGGCGTCCAGACATAGCCGGGGCAGATTGCGTTGACGGTGATGCCGAAGGTCGCCGTCTCCAGCGCCACCGTCTTGGTCAGGCCGGCAATGCCGTGCTTGGCCGCGACATAGGCCGACTTGAAGGGCGAGGCGACCAGCGCATGCGCCGAGGCGGTGTTGATGATGCGGCCCCATTTGCGCGCCTTCATGCCCGGCACGGCGGCCTTGGTGGCATGGAAGGCGGCCGAGAGGTTCAGCGCGATGATGAGATCCCACTTCTCGTCCGGGAAATCCTCGACCGGCGAGACGAACTGCACGCCGGCATTGTTGACGAGGATGTCGACCGAGCCGAGCTGTTCCTCGGCGGTCTTGATCAGGGCGGCGTTGTCGGCGGCCTTGGTCAGGTCGGCGGCGACGTAGATCGCCTTCACGCCGAACTCGCTCTCGATGGCGGCGCGCTCCTTCTCGATCGCGGCGGCATCGCCGAAGCCGTTGAGGGTGACATTCGTGCCGTCGGCGGCCAGCCCGCGCGCGATGGCGAGGCCAATTCCGCTGGTCGAGCCGGTGATGACGGCGTTCTTTCCCTTAGGCATCGAGGACGCTCCTGCGAATGAGATGGTGCCCGGCGCCCCAGACAGGTCTCGCGCCGTGCCGTTCGACTTCCCACATAGGCTAGGCTAGCACGCCGGTATGTCGTGCAAAGCACTTATCGCTGCGCCGCACACGGATGGCGCCGATGCGGTTTCCGCATCCCTAGCGTCAGGTTAAGATGGCGACATGACAGCCGGGCACAGCCACGATCACGGCCGGGATCACGGCCCCGACCACGACCACAGCACCTGCGTCTCCGACGCGCTGGCGCGGGCGGAAGCCTCGTGCGGCGAGCGCGGGGCGCGGCTCACGCCGCTGCGCCGGCGCGTGCTGGAGGGGCTGGCCGACAGCCACGTGCCGCTCGGCGCCTATGAGCTGGTGGAGCGGCTGGGCAGCACCGGCGAGAAGCCCCCGCCCATGTCGGTCTATCGCGCGCTCGATTTCCTGGTCTCCGAGGGCCTCGCCCACCGCATCGAAAGCCGCAACGCCTATATTGCCTGCGGACGCGAGCACGCGCGCGATGACGTCATCGTGTTCCTGATCTGCGAGGGCTGCGGACTGACCGACGAGGTGGCCTCGCACGCCATCGGCCGCGACCTCGCCTGGGCGACGCGCGCCGCCGGCTTCACGCCGCGCACGCCGGTCATCGAGATCGCCGGCACCTGCGCCCGCTGCCGAGCGGTGGAGGCACAGGAGCAGGTGCCCGCCGGGACCGCCGAGCCGGAGACCGCCCGTTGACGCCAGCCCGGCGCCGGCTTAACCCCTTGCATGCCCGCACGGAGCAGGACGCGGACCGGACCGGCCGCCCGCCTCCCCTCGCCGCCGGACTGTGATCGCCATGGACGCTCTTTCCGCCGCCCCCATCGTCGCGCCCGAGCTGGAGGCCGCCGGCCCCGCGCCGCGCCGGCTCACCGTCGCCGTCAAGGTCGGCACCGTCACCGTGGGCGGCGGCGCCCCGGTGGTGGTGCAGTCGATGACCAATACCGACACCGCCGATGCCGAAGGCACCGCGCGGCAGATCGCCCAGCTCGCCCGCGCCGGCTCGGAGATCGTGCGCATCACGGTCGACCGCGAGGAAGCCGCCATGGCGGTGCCGGCGATCAAGGAGCGCCTGGCGAAGATGGGGCTCGATACCCCCATCGTCGGCGACTTCCACTATAATGGCCACCTGCTGCTGACGAAGTATCCCGAGTGCGCGGCCGCACTCGACAAGTACCGCATCAATCCCGGCAATGTCGGCTTCGGCCAGAAGCGCGACCGCCACTTCGCCACCATCGTCGAGCAGGCGATCCGCCACGACAAGCCGGTGCGCATCGGCGCCAATTGGGGCTCGCTCGACGACGAACTGCTCACCCGCCTGATGGACGAGAACGCGAAGCTGCCGCGCCCGGCGGAGGCCCGCGCCGTCACCCGCGAGGCGCTGGTGCGCTCGGCCCTGCTCTCGGCGGCGCTGGCTGAAGAAATCGGACTCCCGCGTGAAAAAATCATCCTCTCCGCCAAGGTCTCGGCGGTGCAGGACCTGATCACCGTCTATGCCGAGCTGGCGCGCCGCGCCGACTACGCGCTGCATCTGGGCCTCACCGAAGCCGGCATGGGCTCGAAGGGTATCGTGGCCTCGTCGACCGCCATGGGCGTGCTGCTCCAGCAGGGGATCGGCGACACTATCCGCGTGTCGCTCACCCCCGAGCCGAATGGCGACCGCACCCGCGAGGTGACGGTGGCGCAGGAGATGCTGCAGACCATGGGCCTGCGCACCTTCGTGCCGCTGGTCGCCGCCTGCCCCGGCTGCGGGCGCACCACCTCCACCACCTTCCAGGAACTGGCCTTCGAGGTGCAGGACTTCATCCGTACCTCCATGCCGGAATGGAAGAAGCGCTATCCCGGCGTCGAGACGCTCAACGTCGCTGTCATGGGCTGCATCGTGAACGGGCCGGGCGAGTCCAAGCATGCCGATATCGGCATTTCGCTGCCCGGCACCGGCGAATTCCCCACCGCCCCGGTCTATCTCGACGGCAAGAAGGCCATGACGCTGCGCGGCGCCAGTCTGCGCGAGGACTTCAAGAAGATCGTCGAGGACTATGTGGCGCGACGCTTCGGCGTCGGCGGCGCCCGCGCCCCGGCCGAAGGCGCCGACGCGGCGGAGTAAGATCAGCTCAGGCGAAGCCGAGAAAGAACGCCAGCGAGCGATTGACTGCCAGCATCGCGTCGTCTTCGAGCCGCCCGAAAGGCGCGCCAACCTTGTCGCGCCGGACTGTCATTGCCTTGTCGATCATGACTTGAGACGGTTCGCGCAGCCCGTTCAGCGCCGTCGGCTGCACCGTGAGGCGAACCAGCGGCGCATCTATCAGCAGCGATGACAGCGGAAGCAGCGTCACGCTGGGGATATTGCCGAACTCGTCTGCCTGAACGATCAGGCCGGGGCGCGGCTTGCCGAAGTCTCCCGGCAGGGACACTGTGACAAGATCGCCGCGCCTCATTCTTCAGGCTCGAAAAGATCGGTCCAGGCCGCGTCCATGAAGGACTGAAGATTGCTGTCGGACGCATCCGCCGCCGCGACGATGCCGGCCTGACGACGGCATTCCTCGGCGAAGCCCGGCCGCCGTATATCGGGAACCCAAATCTGGACGGGCCTCAGCCCTGCGGCGCGAAGCGCATCGCGGCGGCGCTGGACACGCTGTCTGACGGAAGTCGCCATGCATATGCCCTTTCCTAGATCGTTACATGTAACATAAGACCGCCCCGCGAGACGTCAATGGCGCAGAGCTGATCCAATGTTCCCCTGCATTGCCCTCCCGCGCCTTATCGCGTAAAAGCCCGCGCTCGCCCGAGCCTGTGAATGGCAGGGCCTTCAGGAGAATGATCATGGGCTACAAGGTCGCCATCGTCGGTGCCACGGGCAATGTGGGCCGCGAAATGCTCGACATCCTCTCCGAGCGGGGCTTTCCCGCCGACGAGGTGGTCGCGCTCGCCTCCCGCCGTTCGGTCGGGACGGAAGTTTCGTTCGGCGACAAGACGCTCAAGGTCAAAGCCCTGGAGAACTACGATTTCACCGACACCGACATCTGCCTGATGTCGGCCGGCGGCGACGTGTCCAAGGAATGGTCGCCGAAGATCGGCCGCCAGGGCTGCGTGGTGATCGATAATTCCTCGGCGTTCCGCTACGATTCCGACGTGCCGCTGATCGTGCCGGAAGTGAACGCCGACGCGGTGAAGGGCTTCACCAAGAAGAACATCATCGCCAACCCGAACTGCTCGACCGCCCAGCTCGTCGTGGCCCTCAAGCCGCTGCACGATCTGGCGACGATCAAGCGCGTCGTCGTGGCGACCTACCAGTCCGTCTCCGGCGCCGGCAAGGACGCCATGGACGAGCTGTTCGCCCAGACCCGCGCCGTGTTCGTGTCGGACCCGGTGGAAGCCAAGAAGTTCCCCAAGCGCATCGCCTTCAACGTCATTCCTCACATCGACGTCTTCATGGAAGACGGCTACACGAAGGAAGAGTGGAAGGTGATGGTCGAGACCAAGAAGATCCTCGACCCGAAGATCAAGCTCACCTGCACCGCCGTGCGCGTTCCGGTGTTCATCTCGCACTCGGAAGCCGTGAACGTCGAGTTCGAGAAGCCGATCACCGTCGAGGAAGCCACCCACGCGCTGCGCAACGCGCCCGGCGTGCTGGTGGTCGACAAGCGCGAGCCGGGCGGCTACGTCACGCCCTACGAGGCGGCCGGCGAGGACGCCACCTATGTCTCGCGCATCCGCGAGGACGCGACGGTGGAGAACGGCCTCTCCTTCTGGTGCGTGTCGGACAATCTGCGCAAGGGCGCGGCGCTGAACGCGGTGCAGATCGCCGAAGTGCTGGTCAACCGCAAGCTGCTGAGCCCCAAGTCCGCCAAGGCGGCGTGAGCAAGCACTGCCGCCGCGACGCATGAATGCGAAAAGGGCGCCGCGGGCGCCCTTTTCCTTGCCGTTTCCGCGTCCCGGTCGATCCGGCCCGCCGCCGCGCCCTCACTTCTTCGGGGCGCAGACGAAGAAGGCCTGTGAGTTGACGGTCCAGGACAGGCGGGTAAAGGGGGAGTAGAACTCCTGCTCGATGTCGAGCATCTTGAGAATCTTGCCGCGCAGCTCGCGGAAGTCGAATCCGCGGTGCGAATGGCGGCTGTCGGGTACGCGCGGCACGGAAAGCCCCAGCGTGCCGCGCACAAGCTGGCCGAGGCTGTATTCCGGGCGCCGCCGGTGGAGCATCGCACCGCTGACCACCTTGAGCGGCAGAACCGGCCCCTGCATGATCGGCACCGAGATGACGACACGGCCCTCCGGCCGGATCGCCTGGCGCGCATCGTCCAGGAACCGCTCGACCTCGTCGCCCAGCAGATGCTCGATCACCTCGAAGCAGGTCACGAGATCGACGTCGCGAACCCGCGAAAGCTCGCTCAGATAGGTGATCGCGGGATCGGGTAGCTGGGGCATGAAGGGCTCGATCGCGATCAACCGCACATCGGGCCGCCTCTTGTGCAGGGTCGCGAGCATGTGGCCCGTGCCCGCGCCGAAATCGACGATCGCGCCACCTTCGGGAAGGAGATCACTCGAAAGCGAAACCGACCTCGCATAACGTTGGGTATGCGCGAAGCGCGCTATCGGGTTTGGATTTTCGAGCGTCTGGGTTTCGTAGGAAACGATACGTGACACCGTGCGCTCCGCCTCTGGCCGCCCCTGCGGACTTCCCGCCCACCTGCCACCGGCTTCCCACTGGCGCGTTTCCAGCCTACCCGAAAGGCTGGGGCACGCAAAGCCGCGCCCGCAACGACGGCCGTGCAGAAGTCCGCTCCGAGAGGGAGGCGATGGGCGATGCCGCCATTTTGCCGGACTTCGCGACCATCTCTTTGTTTCTCACCCGCTCGGGATGTCTGACGTGCTCAGAATTGTCGCTCTCGCCCTTCTCGCCTGCACACTCGCCACCCCCGCGCTCGCCCATCCCCATGTGTGGGTCGAGGTGCGCTCCGAGCTGGACTACGCACCCGACGGCAAGCTCGCCGGGGTGCGCCATCACTGGAAGTTCGACGAGGCCTTCTCGACCTATGCGCTGCAGGGGCTGGAGACCACGCCCGACGGCAAGCCGAGCGAGAAGACGCTGAAGGAACTGGCGCAGGTGAACATCGATTCCCTCCAGGAATTCGACTATTTCACCTATGCCAAGCGCGGCAAGCAGGCCGCCGCCTTCCTGCCGCCGAAGGACTATTCGCTGACCTTTGACGGCACGGCGCTGACGCTGCACTTCACCCTGCCCCTCGCCAATCCGCCGGCGAAGAAGGGCGCGCTCACCCTCGATGTCTACGACCCGACCTATTTCGTCGCCTTCCAGCTCGCCGACGAGACACCGGTGACGCTGGCCGGAGCGGCCGATGGCTGCGCGCTTACCCTGCACCGGCCGGACCCCGCCGCCAGCCAGTCGAGCACCACCCTGTCGGAAGGCTTCTTCAACGCCCTCACCTCGGCCAGCGAGTTCGGCTCGCAATTTGCCAACCGCGTCACGGTGACGTGCTCGTGAGACCTCGCCTGCATCTGGCACTGCTGGCCGTCGCGGCCGGCTGGCTCAGCCTGCATCCCGCCTTCGCCCAGAGCCCGTTCGGCGTCGGCGCCCCGCCCGCGCCGGACGCCGGCGGCGGCATTGCCGGCTTCATCCTCGCCAAGCAGGCGGAATTCTACCGGCTGCTCACCTCGGCGGTGCGGGCCTCGAAGGCGGACGGCAACGCGCTGTTCCTGCTCGGCGGCATCTCCTTCGCCTATGGCGTCTTCCACGCTGCCGGCCCCGGCCACGGCAAGGCGGTGATCTCGTCCTATCTGCTCGCCAACGAGGCGACGCTGAAGCGCGGCATCGGCCTCGCCTTCGCGAGCGCGCTGGCGCAGGCGCTGACCGCGATACTGGTCGCCGGCCTGCTGGCGGCGCTGATCGGCGCCACCGCCGCCTCGATGAGCCGGGCGGTCTATGTCATCGAGCTCGCCGCCTACGGCCTGATCGTGCTGATCGGCCTGCGGCTCGCCCTTGTGAAAGGGCGCGGCCTTCTCGCGGCCTGGCGCGGCACGCCTGCCCACCTGCACGGCCCCGGCTGCGACTGCGGCGACGACCACGCCCATATGCCGGCCCCGGCGGATCTGCCGAAGGGCGGCGGCTGGCGCGAATGGTGGGGGGCGGTGCTGTCGGTCGGACTGCGCCCCTGCTCGGGCGCCATCCTCGTGCTGGTCTTCGCGCTGGCGCAGGGCATCTTCTGGGTCGGCGCCGCCGCGACGCTGATGATGGGCGTCGGCACGGCGCTCACCGTCAGCGCCATCGCCACGCTCGCGGTGTTCGCCAAGCACGCGGCCGTGCGGCTCGCCGCCAACCGCCCCGGGTCGACCGGCGCCGTCGTTTTGCGCGGCGTGGAATTCCTCGCCGCACTGGCGCTGGTCGCCTTCGGGCTGGCGCTGCTGTCCGGCTTCATGATCAGCGAGCGGCTGACGCTGGGCTGAGTCGGCGCTCGCCTTGCCGTCATCCCGGACGGCCGAAGGCCGATCCGGGATCGCCCGCGAAAGGAAAGGCGGTCCCGGCACTCGCTGCGCTCGGCCGGGATGACGAGATGAGGGAGGGCCTCAGTCCTTGAGATAATCGTAGACCACCTTGCCGAGACCGAGGGTGAGGTCGGTGCGGAAATGGGCGGCCGAGATCACCTCGAGCACCGGCAGCTTGGCGACGTCCGCAAGCGCGTGCGGGAACAGGCCGAGCGCCGCCGGGCCGGTCCACGCCTCCTTCACCACGAGGTCTTCCAGATAGTACTCGACCAGCTCGCACACCCGCGCGGTGCCGTCGACATGCGGGATGATCTTGATCATCCAGTTCGGCCCCAGCAGCGACTTGTGCAGGGCGTCCTTGTCGAGCTCCTGATACTTGTAGCCCATGGTGGCGGAGGTCACGAGAACGCTGCCGTAATGCAGCGTGCCGACCAGCGTGTCGCTCTCGACCGCGAAGCGGGTCTTGGCGAGCTTCTTGGGGAAGCCCCACAGCTCGCGCCCGCCGGCGATGGGCGCCTCGTCGTCGAGATACATGGAGTGGACGTAGCCGCCCTTCACGCCGTTCAGCTCGACCGGGATCACCTGCCCCGTCTCGGTGTAGTCGCCGAAGCCGGTGGAATCCGGCATGCGGATGAACTCGTACTTCACGATGGGCTCGACCACCTTGAGCGGCTCGGGCACCACCTTCGCGAGCGCCTCCGGATCGGTCCGGTAGGTGATGACGAAGAACTCGCGGTTGAAGAACTTGTACGGTCCCTTGGGATAGGACGGGCTCGTCAGCGGCATGGAATAGGCGGTGCGGCGAACGTCCTCGATCTTCATGGCAGGCCCTCGAACTGAAACGATGGGCGAAAGCCTAGTCGACTCTACCGCGCCGCAACAGGGCAAACCGCGTCACCGCGCCGTCACAGCACGAGGAGGCCGCCCGCCTCGCCCTCGGTGGCGATGGCGATCTCCCCGCCATCGGCGCGCCAGGCGATGGCGCTCACCGGCGCCCCGTCCGGCGCGCGCAGCAGGATCTCGGCGCCGTCCGAAAGGCGCACCATCATCGCCAGCCCGTCATCATAGCCGCAGGCGATGATCTCCTCCTTCGGGTGGGCGGCGACCGCGCTGACGCGAGTGTCGCGCGGGGCGAGCATGGTCGGCTGCTTGCCCATCGGCCCCTCCTTGCTGGCGAAGGGCCACAGGATCACCTCGCCGGAGCCGGAGGTGGCGAGGAAGCGCCCGCCGACGGTGAACTCCATCGAGCGCACGCGCGAGGGATAGCCCGACATGCGCATATGCGCGCCGTCCGGCAGGCGCCAGCCGTGCAGCGCCGCCTCCTGCATGGTGGTGACGACGAAGCGCGCCTCCGGATGCCAGAGCACGCCGCGATGCGAGCCCTTCCACTCCAGCACTTCGGGCTTGGCCTGCGCATTGGGGAACCACAGGCTGGCGCCGCCATAATGGGCGACGGCGAGCCGCGTGCCCTTGGGCGCGAAGGCAAGGCCGCCGACCGTCGAGGGCAGGTCGAGCGTCCGGCGCTCGCCCTTCTTCGGCCGGAAATACGCGGTCTTGCCGACCGAGAAGGCAACCGAGCCGTCCGGCCCCGCCGCCACCTGGTCGATCCAGCGCCCCTTCTGCTCGAACAGCGTCTCCTGGCTGCCGTCGGCCAGCGTGGCGACCAGCCGCCCGTCGTCGCCGCCGGTGAGGAGGCGGCGCGCATCGCCGCTGACCGCCAGCACCACGCCGTCATGGGCGCGTACCCGCGTCACCTCGTCGCCAGCCAGCACGACCTCGCCCTCGCCGAGCACGAAGGCCGCGACGGAACCGAGGAAGCGCACGCCGACGGCGGCGCCGCCAAGGTCGACGCGGCGCAGCTTCGAGGTCAGGGACGAGGGAGTGGAGGACAGGGCGGCCATGGGCTCGACGGCTTCGTGAAGGGGGAATGTCCGGTTAGCCCAAATCGCGCGCCGCGTCACGACGGAAGTCCCCCTCCCACGCGTCATCCCGGAACGGCCGTCAGGCCGTATCCGGGATCGTCGTCAGGATGGAGAGCGATCCCGGCTCTGCGCTACGCTCCGGCCGGGATGACGTATGACCGAAGAGTTCCTGCCGGGTCCCGGATCGGCGCTCCGCCTGCGGCGTCGCTTGTCCGGGAAACGAAGACGCCGTGTCCCGGACAAGCCGCACAACGTGCGGCGCCGATCCGGGACCCAGGGGAAACCCTTCGGCTGAACTCCGGACGCTTCGTCACGCCACGCAGGACAGGAAACCCGTCTCCAGCGCGGCGCGGTCGAGCTTGCGGCCGATGAAGACGATGCGGCTCAGCTTCGCCTCGTCCGCCCGCCACGGGCGCTGGTGATCGCCGTCGAGGATCATGTGCACGCCCTGGAACACGAAGCGGTCCGGGTCGTCCTTGAAGGCAAGGATGCCCTTGGAGCGCAGGATGTTCGGCCCCTCGCGCTGGGTCAGCTCCTGGATCCACGGGAAAAACTTGTCCGGGTCCAGCGGCTTGTCGGAGGAGAACGAGAAGGACTGCATGTCCTCGTCGTGGAAATGCTTGTGGCCGCCTTCGAGGAAGTCCGGGTCGAGGGCCTGGATGCGATCGAGGTCGAACGCCCCCTGCCCCAGCACCTTGTCGATGGCGATCTCGGAACGCTGGGTGCGGTGGATGCGGGCGAAGGGGTTGATGGCGCGGATGCGCATCTCGACGTCCTTCAGCTCGGTCTCCGACACCAGATCGGTCTTGTTGAGCAGGATGACGTCGGCGAAGGCGATCTGGTTCTTGGCCTCGGGGGCGTCCTTCAGCCGGTCCTTCAGCCATTTGGCGTCGGCCACCGTCACCACGGCGTCGAGCGTGGTCTTGGCGCCCACCGTCTCGTCGACGAAGAACGTCTGGGCGACCGGGGCCGGGTCGGCAAGGCCGGTGGTCTCGACGATGATGCCGTCGAAATCGCCCTTGCGCTTCAGCAGGCCGTCGATAATGCGGATCAGGTCGCCGCGCACGGTGCAGCAGATACACCCGTTGTTCATCTCGAACACCTCCTCGTCGGCACCGACCACGAGGTCGTTGTCGATGCCGATCTCGCCAAACTCGTTGACGACGACGGCGAATTTCTTGCCGTGCGGCTCGGAGAGGATGCGGTTGAGCAGCGTGGTCTTGCCGGCGCCGAGATAGCCGGTGAGCACGGTGACGGGGATCTTGCTGGGCTGAGTATCGGGCATGGTGCCGCTCCAAATCCTTCTTCTATAAACGCGTCATCCCGGACGCCGCGACGCGGCGATCCGGGATCGCTTTCCGCCTCCTCGTCCGACGATCCCGGCTCGCGCTCGTGGCGCGGCCGGGATGACGGTCCGAGCGGAGATGCCTGCTCAGCTCGACAGCGCCGAGGAAAGCTCGCGGATGTTGTTCTTCATCATGTCGATGTAGGTACTCGCCGGCCCCTTGTCATCGGAGAGCGCGTCCGAATAGAGCTCGCCGCCGATCTTGGCGTTGGTCTCCTTGGCGATGCGCTTCACGAGGCGGGGGTCGGAAATGTTCTCCATGAACACGGCCGGAATCTTTGAAGCCTTGATCTGGCGGATGATCCTGGCGACGTCCTTGGCGGAGGCTTCCGCCTCGGTCGAGACGCCCTGCGGGGCCACGAACTCGATGCCATAGGCGGCGCCGAAATAGCCGAAGGCGTCGTGCGAGGTGATGATGCGGCGGTTGCCGGCCGGGATCGCCGCCACGGCCGCCTTCACCTCGGCGTCGAGCGCCTGGAGCTTCTGCGTGTAGGCCGCCGCGTTCGCCTCATAGGCCGCCTTGCCGTCGGGGTCGGCCGCGACGAGCGCGTCGCGGATATTGGCGACGTAGATCTCGGCATTGGGAATCGACTGCCAGGCGTGCGGGTCGATGCCGCCATGGTCGTGCTCGTGCTCGTGCGCGTCGGCCTTCTTGTCGTGATCGTGATCATGGTCGGCCTTCCCGGCCGCCTTGTCGTGGTCGTGGTCGTCTTCCTCGGCCATGTCGCGCGGCGCGATGCCCTTGGTGGCGACGACGATCTCGGCCTTGGTGCCGGAGGCCTTCACCAGCCGGTCGATCCAGCCTTCGAAGCCGAGACCGTTGACGAAGACGATCCGGGCGGCGGCCACCTTCTTGGCGTCGGCCGGCGCCGGCTGGAAGACATGGGCGTCGCCGTTCGGGCCGACCAGCGTGGTGACGGCGACACGGTCGCCGCCGACCTCGCGGACGAAGTCGGCGAGGATCGAGAAGGAGGCGACGACGGGGATCTTCGGCGCCGCATCCTGCGCGGCGGCCGGAGCGACGAGGCCGAGCGCGAGGGCGCCGGCGAGGCCGAGCGCAAGAGCGCCGGCGAGGTAAAGGCGACGGGTGAGCATGGGAGGGGGGCTCCTTCAGGCTTCGAGATGGCGTTGCGGCAGGAAGCGGAGCAGCAGCCCGCCAACCGGCCCGAACAGCACGGAGAGCGCATAGGCACCGCCGGCAACGAGGATGATGGCGGGCCCGGAAGGCACGCCGGAATGATAGGAGACGAGCAGGCCGAGCACGCCGGAGGCGCAGGCGATCACCACCGAGATGCCGACCAGCACGGTCAGCTCCCGGGTCCAGAACCGGGCCGCCGCGGCCGGCAGCATCATCAGCCCCACCGCCAGCAGCGTGCCCAGCGCATGGAAGCCGCCGACCAGATTGGTGACGACCAGCGCCAGGAAGATCAGATGCGAGGGCGCCCCCGCCCGGCTGACCGAGCGCAGAAAGCCGGGATCGACGCTCTCCAGCACCAGCGGGCGCCAGGCCAGCGCCAGCACCACGAGCGTCAGGCTGGAGATCGAGACGATGAGCAGCAGCGTCGCGTCGTCGAGCGCCAGCACGGTGCCGAACAGCACGTGCAGCAGATCGACATTGGAGCCGCGCAGCGAGACCAGCAGCACGCCGAGCGCCAGCGAGATGAGGTAGAAGGCGGCGAGTGCCGCGTCCTCCTTCATCTGGGTGGCGCGCGCCACCGCGCCGGCGCCGAGCGCCACCGCGAAGCCGGCGACGAGGCCGCCGACGGTCATGGCGAAGAGGTTGAGGCCGGCGGCGAGGAAGCCGACCGCCGCGCCGGGCAGCACGGCATGCGCCATCGCGTCGCCGGCGAGGCTCATCCGGCGCAGCATCATCAGCACGCCGATGGGACCGGCGCCGATGCCGAGCGCCAGCACGCCGACCAGCGCCCGCCGCATGAAGTCGAATTCGGCGAAGGGGCCGATGAGGAGATCGTAGATCACGCCGCTGCCCCCGAAACCGGCGGGCAGGCCGGAGCGGCCTCGTCCCACGCCTCGCACATGCGGCGCGCCGCCGCCAGATTGTCGGGGGTGAGCACCTCGCGGGTCGCGCCCCAGGCCACCGCCTCGCGCGCCAGCAGCAGCGTGCGGGGGAAATGGTCGCGCACCAGATCGAAATCGTGCAGCACGGCGATCACGGTCCGGCCCTCGCCGTTCCAGCGCGTCACCAGCGCGGTCAGGTCGGCCATGGTGCCGGCGTCGAGGGCGGTGAAGGGCTCGTCGAGCAGGATCAGCCGCGCATCCTGCAACAGCAGCCGCGCGAACAGGGTGCGCTGCATCTGCCCGCCCGACAGGGTGTCGATGGGCCGCATCTCGAACCCTTCCAGCCCCACCGCCGCGATGGCGTCCTCGATGCGGGCCCGGTCGGCGCGGCCGATGCCGCCGAACAGCCCGGCACGGCGCCACAGCCCCATGGAAACGAGGTCGTAGACATCGATCGGGAAGGTGCGGTCGACCTCCGCCGCCTGCGGCAGATAGGCGATCTCGCGGGCCGGCACATGGCCCTCTATGCGCCCGGTCAGCGGCGACAGCACGCCGGCTATGCCCTTGAGCAGGGTCGACTTGCCCGCCCCGTTCGGCCCGCAAACGGCCAGCAGGTCGCCATCCGCCACGTCGCCGTCGAGATGGTGCACGGCCGGGTGGCGGTCATAGCCGAGGGTGAGGTTGCGGAAGGAAAGAACGTTGCCCATCAGTTGCCCGCTCCGATCACCGCCAGCGCCGCGGCCCAGATGAGGGCCGCCAGCGGCAGGGCGATGGCCAGCCGCTGCCAGGCGGACAGGCGCAGCAGCGAGAAGCCGGGCCGCGCCGCCGGATGCCGCTCGCCCGGCGCGTGCGAATGGCGGTGATGCGCGGAGCCGGCCGCACCGGCCTGCGTTCCGTGTCCGTGGGAATGGCCATGGGAATGATCGTGGGCGTGCGAATGATCATGCTCGTGATCGTGGGAATGAGCATGTCCGCGCGCCGTGCCGCCAGCCTCTCCGCGCCCGTCCGGAGGGGGGCGATGGTCGGTGCGGTCGTGCAGGCGGACGGGGGCGACGGACATGCTCAAACTCCAACGGACGAATTGATACTGTATATCAATCCGCCCGTCCAGCCATGACGATACTTTGTATCATTGGCAGGATTGCGCGGCGTCAATGACGGCGGGCGGCCGACGGCGGCAGGCTTGCCCCGCCGAATTGATGGGATGACCCGTCTCGACGGCGCGCCCGCGCCGACATAAGAGAAGGCGCCTTTTCATGCCGGCGCTGCCGGCCTGTTCGATCCGGAGCCCGTTGGAGCCCATTCATGGATATTTCGCGCATTTCGACCGGCCCGAACCCGCCTGACGAGGTTCACGCCATCATCGAGATCCCGGCCGGCGGCGCGCCGGTGAAGTACGAGATCGACAAGGAATCCGGCGCGCTCTTCGTCGACCGCTTCCTGCACACGCCGATGTTCTACCCGGGCAATTACGGCTTCATCCCGAACACGCTCGGCGACGATGGCGACCCGCTCGACATCATCGTCATCTCGCCGATCCCGCTGCTGGCCGGCTCGGTCATCGCCGCGCGCCCGGTCGGCGTGCTGATGATGACGGACGAGAAGGGCGGTGACGAGAAGGTGCTCGCCGTGCCGGCGGACTCGGTCTACCCCTACCACTCCAAGATCAACAGCTATGCCGACCTGCCCCCGCTCGTCGTCGAGCAGGTCGCCCACTTCTTCACCCACTACAAGGATCTGGAGAAGGGCAAGAAGGTCTCGGTCGCCGACTGGGAAGGCCCGGAGAAGGCCCGCGAACTCATCCTCAAGGCGATTGCCGCCGCCAAGAAGTAGGCCGGCCCTCGCCGCCCGACATCGAAGGCCCGGGCCGCGCCCGGGCCTTTTTCGTTTCCGCCCCGGGCGCGGCGGTCGGCGGCGCCTATTCCTCGAAGCCCATCCCGGCCAGCGCGCGCTGGAGCGCCGCACCGAGAACGATGCCCTCCCGCGCCGTCCGCGCGCGGTTGACGAGGCGCCGCGTGCCGGGGAGCCGGGCGCCGGGCTCGTGCTCGATGGCGAGCGCCAGCCGCTCCAGATGGTCGAGATAGGCGTCGCCCGCCATCGGGCCGGGATCGATGGCGATGATCACCTGCCCCACCGCCGCCGGCGGTCCCTTGCCGTCGAAGAAGCTCGGCGTGTCGAAGGCGAAGGTGGAGGCGGTCAGCGCCGCCGCCATCACCTCGATGACGAAGGCGAGCGCCGTGCCCTTGGCCTCGCCCATCGGCACCATGGTTCCGGCAAGCCCGGCCTTGGCGTCGGTGGTCGGGTTGCCCTCGGCGTCGAAGGCCCAGCCCTCGGGAATGGTCTCGTCGCCCCGCTGCACGGCGGCCAGGATGTTGCCGCGCGCCACCTTGGCGACCGAGAGGTCCACCACGGCCGGGGCCCGCGCCTTCAGCGGCGTGGCGAAGGCGATGGGATTGGTGCCGAACACCGGCTTGCGCCCGCCCCACGGGGCGATCGATGCCGAGGCATTGGCAAAGGCGAGCGCGACCAGCCCCGCCTCGGCGAGCTTCTCCACCGGCTGGCCGGCGACGCCGAAATGGCTGGAGCGGCGCACCGCCATCATCCCGATGCCGGTCTCGCGCGCAATGTCGGCAATCGCCGGCAGGCCAAGCTCGATGGCGGGATAGGCGAAACCGTTGCCGGCATCCACCGCCAGCACCGAGGGCGACATGCGCCGCAGGCTCGGCACGGCGTTGCCGTCGATCTTGCCCGCCGCCGCCATGGCACTGTAGCTCGGCAGCCGGGCGAGGCCATGCGTGCCGAGCCCGTCCGCCTCGGCGCGCACCAGCGCGTCGGCGGTGATCGCGGCATTGGCCGGCGAGGTGCCGAACCGCTCCAGCACGCGGGCGGCGAAGGCGCGCGCCTCGCCGAGCGAAAGACGGCGGTCGTGGAACGCCGCGCGCGCGATAGGGCCTTCCATCACGCGGCGCCCCCGCCGAGCGGCCCCGCCGCCAGACGGGACAGGTCGAAGCGCTCGACGTCCGCCAGCAATTCGACGAAGGCGCGGGCGCCGAAGAGCGCACAGGTCTCGCCCTTCTCGCGGCTCGCCTCGCCGGCATCTCCCATGCCGCCCTCGGGGTTGATATCCTGCGCCATCCAGCCGAAGCCGGCCGGCGTGCCGGCGCGCAGGAAGGCGAATTCCTGCTCCATGGCGAGGGTGACGGGCGGGAAGTCGCGCACCTCGCCCTCGCGCACCGTGTCGGGCCGGAAGGCCATCATCAGCGAGGTCTCGATGCCGCCGGCATGGATGCCGTGCTGGCGCTCCTGCGCGCTGAACAGCCCCTCGGGATAGCCGAAGCGATGCCAGGAGACGGTGACGGCCAGCATGCCGAGCCGGGCGCGCAGGTCGCGCGCCACGATGTCGAGGATCGGCACATTGCCGCCGTGGGAATTGACGATGACCAGCTTGCGTACCCCGGCCCGGTACACGCTCTCGCCGATCTCGGTCCAGGCGCGGATCACCGTCTCGGCGGAAAGCGTCAGCGTGCCGGGGAAATGGATATGCTCGTTCGACTTGCCGATCGCCTGCATCGGCAGGAACACCGCCGGGCTCTCCGCCGGCAGCAGCCGCGCCACCTCTTTCAGGTAGCCTTCGCCGATGAAGCCGTCGACGCCGACCGGCAGATGCGGCCCGTGCTGCTCCACCGCCGCCACCGGCAGCACGGCGATCCAGTTGGCCGTATCGCCGGCGGCGAAATCGGTCCAGGCGAGTTCGGTCCAGAAGCGTTTGGGCGGCGTGGCAGACGGTGTGGCAGGCGACATGTCAGCGTGTCCGGGGGTTCGACGCGGGCGTTCTAGGCTCAATCGGCTTTCGCCGCCAGCGCCTCCACCTCGACCTTGAACTCGGGCCGGGCGAAGCCGGAGACGATCATCAGCGTCGAGGCCGGCGCCGGGTCGACGACGAAGCGGTCGCGCGCCGCCATATAGGCGGCCAGGTGGGCGCGGTCGGTGACATAGGCGTTGAGCCGCACGATATCCCCCGGCCCCATGCCCGCCTCGGCAAGGCAGGCGGCGATGGCGCGCAGGCACAGCTCAGCCTGCTCCTCCGCGCTCTCGGGGATGGCGTCGTCCGCCGCGATGCCGAGCTGGCCGGAGACCAGAAGCAGCCGCGCCCCGGCCTCCACCTCCACGGCATGGCTGTAGCGGGCGAAGGGACGGCGTATGGCGGGCGGGACCAGATGGCGCAGCATGGCGGACACTCGCAGGTAGGGCGGGCGATCGGATCGGGCGGTGGCACGCGTGCACAGACTTGTCATGCGGGCATATGTGCATCGCGTTTAAGCTCGCCTATCATGGCGGCATTCGAACTGCCACGCACCGCCCTTCGTACCCGGATGGAGACACCGATGCGCCTGCGTCTTCCGCGCTTGCGTCCCCTCTCGACCCTGGCGGCGCTCGCCGGGGCCGTGCTCGTCCTTCCCGCCCTGCTCGCGCCGGCGGCCGCCGCCGACAAGGTGACGTTCGGCACCAACTGGGTCGCGCAGGCCGAGCATGGCGGCTTCTACCAGGCGGTGGCGGACGGCACCTACGCGAAATACGGCCTCAACGTCACCATCCTGCCGGGCGGGCCGCAGGCCAATAACCGGCTGCTGCTGCCGGTCGGCAAGATCGACTTCTACATGGGCGCCAACATGCTGCAGGCGTTCTCCTCGGTGGTGGAGGGCATCCCGACCGAGATCGTCGCCGCCATGTTCCAGAAGGACCCGCAGGTCCTGATCGCCCACCCCGACGTGGAGACGTTCGAGCAGCTGAAAACCCGCACGCTGTTCATCTCCAAGGAGGGGCTTGCCAGCTACTACCAGTGGCTGGTCGCCGCTTACGGCTTCAGCGAGAAGCAGGTGAAGCCCTACACCTTCAACGCCGCGCCGTTCCTCGTCGACAAGAACAGCGCCATGCAGGGCTACATCACCTCCGAGCCTTACGCGGTGGAGCAGCAGGGCGGCTTCGTGCCGAAGCTGTTCCTGCTGGCCGATTACGGCTTCGACACCTACGCCACCACCATCGAGACCCGCACCGAGCTGGTGAAGCAGAATCCCGATCTGGTGCAGCGCTTCGTCGATGCCTCCATCATCGGCTGGTACAACTACCTCTATGGCGACAACACCAAGGCCAATGCCCTGATCAAGCAGGACAACCCCGAGATGACCGACGCCATGATCGCCTTCTCCATCGCCAAGCTGAAGGAGTATGGCATCGTCGATTCGGGGGACACCAAGACGCTCGGCATCGGCGCCATCACCGATGCGCGGATCAAGAGCTTCTACGACAAGATGGTGCAGGCCAAGGTGCTCAAGCCGGGCATCGAGATCGCCAAATCCTACACCACCCAGTTCGTGAACAAGGGCGTCGGCAAGGAGCTGGCGCCGAAATAGCGGCGCGACAGGCGCATGGCGATCCGGCTCACCGCCGGCGCGACACATGAGATGACGTCCGACGTGAACGATCCCGACCCGCAGACCGCGCCGCCGCTTCTCGCCCTCCGGGGCGTCGCCAAGCGTTTCGCCAATGCCGTCACGGCACTGGACGGCCTCGACATGGAGGTCCGGCAGGGCGAGTTCCTCTCGCTGCTCGGCCCCTCCGGCTGCGGCAAGTCGACCGCGCTGCGCCTCATCGCCGGCCTGTCCGAGCCGAGCGAGGGCCGCCTCGACTGGCACGGCGAGGAGCAGGCCCTGCGTGCGGCCGGGCGCCACTCCATCGGCTTCGTCTTCCAGGAGCCGACGCTGATGCCGTGGGCCAGCGTGTTCGGCAACGTCCATCTGCCGCTCAAGCTCGCCGGCATCGGCCGGCGCGAGGCCGAGCCGGCCATTTCCGAGGCGCTGGAACTGGTCGGCCTGTCCGGCTTTCGCGACGCCTATCCGCGCGAATTGTCCGGCGGCATGAAGATGCGCGTCTCCATCGCCCGCGCGCTGGTGACGAAGCCGCGCCTGCTGCTGATGGACGAGCCCTTCGCCGCGCTCGACGAGATCACCCGCTTCAAGCTCAACAACGACCTGCTTCAGGTCTGGCGGCAACTGGGCTGCACCATCGTCTTCGTCACCCATTCGGTGTTCGAGTCGGTCTACCTGTCCTCGCGCATATTGGTGTTCCGCGCCCGGCCGGGGCGTGTGGTGGCCGAGCTTGCCATCGACCCGAACCAGCCGCGCGACGAGGCCTTCCGCACCTCGCCGGAATATGTCGGCCTGTGCCGCGAGACCTCGCAGGCGCTGGCCCGGGCGATGGAAGCCCGCTGAGGCGGAGGGGGCGCGCATGGAACATTCCCCCTTCCGCTGGCTGCTGCCGATCGGCGTCCTGGCGCTGCTGGTCGTCGGCTGGCATCTCGTCGTCACGCTCAACAACCTGCCGCCCTATGTGCTGCCGGCCCCCGGCGCGGTGCTGGAGACGCTGGTGCGCGACCGCGCGGTGCTGTTCGGCTCCATGCTGGTAACGCTGCAGACCACCGTGATCGCGCTGGCGCTGGCGGTGGCCGGCGGCGTCGGGCTGGCGCTGATCTTCGCCAGCGCCCGCATCGTCGAATTCTCGCTGTTTCCCATCGCGGTGATCCTTCAGGTGACGCCCGTCATCGCGGTGGCGCCATTGATGCTGATCTACCTCTCCACCGACGCCGCCGTGCTGCTCTGCGCGTGGATCGTCGCCTTCTTCCCGGTGCTGTCGAACACCACGCTGGGGCTCAATTCGGTGGACCCGAACCTGCGCGACCTGTTCCGGCTTTCCGGCGCCTCGCGCTGGCAGACGCTGGCGCTGCTGCGGCTGCCCACCGCCCTGCCCTATTTCCTCGGCGGCCTGCGCATCGCCGGCGGCCTCGCGCTGATCGGGGCCGTGGTCGGCGAGATCGCCGCCGGTTCGGCGGGACAGGGCTCGGGCCTTGCCTTCCGCATCGTCGAATCCGCCTACCGGCTCAACATTCCGCGCCT
The DNA here is from genome assembly GCF_009223885.1 of Ancylobacter sp. TS-1. NCBI lineage: Bacteria > Pseudomonadati > Pseudomonadota > Alphaproteobacteria > Hyphomicrobiales > Xanthobacteraceae > Ancylobacter > Ancylobacter sp. TS-1. Next base: position 1,817,914 of record NZ_CP045144.1, read on the forward strand.
GTTCGCGGCGCTGCTGCTCATCTCGCTCGCCGGCATCCTCATCTATGCCGCGCTCAGCCTGTTGAGCTGGCTCGCCCTGCGCCGCTGGCACGAGAGCGAACTCGGCGGCCCGGCATGACGACGCAAGGCGCCGCCCCCGACCTCGCCGACCTTCCCGCCGCCTTTGTGCTCGGCAATGCGCGCGCGCCCGCCTGCCTCCTGCCGGACGCGCCCGGCCCGGCCGACGCCGAGGGGCTGGTGTCGCTCGACATTGCGGTGGCCGGCGGGCGTATCGCCCGCCTCGCCCCGGCCGGCGCGCTACACGAGGACGGACCGCGCGTCGAGCGGGCGGGTACACTTGTGCTACCCGGCCTCGTCGACATTCACACCCATCTCGACAAGGGCTTCATCTGGAATCGCGCGCCGAACCGCGACGGCAGCTTCGAGGGCGCGATGGCGGCGGTCGCCGCCGACAAGCCGAACTGGAGCGAGGAGGACCTGCGCCGCCGCTTCGATTTCGCGCTGCGCTGCGCCCATGCGCACGGCACCGTCGCCATCCGCACCCATCTCGATTCGGAAGGCGAGCGCGCGGCCGGCGCCTGGAAGGTGTTCGGCGAGATGCGCGCGGCCTGGCGCGGGCGCGTCGAGTTGCAGGCGGTCGGCCTCATCCCCATCGACAGCGTGCTGGACCCGGCCTCGTTCGACCGGCTGATCGGTCTCATCCGCGAGCATGGCGGGCTGCTCGGCAGCTACACCTATGTCACGCCGAACCTCGATGCCGGGCTGGAACGTCTGTTCGATGCCGCCGAGCGGCACGGCCTCGCGCTCGATTTGCATGTCGACGAGCGCGACCGCCACGCCCACGCGCTGAACGACATCGCCGACATCGCCCTGCGCCGGCGCTTCGACGGGCCGATCCTCGCCGGCCATTGCTGCGCGCTGGCGCTGAAGGACGAGGCCGAGGCGGACCGCACGCTCGACAAGGTGGCGCAGGCCCGCATCGGCATCGTCTCGCTGCCCATGTGCAACCTCTATCTCCAGGACCGCCACCCCGGCCGCACCCCGCGCTGGCGCGGCGTGACGCTGCTGCACGAGATGCGCGCGCGCGGCATTCCCGTCATGGTGGCGAGCGACAATGCACGCGATCCCTTCTACGCCTATGGCGACCTCGATCTCGTCGAGGTCTATCGCGAGGCCACCCGCATCGCCCATCTCGACCATCCCACCGGCGCCGGGCCAGCGCTCATATCGCGCACCCCGGCGGAATGGATGGGGATCGGGGCCGGCCTCATCGCGCCCGGCCGGCCGGCGGACCTGTCGCTGTTCTCGGTCCGCAATCTCAACGAGTTCCTCTCCCGCCCGCAGGCCCACCGCATCGTGCTGCGCGCGGGCCGTTCGGTCGAGGTGAAGCCGCCCTTCTATGCCGAACTCGACGACCTGATGGAGTCTCCCGATGAGCCCTGAGGCGAGGCCCTACGACATTGCCGGGCTGAAGGCGCGGCTCGGCGGCATCCGCACCGAGGAGAACCCGGCGCTGGTGCGCCAGAAGAGCCGGGATTTCTACTGGTACTCGCCGACCCTGAAGCGCCAGCTCGACGCGGTGAGCGGCGACATCGTCGCCTTCCCCGCCAGCGAGGAGGGGGTGCTGGCCGTGCTCGCCGCCTGCCACGCGCTGGCCATTCCCGTCACCCCGCGCGGCGCCGGCACCGGCAATTACGGGCAGGCCATGCCGCTCGACGGCGGGCTGGTGCTCGACCTGTCCGGCCTCGACCGCGTGCGGGAGATCGGCCCCGGCCGCGTGCGGGCGCAGGCCGGCGCCATCATCGCCGATATCGACGCCGCCTGTGCGGCGAGCGGGCAGGAACTGCGCCTGCACCCCTCCACCTACCGCACCGCCTCCATCGGCGGCTTCATCGCCGGCGGCTCCGGCGGGGTCGGCTCGATCAGCTGGGGCGGGCTGCGCGACCTCGGCAACATCCTCAGCCTGCGCATCGCCACCATGGAGGCGTCGCCCCGCATCCTCGAACTGACCGGCGAGGAGGTGCAGACCGTCTCCCACGCCTACGGCACCAACGGCATCATCATTGAAGTCGAGATGCCGCTCGCCCCCGCCTATGGCTGGATCGACGCCATTATCGGCTTCGAGGACTTCGCGGAGGCCGCCGCCTATGCCAACGCGCTCGGCGAGCAGGACGCCATCCTCAAGAAGCTCATCTCGGTGATCGCCGCGCCGGTGCCGCAGAGCTATTTCCTGCGTCATCGCAAATATCTGCCGGACGGCCTCCACGTGGTGCTGGTCATGGTGGCGCCGATCGCCCGCGCCGCCTTCGAGAGCTTCACGCGGCGCTGGAACGCGCGCCCCCTGTTCCGCTCCGATCTGGTGGGGCCGGAGGAGGCGAAGGGCCTGCCCCCGCTTTATGAGCTCGCCTGGAACCACACCACGCTGCGGGCGCTGCGAGTCGACCCGTCCATCACCTATCTGCAGACGCTCTATCCCTTCCCCGACCAGCTCGCGCTCGTGGCGCGCATACATGAGCGGCTCGGCGACGAGGTGCCCGCGCACCTCGAATTCGTGCGCTTCGACGGCCGCATCACCTGCTTCGGCCTGCCGCTCATCCGCTTCACCTCGGAACAGCGGCTGGAGGAGATCGTCACCCTGCACGAGCAGCTCGGCATTCCGGTGTTCAACCCGCACCGCTACACGCTGGAGGAAGGCGGCATGAAGCAGACCGACGCCGTCCAGCTCGCCTTCAAGCGCGAGGCCGACCCGCAGGGGCTGCTCAATCCCGGCAAGATGATCGCCTGGGACCATCCCGATTTCGACTTCGGCGCCGGCCGCACCTATCTCTTCCCGGGGCTGCAACGCCACGCCGCCGCGAGCGACGCCACGGGGAGCGCGGCCTGATGCGGGCGTTGGTCGTCTACTGCCATCCGGTCGAGGAGAGCTTCACCGCCTCCGTGCGCGACGCGGTGATTCGCGGCCTGAACACGGCGGGGCACGAGGTCGATCTCATCGACCTCTACGCCGAGAGCTTCGACCCGGCCATGGGCCGGCAGGAGCGGGTCTCCTACCACGAGCCCGGCATCAACGTGCTGCCGGTGGCCGACCACCTCGCCCGCGTCAAGCAGGCCGACGCGCTGGTCTTCGTCGCGCCGACCTGGTGGTACGGCCCGCCCGCCATGCTGAAGGGCTGGCTCGACCGCGTGCTGGTGCCGCACGAGACTTTCGGCATGCCGAAACCCTTCCGCCCGCTGGAACGCCGGCTCACCAACATCCGGCTTCTGGCCGCCGTGAGCACGCTGGGCTCACCCTGGTACTGGTGGCTCTGGGTCGGCCAGCCGGGCCGCAGGATCCTGCTCACGGGGGTCGGCGGCATCGTCCATCCCCGCGCGCGCAGGTTGTGGCTTGCCCTGCACAGCATGGATTCGGCGAGCCTCGCCAAGCGCTCCGCCTTCCTCGCCCGCGTCGAGGCACAGTTCGCCAAAATATAGAAACCAGCTTCCATTTGCAGGCTCTTTGACGAAGTTACCGATTGCGGCCATGTTCGTGTCACGACAACCCGCTTCTATCGCAACAAATAGTTGTTGCCTTGGCGTGGTGGACCGCGGGGGCGCCCATGAAGGACGGCTTCGACAAGAAGATCGGCCAGAGACTGCATCACGTCGCGCGTCTTCAGCGCGCGCTGGCGGCGAGGCGTCTGCACGAGATCGGCCTGTTTCCCGGACAGGAAACGGTGCTGAAGCTGCTGGCCGAGGCGGACGGGCGCACCATGTCCGAGCTGGCCGCCGCGCTCAAGGTCCGGCCGCCGACGGCGTCGAAGACGGTGGGCCGGCTCTCCGCTCAGAATCTGCTGGAGCGCCGCGCCTCGGACGGCGACGCCCGGCTGGTGCGGGTGCATCTCACCGATGAAGGCCGTGTCAGGGCCGGCGCCATCGACAGCATCTGGGATTCGCTCGAGCAGACCATGACGGCCGGTCTCGACGGCAAGGAGCGCAAGCGCCTGCGCAAGCTGCTGCGCAAGATCGAGCGCAACCTCTCGACCCAGCTCGGCTCCGTCGCCGAACCCGACGAGGAGGTCGAGACGGCCGAGGACGAGACGCTCTGAACCAGCCGGCAGGGCGCGGATGGCCGCCGCCCCGCCCGGCAGCGCATGCGAGGCGGGGCCCTTACGCGGGGGCTTGAAACGGGCCGGGCTTTGGTGACGAATACCGGCCCGAAATGCGCCCCCGCACCTGCGCCCAGGAGTTCCCCATGTCCCGCCCCGACCTTCTCCAGACCGGCCCGATGATGGGCATGATCGAGGCGCAGCTGAAGGAGCACTTCACCGTCCACCGGCTGGACGCGCCGGACGCCGAGGCGGTGCTCGCCGAGGTCGGCCCGCGCATCCGCGCGGTGGCCACCGGCGTCGGCTCCACCGGCGGCGGGGCGCGGCGCGTTACCGACGCGCTGATGGCGCGGCTGCCGGCGCTGGAAATCGTCGCCAATTTCGGCGTCGGCTACGATGCCGTCGAGGCCGAGGCCGCCGGCCGGCGCGGCGTGGTCGTCACCAACACCCCCGGCGTGCTCGACGACGAGGTGGCCGACCTCACCATCGGCCTGCTGCTCGCCACCCTGCGCCGCATCCCGCAGGCCGAGCGCCATCTGCGCGCCGGCAAGTGGCCTTCCGGCGGCTTCCCGCTCACCGCGACGCTGCGCGACCGCACCATCGGCATCGTCGGCATGGGCCGCATCGGCCGCGCCATCGCCCGCCGGCTGGAAGGCTTCGGGCGCCCCATCGCCTATCACAGCCGCCGCCCGGTGGCGGACGTGCCCTACGCACATTACCCCGACCTGCTCGCGCTCGCCCGCGACGTCGACGCGCTGATCGTCATCGTGCCCGGCGGTCCCGAGACCGACCGCATGATCAATGCCGAGGTGCTCGCCGCGCTCGGCCCGACCGGCGTGTTCGTGAATGTGGCGCGCGGCTCGGTGGTCGACGAGCCGGCGCTGATCCGGGCCCTTGAGGACGGCACCATCGCCGCCGCCGGCCTCGACGTGTTCGCCGACGAGCCCAACGTGCCGGCGGCGCTGATCGCGCTCGACAATGCGGTGCTGCTGCCCCATGTCGCCTCGGCCACCCATGTCACCCGCGATGCGATGGGACAGCTTGTCGTCGACAATCTGCTCGCCTGGTTCGACGGCCGCCCGCCGCTGACGCCGGTGCCGGAAACGCCGATGAAGGGCCGGGGCTGAGGCATTCCGATGCGCGCCCGCCCGCCCCTCGCCCCGCTCGCCGTCCTCGCCGCCGCCCTGCTGCTGGCGGGGCCGGCGCGCGCGCAGGACGTCGCCGCGGAACCCGCCGTGCCGCTGGCGGACAGCTACCAGCTGACCAATGCCGATGGCGACCGCGTGTGCCCGCTGGTGCTGACCAGCCGCCCGCATGCGCGCAAGGGCGCCCCGGCCGGCCAGTTCGACATCACGCTCGACCGGGCCGCCTGCGGCGGCGCCATCCTGTTCAGCGTCGACATTGCCAGCTGGGCGCCGGGACCGGGCGAATCGATCTGGCTGCAAGGCCCGGACGGGCGGCTGGTGGCCGAGTTCACCGAGGGCGTGGGCGGCACCTGGGAGGCGCTGCGCGAGGGCGACGGCGTCTATTTCCTCGTCAATCCGCGCCTCGCCGATCCGGCACTGCGGGCCGCCGATCTGGTCGGCGGCTGGGACGTCGCGCAGACCGCCGGCCGGCCGCTCTGCCGCATTGAGCTGACCGACACGCCGGCGGGCGGCGACGTGTTCCGGGCCAGCCTCGCGCCGGGCTGCGCCGCCGCCATCGTGGCGCTGGCGCCCGACCGCTGGCGGCTCGACGGCTCCGACCTCGTGCTGCTCACCGCGCAGGGCGAGGGCTTCCGCCTGGCCCGCCAGGAAGACGGTTCCTGGGAGAAGGTGCCGCCCGGCGAGGGCACGCCGCTGCTGCTCTCGCGCCCCTGAGCCCCGCCGGCTCAGATCAGCCGCAGCCCGCGCAAGCTGGCGTGGCCGTCCTTGCCGACGATGATGTGGTCGTGCACCTCGATGCCGAGCGGCTTGGCCACCTCGATGATGGTCTTGGTCATCTGGATGTCGGCATGCGACGGCGTGGGGTCGCCGCTCGGGTGGTTGTGGACGAGGATGACCGCGCTGGCCGCCACCTCCAGCGCGCGCTTGACCACCTCGCGCGGATAGACCGGCGTGTGGTCCACCGTGCCGCGCTGCTGCACCTCGTCGAGGATGAGCTGGTTGCGCTTGTCGAGGAACAGGACGCGGAACTGCTCCTGCTCGGCGAAGGCCATGCTGGCGCGGCAATGGGCGATCACCGCGCTCCAGGACGAGAGCACCGGGCGCTCGCGCACCTTGCCGCGCGTCACCCGCTCCACCGCCGCGCCGATCAGCTTCAGCTCGGTGACGATGGCCTCGCCCACCCCCTTCACCTCGCACAGCCGCCCGGGAGGGGCGGCCACCACCTCGGCGAAGGAGCCGAAGCGGTCGATCAGCGCCTTGGCGAGCGGCTTCACATCGGCGCGGGAGACGGCGCGGAACAGCACGAGTTCGAGCAGTTCGTAATCGGGCAGCGCCTCGCCGCCGGCCTGGCGGAAACGCTCGCGCAGCCTTTCGCGATGGCCGACGAAGTGCGGCGCCGGCTCGGCGAGCCCGGGCGGGAGCGGGGACGAGGCGGGAGCGGGGGTTTGGTCGGGCACGCCCTCGCCGGGCAGCGCGGCAGCCGGCGCCGTGCCGTCCGCCCCGTTTCGCCCTGCCCTGTTCCGCGCCATGCGGGCTCCCGAATCGTTCAGGCGTTGGCGAAGATCGGCTTGTGATAGCCCTTGGGCGAGAGCGTGAAGATCTCGCAGCCCGTCTCGGTGACGCCGACCGCATGCTCGAACTGCGCCGACAGCGAGCGGTCGCGCGTCACGGCGGTCCAGCCGTCGGAGAGCACCTTCACATGCGGGCGGCCGAGATTGATCATCGGCTCCACGGTGAAGATCATGCCCGGCAGCAACTCGGGCCCCTCCCCGCGCCGGCCGACATGCACGATGTTCGGCTCGTCGTGGAAGAGCTGGCCGAGGCCGTGGCCGCAGAAGTCGCGCACCACGCTCATGTGGAACGGCTCGACATATTCCTGGATCGCCGCGCCGATGTCGCCGACATGGCCGCCCGGGTGGATCGCCGCAATGCCGCGCATCATCGATTCATAGGTCACGTCGAGCAGCCGCTCGGCCCGGCGCGGAATCTCGCCCACCGGGTACATGCGGCTCGAATCGCCGTGCCAGCCGTCGACGATCAGCGTGACGTCGACATTGACGATGTCGCCCTCGCGCAGCGGCTTGTCGTTGGGAATGCCGTGGCAGACCACATGGTTGATCGAGGTGCAGGTCGACTTGCGGTAGCCGCGATACATCAGCGTCGCCGGCAGCGCGCCATGGTCCATGGCGAAGTCGAACACCACCTGGTCGATGGCGTCGGTCGTCACACCGGGAGCGACCATCTCGTGCACGAGGTCGAGCGCCTTCGCGGCGAGCTGGCCCGCCTTGCGCATGCCGGCAAAGCCCTCGGGGCCGTGCAGCTTGATATGGCCGGTCTTGCGCAACGGCGCGCCGGCGGCCTCCACATAGCTCATCGTCAGACGTCCAGAAAAACCCTGCGCCGAATGTAAGCCATCCGCCGGCAGGTGCAAGGAAGAGGCGGCAGGCCGCCCCGCGCGAAGCCCTCAGCCCACCGCCTTGGCCATGTGGACGAGGCGCCGGTCGGGCAGTTGCTCGACGCGCTCGATGCCGTAGCCCTTGCGGCGGTACCAGTGGATGTTGGCCGAGAGCGGCTCGCCCGTGTATAGCCGCACCGTGCGCCGGCCGAGCGCGCGGGCGCGCGCCTCGCCCGCCGTCAGCAGCAAATTGCCGTAACCGAAGCCCTGCGCCTTGGGGCAGGCGGCGACGCTGTCGATCAGCAGATCGTCCGGCCGCGCCTCGAGGATGAGCGCCCCGCCGAGCCCTTCCGGCACGTCGAGCACCCACACCTCGCGCTCGCGGAACACCCGGCCATAGTCCCACAGCAGCGGCACCGGCTCGACCCCGAGCAGGATGCGGTTGCGGGCATAGGCGGCCTTCTGCAGCGATTCGACCGCCTCCCGGTCATCGAGGCTGGCGCGGCGCAGCACCCGGCCCTCGACCTCGATCTCGCGCGCGTTGAAGGTGGTGAGCGGGGCGATCTGCCGGCCTGCCTCGTCGAAATTCTCCGGCGCCAGCCACGCCTCCATGGCGACCGCGATCTGCGGCCATTCCTCGGCGAGGATGGAGAACCAGGCGGTGTCGCGGTTGCGGCCCTTGACGATCATATGGTGGCGGAACAGCCCCTCGAAGCGGAAGCCGTAGCGTTCCGCCGCCCGGCGCGAGGGCGCGTTGAGCGCGTTGCACTTCCACTCGTAGCGCCGGTAGCCCAGCGTCTCGAAGGCGTGCCGCGCCATGAGGTACATCGCCTCGGTGCCGGCCTGGGTGCGCATCAGCGCCGGCGTGTAGAGGATGTTGCCGACCTCGATCACCCGGTTGGCGGTGTCGATGCGCATATAGGTGGCGTGGCCGACCGCCCTGCCCTGCTTGTCGAGAATAGCGAAGAGCAGCGGATCCTCGCGCTCAGCCGCCGCCCGGTAGGCGGCATCGAAGGTGGCGAAGTCATCGAAGGGCCCGGCGCCGAGATAGGCCCACAGGGCTTCCTTCTCCGGGCCGTGCGCGGCCTCGAAGAGATCGCGGGCGTGGCGGTCGGGGTCGAAGGGAACGATGTCGACATGGCGCCCGGACAGGCTTGTCCGGCCGGGGCGCAGCGCCGGCGTCCCGTCAATCGGCTCGCCGACCGGCGGCGACACTTGCTCAGTGCTCATCGGCGGGTCTTCCACCCCTTGCCCGGGCCGGTTGTGCGATCCGGCCCCTTGAACGTTGCCCCTCTCCCGTGTGACAGGAATGCAAAAGACGCAAGAGCTTTGATGCACGTCATCCTGCGTCCGCCCCTGGGAAACGCCGCGAGGATCCGCCCATGTCCGCCCACCCGGTCCATCCGCACCCCGTCGCCGCGTTCGACCGCATCGGCGAGGAGAATGCCTTCGCGGTGCTCGCGCGCGCCGCCGCACTCACGGCGCAGGGCCGCGACATCATCAATCTCGGCATCGGCCAGCCGGACTTCCCGACCCCCGGCCACATCGTCGAGGCGGCGATCAAGGCGCTGCGCGACGGCCATCACGGCTACACGCCCTCGGTCGGCATCGAGCCGCTGCGCGTGGCGGTGGCCGCCGACGTGCACCGCCGCTTCGGGACGGAGATCGATCCCGGCCGCGTCGTCATCGTGCCCGGCGGCAAGGTGACGATGTTCTCGGCCATCCTTATGCTGGGCGAGCCGGGCGCGGAAATCCTCTATCCCGACCCCGGCTTTCCCATCTACCGCTCGATGATCGAGTTCACCGGCGCCACGCCGGTGCCGGTGCCGGCCCGCGAGGAGAACGGCTTCGGCTTCTCGGCGCAGGAGGCGCTCGCGCTCATCACGCCGCGCACCCGCCTCGTCATCCTCAACTCGCCGGCCAATCCCACCGGCGGCGTCACCCCCAAGGCCGAGATCGACGCCTTCGTGGCGGGGCTCGAAAAGCACCCGCACGTCGCCATCCTCTCCGACGAGATCTACGACCAGTTCCTGTTCGACGGCGAGGCGCACACGACGCTGCTGGCCTATCCCGAGATCCGCGACCGGCTGATCCTGCTCAATGGCTGGTCGAAGACCTACGCCATGACCGGCTGGCGGCTCGGCTGGGCGCTGTGGCCGGAAGGGCTGTTCGAGGCCGCCCGCAAGCTGGCGGTCAACGCCTGGTCCTGCGTCAACGCGCCGGCGCAGTATGGCGCGCTCGCGGCACTGACCGGCCCGCAGGACTGCGTGGCGCAGATGGTCGCCGAGTTCGACCGCCGCCGCCATCTGGTGGTCGAGGGGCTGAACGCCCTGCCGGGCGTTTCCTGCGCCGTGCCGAAGGGCGCCTTCTATGCCTTCCCGAACATTTCCGGCACCGGCTGGGGCTCGGCGAAGAGGCTGGCGACGGCGCTGCTGGACGAGGCGGGCGTCGCCACCATCGGCGGTCCCGATTTCGGCCTTTACGGCGAGGGCTATATCCGGCTTTCCTATGCCAACTCGGCAGAGAACATCCTGCGGGCGCTGGAGCGCATGGGAGCCTTCCTGCGCGACGCCCGCGCCGCATGAGGACACCGACCCGCCCATGGCACGCCTTGCCGGCATCCTGAGCCTCGCCGCCATCGTTCTGATCGGCCCGGCCGCGATGGCCCACGTCGAGACGAGGCGCGCCGAGGCGCCGGCGCCATGCAGCCGGGAGGACACCGATGTGCGCGGCTTCCTCGATTGCCTCAATGGCCGCCTGAAGGCGAGCGAGGCGGCGCTGGAACGCGCGGTGGAAGGCACGCGGCGGGCCATTGAGGCGCGCGAGGACCTGCAACCGGCGCAGCGCAAGCGCTGGGGCGCGCTGTTCGAGGAATCGCAGAGCCGCTTCGGCCAGTGGCGCAATTTCGAGTGCCAGGGCATCGCGCCCTTCGAGGGTGGCGGCGCCCAGCGCACCATAGGCGGCCGGCTCGGCGGCATCGGCGTGATGGAGGGGCGCATGACCTGCCTCACCAACCACAATGAGGCCCGGGCGGCCGACCTCGCCGCCCGCTACGCCCCGCCGCAGGGCTGGCCCATGCCCGCGGCCGTCGACGCCTCCGACACGGCGGTCTCGCCGCCGGCTGCGGCCGAGCCGGCCGCCGCGCCTCCGCTCGGCGCGGTGCGCATCATCGCCCCCTGAGACCGGCCCCGCCGAACCGAAACTCTCTGAAATCCCCCCCGCCGTGTCTTGTGCCCACCGCGCCCGGCGGAGGATCATGCGCGCCTGATCCCCCCGCTTGAGGAAGACAACAATGGACCTCGGACTGAAAGGACTGCGCGCGATCGTCACCGGCGGCACCAAGGGCATCGGCCTCGCCATCGCCGAGACCCTTGCCGCCGAGGGCGCCAACGTCGCGCTGGTGAGCCGCAACGCGGCGGAAGCCGAGGCGACCGCCGCCCGCCTCGCCGGCTACGGCGTGAAGACGCTCGGCGCCGGCGTCGACGTCTCCGACGGCCCGGCGCTGGCGGGCTTCGTCGAGCAGGCGGCCGCCGCCTTCGGTGGCCTCGACATCGTGGTCGCCAATGTGAGCGCGCTCGCGGTCGGCAATGACGAGGAGCACTGGAAGAAGGGCTTCGATACCGACCTGATGGGCACGGTCCGCCTGGTCAACGCCGCGCTGCCCTGGCTGGAGAAGAGCCCGGCCGCCTCCATCGTCACCATCTCCTCGGTGTCGGGCCGCGAGATCGACTTCACCGCCGGCCCCTATGGCGTCTTCAAGGCGGCGCTGATCCACTACACGCAGGGTCTCGCCTTCCAGCTCGCCCCGAAGAAGATCCGCGCCAACACCGTCTCGCCCGGCAACACCTATTTCGACGGCGGCATCTGGAACCAGATCAAGGACGGCAACCCGACCCTGTTCGCCGAGGCGCTGGCGCTGAACCCGACCGGGCGCATGGCGACCCCTCAGGAAATCGCCAACGCCGCCGTCTTCCTGGCCAGTCCGGCGGCCAGCTTCGTCTACGGCACCAACCTCGTCGTCGACGGCGCGCTGACGCGCGGCGTCCAGTTCTGACGACACGGCTCCGCACGCCCCGCCGGGCGCGCGGAGCCTTTTGCAGGCCGCCGCGGCTTGCCCCGGCGGCGGAATGCGGCGACCCTTGCCGGCGAATCGACCGTCGACGGAGGAAGCACCATGGCCAGGATCGTTTCGATCGGCGAGGTGATGATCGAGTTCGCCCGCGGCGCCGACGGGCGCTATGGGCTGTCCCTCGGCGGCGACACCTTCAACACCGCCGTCTATCTCGCCCGCGCCGGGGTGGAGACCGCCTATGCGACGGCGCTCGGCGACGACCGCTACTCCGAGGCGATCCGCGCCTCCGCGCAGGCCGAAGGCATCGATCCGCGCTACATGCTGCGCGTGCCGGGCCGCACCACCGGGCTCTACGTCATCGACAACGACGCCAATGGCGAGCGCGCCTTCACCTATTGGCGCGACACCGCGCCGGCGCGCGACCTGTTCGAACTGCCCGGCTGGGAGGCGGTGGCGGAGGGGCTGATCGAGGCGAGCATGGTCTATCTCTCGGGCATCACCCTTTCCATCTACTCGAATGTCGGCCTCGGCCGCCTCTTCGCGACGCTGGAATTCGCCCGCGAGCGCGGCGTGCGCGTGGTGTTCGACGGCAATTTCCGCCCGCGCAACTGGAAGGGTGATCTCACCCGCGCCCGCGCTGTCTATGCGCAGGCGCTCAAGCGCACCTCCATCGCCCTGCCCACCTTCGAGGACGAGGTGCAACTGTGGGGCGACGGTTCGCCCGCCGCCACCGCCGAGCGCCTCGCCACCTTCGGCGTGCAGGAGGTGGTGGTGAAGAACGGCGCCGAGGGCGCGCTGGTGGTGGCCGGTGGCGCGGCGCAGTTCGTCCCCATCCCGCAGCCGGTCGAGCCGGTCGACACCACCGCCGCCGGCGACAGCTTCAACGCCGCCTATCTCGCCGCCCGGCTCGGTGGCGAGGCGCCCGCCGTCGCGGCCGAGGCCGGCCACACCCTCGCCGGGCGGGTGATCCGCCATCGCGGCGCGATCCTGCCCCGGCAGGCCAACGCCTAAGGTCCGGCGCCCGGCCGGCCACGCCTGCGAACGCTTCTGCGAATGACTTGCAAACCATTGGCGTTACTTGATTTTCTGACGGCGAGGCACTAATCGGTCGGCCCAGGGGCGCGCGGCGCCGGAACGGATACGGCGCTGATGGCTCACTCCTCGCGGATCGCACTGATCAATGTCGGCATCAGCTTCCTGGTGCTGGGGCTGAAATACGCCGCCTTCCTGCTCACCGGCAGCATCGCGCTGTATTCGGACGCGCTGGAAAGCATCGTCAACGTCGCCACCGCCATCGCCGCCGTGCTGGCGCTCCGGGTCAGCAACAAGCCGGCCGATGCCGCCCATCCCTATGGCTATGCCAAGGCCGAGTATTTCTCGGCCGTCATCGTCGGCGTGCTGATCGTCGTCGCCGCGATCTCGATTTTCCGCGAGGTCTACGTCAACTGGACCGAGCCGCACACGCTCGACGCGCCGCTGCACGGCCTGCTGCTCAATGCCGGCGCCACCGTCGTCAACGCGGTGTGGTGCGCGGTGCTGCTGCGCCAGGGACGTCGCGCCCGCTCGCCGGCGCTGATCGCCGACGGGCGCCATCTTGTGACCGACGTCGCCTCCTCGGCCGGCGTGCTGGCCGGCGTCGCCCTCGCCATCGCCACCGGCTGGGAGAAGCTCGACCTCATCCTTGCCGGCCTCGTCGCCCTCAACATCCTGTGGTCGGGCTGGAGCGTGCTGAAGGAAAGCGTCGGCGGCCTGATGGACCATGCCGTGCCGGCGGAAACGCTGGGGCTGATCCGCACGCTGATCGCCGCCGAGGCGACCGGGGCGATCGAGGCGCACGATTTGCGCACGCGCCAGGCCGGGCGCATGACCTTCGTCGACTTCCACCTCGTGGTGCCGGGCGACATGCCGGTCAGCGAGGCGCACGCCATCTGCGACCGCATCGAGGACGCCATCGAGGCTCAGGTGCCCGACGCGCTGGTCAACATCCATGTCGAGCCGGAAGTGAAGGCCAAGCAGCACGGCGTGCCGGTGCTGTGACATTCCTCCTCATCCCGGCTGACGCGTAGCGGAGAGGCGGGATCGCTGCCCGCTCTCTTCCTTCACGCGATCCCGGATCGGCCTATCGGCCGTCCGGGATGACGACGGGCCCCGCCCTCACCGCCCCGCGCGCAGCGCCGCCACCAGTTCGGCGGTGGGATAGGAATCGGCCGGCAGGCCGAGCCGCATCTGCTCGGTCCGCACCGCCTGCCGCGTCGCCGCGCCGACAATGCCGTCGATGCGCCCGACATGGTGGCCGCGCGCGTTGAGCAGCCGCTGCAGCTCCTGCACCTGCGCCATCGACAGCACCGGGATCTTGTCGCCCTGCCCGCGATTGAACGGCCCGGCGCCGGCCACGCGCGCGGCGAGATAGGCCGCCGAGGTCGCGTAGACCAGCGAGTTGTTCCACTCGGTGAAGGCGTCGAAATTCGGATAGACGAGGAAGGCCGGGCCGAAGCGGCCCATCGGCAGCAGCAGCGAGGCGGGAAGCTGGTCGGCCGGAAGCTGGCCGCCGCCGGCCCGCACCACGCCCGCCTTCGCCCATTGCGCGCGCGGATGCTTGATCGAAAGGTCGGCCTGCTCCCAGGGCATGTTGGCGGGCACGCGCACCTCTTCCAGCCAGGGCTGGCCGGGCTTCCAGCCGAGCGAGCGCAGATAGTTCGCCGCCGAGGCGAGCGCGTCCGGCGCCGAGCGGATCAGGTTGATGTGGCCGTCGCCGTCGAAGTCGACGCCGTAGTTCAGATAATGGTCGGGCAGGAACTGGAACTGGCCCAGCTCACCCGCCCACGGGCCGCGCATGGTCTGCACGGTCAGGTCGCCGCGATCGATGATCTTCAGCGCCGCCATCAGCTGGGTACGGAACATCTCGGCCCGCCGGCAGTCCCAGGCCAGGGTCGCGACGGAGCGGATGGTCGACTTGTCGCCCATGAAGGCGCCGAAATCGGTCTCCAGCCCCCAGAAGGCGACAAGCACCGCGCCCGGCACGCCGAAGGTCTGCTCGATGCGCGCGAACAGCTCGGGATTCTTCTGGATGTGCTGGCGGCCCTGCTGGATCCGGTAATTGGCGACCATGCGGTCGGAGAACTGGAAGAAGCTCTGGCCGAACACCTTCTGCCCGCGATCGGTGCCCACGATGTCGGGGGCGTAGCTCACCCCGTTCAGCGCCGTCGACACGGTACGCGGCGAGACGCCCTGCGCCACCGCCTCCTGCTTGAAGCCGGCCAGCCACTGGTCGAAGCCGGCGCCGTTATTGCCGCAGTTCTGCTGCGCCGAGGCCGGCAGCGGCGCCAGCAGCGCGGCGGCGAGTGCGCCCGCCATGAGCAGGCCGGAGGCCGTGATGCGGCGGGTTGCGGTGCGGAGCGGAAGCGTCAGGCCGGCCATGAATCCCCCGATGTCTCTCGAAGCGTCGTTTCCTCGTGAATCAGCAATCTACAGGAAATGCGGCGGCGGCGGGGTGACGGCGCCGGCCGGATTTGACCCCGCCGCGACTTTGGTCGAAGATCGCCCTCGTTCCAAGGGGAGCCCCGCTAGGGGGCTGAGAGAGCGCCGGCACGCCGAGAGGCGGGCAACGCGATGACCCTTCGAACCTGATCCGGGTCATGCCGGCGAAGGGATCGGAACCGAATGGCGTCGCGTCTCCCGGGCTTGCCCGCATGGCGCACACCGCCATCCTTCCCCAACGTCAAAATACCCGGGTCTCCCCAACCATTGGTTCTGGAGATCCACAATGACGACTGAAACCCCGAAAAAGCCCGACGCTCTGGGCGTCGCCACCGGCGCCATCCCCGGCTCGCGGCGCATCTATGCCGAATGCCCGGCGCGCGGCTTTCGCGTGCCCTTCCGCGAAATCCTGCTGCACCCCTCCGCCGGCGAGCCGAACCTCGCCGTCTACGATGCCTCAGGCCCCTATACCGACGAGGAAGCGGCCATCGACATCAATGCCGGCCTCGCGCGTCCGCGCGAGGAATGGGTACGCGCGCGCGGCGATGTCGAGCCGTATGAGGGGCGCACGGTGAAGCCGGAGGATAATGGCCACGTCTCGCCCGAGAAGCTGGTCGCGCCCTTCCCGCTCCGCCACCGCCCGCTGCGGGCCAAGGGCGGCGCGGCGGTGACGCAGATGGCCTATGCCCGCGCCGGCATCGTTACACCCGAGATGGAGTTCGTCGCCCTGCGCGAGAACGGGCTGCGCGAGCGGGTACGCGAGATCATCCGCGACGGCGAGGATTTCGGCGCCGCCATCCCCGACGTGGTGACGCCGGAATTCGTGCGCCAGGAGGTGGCGCGCGGGCGGGCGGTGATCCCCGCCAACATCAACCATGGCGAGCTGGAGCCGATGGCGATCGGCCGCAACTTCCTCGTCAAGATCAACGCCAATATCGGCAATTCCGCCGTCACCTCCTCGGTGGCGGAGGAAGTCGACAAGATGGTGTGGGCGATCCGCTGGGGCGCCGACACGGTGATGGACCTCTCCACCGGGCGCAACATCCACAACATCCGCGAATGGATCGTGCGCAACTCGCCCGTCCCCATCGGCACCGTGCCGATCTACCAGGCGCTGGAGAAGGTCGGCGGCGTCGCCGAGGATCTGACCTGGGAGGTGTTCCGCGACACGCTGGTCGAGCAGGCCGAGCAGGGCGTCGACTATTTCACCATCCATGCCGGCGTGCGCCTGCCCTTCGTGCCGCTCACCGCCAATCGGGTGACGGGCATCGTCTCGCGCGGCGGCTCAATCATGGCGAAGTGGTGCCTCGCCCATCACCGCGAGAGCTTCCTCTACGAGCGGTTCGCGGACATTTGCGAGATCATGCGCGCCTATGACGTCACCTTCTCGCTCGGCGACGGGCTGCGTCCCGGCTCCATCGCCGACGCCAACGACGCCGCGCAGTTCGCCGAGCTGGAGACGCTGGGCGAGCTGACGAAGATCGCCTGGGCCAATGACTGCCAGGTGATCATCGAGGGACCGGGCCATGTGCCGATGCACAAGATCAAGGCCAACATGGACAAGCAGCTCAGCCATTGCGGCGAGGCGCCCTTCTACACGCTCGGGCCGCTGACGACCGACATCGCGCCGGGCTACGACCACATCACCTCCGCCATCGGCGCGGCGATGATCGGCTGGTTCGGCACCGCCATGCTCTGCTACGTCACGCCGAAGGAGCATCTGGGCCTGCCCGACCGCGACGACGTGAAGACCGGGGTCATCACCTACAAGATTGCCGCCCACGCCGCCGATCTCGCCAAGGGCCATCCGCTGGCGCGGGCATGGGACGACGCCCTCTCGCGGGCGCGATTCGAGTTCCGCTGGCAGGACCAGTTCAATCTCGCCCTCGACCCCGAGACGGCGACCGCCTTCCATGACGAGACGCTGCCGAAGGAGGCGCACAAGCTGGCGCATTTCTGCTCCATGTGCGGGCCGAAATTCTGCTCCATGAAGATCAGCCAGGAGATACGCGACGCCGCGCGCGCCGACGAGGCGGCGCAGGGCATGGCGCAGATGAGCGAGGCCTTCCGCGCCGGCGGCGGGGCTCTCTATCGCGACACCGCCGCCGCGGAGTAGCGTGACGTCGACGCCGGCCGGGAGACGCTCCCGGCCGGTTCCTTCCCGATGCCGAGGAGCCGCCGCGCATGTCTGCCTCCCCCGTCCGCCCCGTCCCCGCCGTCCTGTCGCTGGTGCGGCGCGGCGGCTCGGTGCTGCTGGTGCGGCGCGCCAATCCGCCCGATCAGGGGTTGTGGGGCTTTCCCGGCGGCAGGGTGGAGCCGGGCGAGGCCTATCTCGACGCGGCGCTGCGCGAGCTCCGCGAGGAGACCGGCATCGAGGCCGATGCGCCCCGCCTTATCACCGTGCTGGACTTCATCCAGCACGACGGCGAGGGCGCGCTCGCCCATCATTTCGCGATGATCGCGGTGCTGTGCCGCTGGCGCTCCGGCACGGCGGTCGCGGCCGACGACGCGCTGGAGGCGGCATGGTTCGACCGCGCCGGCATTGCCCGCCTCGGCGCCGGCGCCAGCCTGAAGGTCGCCTATCTCGCCGACCTCGCGCTCGCCATGGCACCCGAGCCCACCTAACCGGGTGACGCCGGAAACGAAAAGAGGGCCCCGAAGGGCCCTCAAGTCGAGAAGGTAACTCTTTGAGAAGGTACCGGCAGGCGGCGCGGAGCCGCCGGCCGATCAGGCATGCGCCGAAGCGGTGCCGGACTTTTCCACCGACGACGGCGCGATGGTGGACTGCGCCACATGCGCCTTCAGCACGCGCGGCAGCAGGGTCACGGCGAGGAAGGCCGCGAACAGGTCCATGGCCGCCACGGTGTAGAGGACGCTGGACCAGGTGCCGGTCGCTTCCATCAGCAGGTTGCCGACGGGCACGAACAGCGCGCCGATACCCTTGGCGCAGTAGAGAACGCCGTAGATCTTGCCGATGTGCTTGGTGCCGAAGGCGTCGCCCGCCAGTGCCGAGAACAGCGAGTACACCTCACCCCAGGCGAGGAACACGACGCCGGAGAGGATGAGGAACGCCCACGGATTGTGGCCGAAATAGCCGAGCGCGATGATGCCGAAGCCTTCGAGGGTGAAGGCGATCACCATGGTCTTCTCACGGCCGATATGGTCGGAGATCCAGCCGAACAGCGGACGCGAGATGCCGTTCATGACGCGGTCGAGCATCAGGGCGAGCGGCAGGGCGGCCATGACGAAGAAGTACAGGTCGACCTTGAACTCCTTCACGCCGAGGTCCTGGGCGATGACGCCGAGCTGGGCGACCGCCATCATGCCGCCGGTCACCACGCAGGTGAACATGAGCAGCATCAGCCAGAACAGCTTGGTGTTCAGGGCTTCCTTCAGCGTGTAGTCGCGACGGCTCTGCGAGAGCTTGTCGGACGCCTTGACCTCGCCGGCCTTGGGCGCGCGCAGGAACCAGGCCGCGACGAAGGCGAGACCGCCCTGAAGCAGGCCGAAGAAGAAGAAGGTCTCCTGGAAGCCGGCCGATTCGATCATCGAGGCGATCGGCAGGATGGTGGCGGCCGAGCCCGCGCCGAAGCCGCCCGCGGTGAGGCCGACGGCGAGACCGCGGCGATCCGGGAACCACTTCAGGGCGTTGTTGATGCAGGTGGCGTAGATGCAGCCCACGCCGATGCCGCCGACGGCCGCGCCGACATAGAAGCCCGTGAGGCTCATGGCCTGCGAGTTCAGCACCCAGGCGGTGCCGATCATGATGGCGCCGAAGGCGACCATGATGCGCGGGCCGAACTTGTCGATGAAGTAGCCTTCGATCGGCGCCAGCCAGGTCTGCACCAGCACGAAGATGGTGAACGCGATCTGGATCGACGCGCGTTCCCAGCCGAAGGTCTGCTGGATCTCCGGCACGAACAGCGTCCAGGCATACTGGATGTTCGCCGTCGCGATCATGCAGACGACGCCGACAACCAGCTGCAGCCAGCGGCGGCTTTCCGAGAAATCTTGACCCGGCCCGGCGGCCGTAAGGGTCTTGGACGTACTCAAGGGCGATCTCCTCTCCCAAAACGATTTTCGCCGCGGATCGGCTTTTATTGCTGGCGCTCCTGCCCCTGCGGACGGGCGCCGGTTTTTCGTTGGCCAAAGGGAGTTTTCTCGCCCCCCGTGGCGGCCGCGAGTGCGGCGTATGTCTTCCCAATAGGTTGTGCGGTTTCCGCCGCCCCCGCCGGCTTCCGTATCGTTCGATCCGGGGCTGACGCAGGGTTGCGGAACCGACCCGCTAAGGCATGATCATAATCGACAATATTATGTATGCCAATTGGGATTTATGACTCTTCGACCGCTTCGTAAGGTTCAAGTCAACGTTCAATTTCGACTTGATCTCGGGTCCGGCTTTAAAAGATATCACCCCCTGCCGTTCGCCTTCCGCTACGCCAGTTTAAATTCATAAAGCAGATGACGAACAAGAACGTTGAGGAATGGAAGCTCGCGAATAGAGAGGGATATGACGGTTCCGTGTCCCCGTCTGGTTGATTTTGTCCATATCCAACGCCCCTCGCCCTCCCCGATTACATCCTGAATGTTGCCGTTTGCCGTCCGGCTTCGATTCAAGGCCACGGTATCCAGATACCTTGAACCGAGCAAGAAAAAGGGGCGCGTCCTGCGACGCGCCCCTGTGGAGGCGGAAGAACGGGTTGCCGCCGCGCCTTACTCGGCGGCGACGACCTTGGTCGAGCCCTGCACGGCGCGCCGGCCATGGGCGCGGGCGAGCGGCTTGAGCACAACCAGCGCCATCACGGCGGCGACGATGTTGAGCACCGCGGCCGAGATGAACACCGCGTGCCAGCTGCCCGTCGCCGTGGTCAGGATCGAGGTGAACGGCACGATCAGCGCCGCCGTGCCCTTGGCGGTGTAGAGCAGGCCCGCATTGGTGGTGGCGAACTTCGAGCCGAAGGCGTCGCCGCACATCGCCGGGAACAGCGAGTAGATCTCGCCCCAGGCGAAGAAGACGAGGCCGGTCAGGATGACGAACAGCACCGGGTTGGAGCCGAACACCGAGAGCGCGTAGATGCCGACGCCCTCGATGGCGAAGGCGACGAACATGGTGTTCTCACGGCCGATCTGGTCCGACACCCAGCCGAAGAACGGACGGGTCAGGCCGTTGAGCACGCGGTCGATCGCGGCGGCGAAGGTCAGCGCCGGCAGGGTGATGCCGATCAGGCTCACCGGCACGTCGGCGATGCCGAAATCCTTGGCGATCGGGCCGAGCTGGGCGGTCGCCATCAGGCCGCCGGCGGCCATCATGACGAACATGGCGTACATGACCCAGAACAGCGGGCTGGTCAGCATCTCCTTCGGCGAGAAGTCGCGCGCCGACTGCGAGACCTTGGCCACGGCGAGCTTGGCGAAGTTGGCGATCTGCTCCTTCTTCGGCGCCATCAGGAACAGCGCGATAATGGTGATCACGATGCCCTGGCCGATGCCGAAGTAGAAGAACGCGGCCTCGTAGCCCTGGTTCTTGATCATGTTCTGGATCGGAATGACGGTCAGCGCCGAACCCGCGCCGAAGCCGGCGGCGGTGATGCCGGCGGCAAGGCCGCGGCGATCGGGGAACCACTTGAGCGAGTTGCCGACGCAGGTGCCGTACACCGCGCCCGCGCCGACACCGCCGAGGGCGGCGCCGACATAGAGCATGGTGAGCGTGGTGGCGTAGGAGTTGAGCACCCAGGCGAGCCCACACAGCAGGCCGCCGATCAGCACCACGATGCGCGGGCCGTACTTGTCAACGAACCAGCCCTCGACCGGCACCAGCCAGGTCTCGGTCACGATGAAGATGGAGAAGGCCACCTGGATCGCGGCGCGATCCCAGCCATGGGCCTCCTGCATCGGATTCACGAAGAAGGTCCAGCCGTACTGCATGTTGGCGATCATGCACATGCAGATCACGCCGAACACGAGCTGCATCCAGCGCGTCTTGTTCACAGATGACGTTGCGACAGTTGTCATGTTTTCCTCGAACGTTTCCCAACGTAATGAGTGCGATTAACTTCTGTTATTATTGTTGAATGCACGCCGACTCTGCTGCGGACGCAGGCAGGCGGACCAGTCATTGGGGCGAGCATACTACGGTTTTTCGGTTATGCAAAATTTTGCATACCAGAAAACGCGCCATTTAACAGAAAGATGGCTTACCTATGGTCACATTACGTAAGGATATACTTGGCCGATATTACCCAACGTCATGTCGCTGGCACGCGCCTGTCGCCCTGGTCGGGAGAGGCGTCGGGCGGGGGCGCGAACGCGCCTGACGAGCCCGCCCCGCGAGAGGGAGCGGCGAACACCAATGAACGCGCGCGACGGCGCGCGGCGGAGCGGGCTACCCCCTCCGGAGGCCGGATGGACATTCTGTATTCGATATACGATCCTCACCGGGCCCTTTCCCGAAAGAGAATCGCCAATTGATCGACGGGGAGGTCACGTAATCGTCCCGGCGAGCGGGTGCTCCGCGCCTGTCGCACGGGCCGGCAAACAAGAACAACAGCCGTTTCGAACTGACGAGGAAGCCGCCCGTGGAAAGCGCCGACACCCAAGCCCGCCTGAACATCGCGCCGCTCGCCGCGAATACAAGCCTTCGCACGCTGGCCTATGACGCCATCAAGAAGGCGATTACCGAAATGGACATGTACGGCCAGGACAGCGAGATCCGGCTCGACGAGCGCCAGCTCTCGAACGATCTCGGCGTCAGCCGCACGCCCATCCGCGAAGCGCTCACCGTGCTGGAGCAGGAAGGCTTCGTGCGCTCGGTGCCGCGCCGCGGCATCTTCGTGGTGCGCAAGTCCAAGCGCGAGATCATCGACATGATCATCGTCTGGGCGGCGCTGGAGAGCATGGCCGCGCGCCTTGCCGCCAGCCGCGCCAGCGACCGCGACCTCGCCCAGCTGCGCGACGTCTTCCACGACTTCGAGGGCGGCGCACCCTCCGAGCACGTGAACGAGTACTCCGAGGCCAATATCCGCTTCCACCAGACCATCATCCGGCTCAGTGGCTGCGAGATGATCGGCGAGATGACGGAGAATCTCTTCATCCACATCCGCGGCATCCGCGCCGTGTCGGTGCGCCAGGAGAACCGCTCGGAGCGTTCGCTTCAGGAACACCGCGCCATCATCGCCGCGCTGGTCGCCCGCGACGCCGATCTCGCCGAGCGTCTCGTGCGCGAGCACACGCTCGGCCTCGCGGCCCATGTGGAGAAGCACGGCCGCTTCCCCTCCTGAGGGTGAGCGGTCCCGCCGGACGCGCGACGCGACCCTCCGGCCGCACATCTGCCCGCGCCGAGCCGCGCCCGGCCACTTCCCCGGGCAGGCGCACCCTCTCCTTTTGCCTTGATGCACGCCGGGCGCGGGCGTCCGCGCGAACTTTTGACCACAGGTCGCAGCAAACTGTTCCGGCGCCCTCGCCACGCGCTTTCAGCCGTGGTATATTGCATACGCAAGCGTGGATGGAGCCGCGCGACGCAGGGTAAAGTCGGGCGAAAAAGACCCGTCAGGACAGGGAAAGAGGAGCGCCGTTCGTCCCCTCACTTGGGGGACAACCGAATTGACATGTTGGTATTTGGTATGCCACTTTTCCGGAAATCCCCGGCGGCCTTCCCGCAGAGGACGCTTCCGTGAGCAGCAAGGCAGTTCTGAGCAAGCGCTGGCAAAGCGGTGAGAATGGCTTGGCCATTGAACGCCTGCCGGCCAAGGAGAGCTTCAAGAGCAAGGCGTATGCCGCCCTCAAGGAAGCCATCACCAACATGAACATCTACGGCTCGTCCGAGCCGATGCTGCTCGACGAGCGGGACATTTCGGAGCGTCTCGGCGCGAGCCGGACGCCCATCCGCGAGGCGGTCGCGATGCTGGAGCAGGAAGGCCTGCTCCGCGCCGTGCCCCGGCGGGGCATAATGGTGGTTCGCCGTTCCAAGCCCGAGATCATCGAGATGATCGAGGCCTGGGCGGCACTCGAAAGCATGGCGGCCCGCCTCGTGACGCAGCGCGCGAGCGACGAGGCGATCGCCGAGCTGAGGACTTTGTTCAAGGAGTTCGATCTGTCCAGGATCGAGCGCGACCGGTGCGACGAATATTCGTCCGCGAATATCGCGTTTCACCAGGCGCTGATCCGGCTGAGCGGCTCCAAGCTGCTCGTCGCGATGACGGAAAACCTGTTCTTCCATGTACGGGCCATCCGCCACCGCACCATCTTCGAACTGGACCGTGCGCAGCGTTCGGCGTCGGACCATTTGGAGATCATAATCGCTCTCGAGGCGCGGGACGCGGACCGCGCCGAGCGTCTGGTACGAGACCATACGCTCCGGCTCGCACGGCATGTCGAGAGTCACGTAGACCTAGATTAGGGCGGCAAGAACCCGCCGAAGGACGTTTGGGAGGGAATACGGGATGTCCGCAGTCGCACAGGTTATTGACGTGAATGCCGCCAACGAGGCCGAACAGGACCTCACCGACGGCTTCCACCTGGTCATCGATGCGCTCAAGCTCAACGGTATCGATACCATCTACGGCGTGCCCGGGATTCCGATCACGGATCTGGGCCGCATGGCGCAGGCCGAGGGCATTCGTGTCATCTCGTTCCGCCACGAGCAGAACGCCGGCAACGCCGCCGCCATCGCCGGCTTCCTGACCAAGAAGCCGGGCATCTGCCTCACCGTTTCGGCGCCGGGCTTCCTCAACGGCCTGACCGCGCTCGCCAACGCGACCACCAACTGCTTCCCCATGATCCTCATCTCGGGCTCTTCGGAGCGCGAGATCGTCGACCTGCAGCAAGGCGACTACGAGGAGATGGACCAGCTCGCCATCGCCAAGCCGCTCTGCAAGGCGGCTTTCCGCGTGCTGCACGCCGCCGACATCGGCATCGGCGTCGCCCGCGCGATCCGCGCGGCAGTCTCCGGCCGTCCGGGCGGCGTCTATCTCGACCTGCCGGCCAAGCTGTTCTCGCAGGTGATGGACGCCAAGGCCGGCGAGCAGTCGCTGGTCAAGGTGATCGACGCCGCTCCCGATCAGCTCCCCTCCCCGGCCGCCGTCAAGCGCGCCATCGAGGTGCTGAAATCGGCCAAGAAGCCGCTGATCATCCTCGGCAAGGGCGCCGCCTACTCGCAGGCGGACGAGGAGCTGCGCTCCTTCATCGAGACCACCGGCATTCCGTTCCTGCCGATGTCGATGGCCAAGGGCATCCTGCCCGACACCCACCCGCTCTCGGCCGGCGCGGCGCGCTCGACCGTGCTGAAGGATTCGGATGTCGTTCTGCTCGTCGGCGCGCGCCTCAACTGGCTGCTGTCGCACGGCAAGGGCAAGACCTGGGGCGACGCTCCGAAGAAGTTCATCCAGATCGACATCGAGCCCAAGGAAATGGACTCCAACGTCGAGATCGTGGCGCCGCTGGTCGGTGACATCGGCTCGGTGGTGTCCGCCCTGCTCGACGAGGTCAAGTCCGGCTGGCAGGCGCCCTCCGCGGAGTGGATCAACGCGATCAACTCCCGCAAGGAAGCCAACATCGCCAAGATGGGTCAGCGTCTGCTGAAGAACTCGACCCCGATGGACTTCCACTCGGCGCTCGGCGCGCTGAAGCAGGTCATCAAGGACCACCCCGACGCGATCCTGGTCAATGAGGGCGCCAACACCCTCGACCTCGCCCGCGGCATCATCGACATGTACGAGCCGCGCAAGCGCCTCGACGTCGGCACCTGGGGCGTGATGGGCATCGGCATGGGCTTCGCCGTCGGCGCGGCGGTCGAGACCGGCAAGCCGGTCCTGGCCGTGGAAGGCGACAGCGC
Source organism: Ancylobacter sp. TS-1 (assembly GCF_009223885.1). Lineage (NCBI taxonomy): Bacteria > Pseudomonadati > Pseudomonadota > Alphaproteobacteria > Hyphomicrobiales > Xanthobacteraceae > Ancylobacter > Ancylobacter sp. TS-1. The sequence goes on from NZ_CP045144.1 coordinate 1,842,917, forward strand.
CTTCGGCTTCTCCGGCATGGAGGTGGAGACGATCTGCCGCTACAACCTGCCGGTCACCATCGTCGTCTTCAACAATAACGGCATCTATCGCGGCGTCGACGTCGACCCGACCGGCCGCGATCCCGCCACCACCGTCTTCGTGCCGGACTCCCGCTACGACAAGATGATGGAAGCCTTCGGCGGCGTCGGCTACCACGTTACCACCCCCGACGAGCTGAAGAAGGCCGTCGAGGAAGGCATGCGCAGCGGCAAGCCGACCCTGGTCAACGCGGCCATCGATCCGGCGGCCGGCAGCGAGAGCGGCAACATCGGCAGCCTCAACCCGCAGAGCGTCGTGAAGAAGAAGTAAGTCGAGCCGAGACGGGCGGGGCCCCCACCCCGCCCGTCTCAATCCGTGTCAACGAACATAACGGCGTAAAAACGCCGAACAAAATTCTCGAGAGGAACCCCATGGGCAAGGCTTTGGACGGCGTTCGCGTCCTCGATTTCACCCATGTTCAGTCCGGCCCCACTTGCACGCAGCTTCTGGCGTGGTTCGGTGCCGATGTGATCAAGGTAGAGCGTCCCGGCGAGGGCGACGTTACACGCGCGCAGCTGCGCGACGTGCCCAACGCCGACAGCCTCTACTTCACCATGCTGAACTCCAACAAGCGCTCCATCACGCTCGACACCAAGAACCCGGAGGGCAAGAAGGTCCTCGAGGATCTGGTGAAGATCTGCGACGTCATGGTCGAGAACTTCGCCCCGGGCGCGCTGGACCGCATGGGCTTCACCTGGGAGCGCATCCAGGAACTGAACCCGCGCATCATCCTCGCCTCGGTGAAGGGCTTCGGCCCCGGCCCGTTCGAGGACTGCAAGGTCTATGAGAACGTCGCCCAGTGCACCGGCGGCTCGGCCTCGACCACGGGCTTCCGCGACGGCCTTCCTCTCGTCACCGCCGCCCAGATCGGCGATTCCGGCACCGGCCTGCACCTCGCGCTCGGCATCGTCACGGCGCTCTACCAGCGCACGCTGACCGGCCGCGGCCAGAAGGTGCTCTGCGCCATGCAGGACGCCGTGCTGAACTTCTGCCGCGTCAAGATGCGCGACCAGCAGCGCCTCGATCGCGGCCCGCTGCGCGAATACAGCCAGTTCGGCGAGGGCTTCCCCTTCGGCGACTCGGTGCCCCGCGCCGGCAATGATTCCGGTGGCGGCCAGCCGGGCCGCATCCTGAAGTGCAAGGGCTGGGAGACCGATCCCAACGCCTACATCTACTTCATCACCCAGGCTCCGGTCTGGGGGAAGATCTGCGACGTGATCGGCGAGCCCGAGTGGAAGACCGATCCCAACTACGCGACGCCGGCCGCGCGCCTGCCGCACCTCAACGAGATCTTCCACCGCATCGAGGCGTGGACCATGGCCCACACCAAGTTCGAGGCGATGGAGATTCTCAACAAGGTCGACATCCCCTGCGGCCCGGTGCTGTCGATGAAGGAGATCGCCGAGGACCAGTCGCTCTACGCGACCGGCACCCTGGTGGAACTGGATCACCCCACGCGCGGCAAGTACCTGACCGTGGGCAATCCCATCAAGCTCTCCGACAACGACGTCGAGATCGAGCGCTCGCCCCTGCTTGGCGAGCACACCGACGAGATCCTCGCCGAGGTTCTCCGGCTCGGCGGCGACGAGATCGAGCGCATCAAGGCTTCCGGCGCCGTCGGCGAGCCGGTGCGCCTGGCGGCCGAGTGACGGCCGGCTAAAGGCATCGCCGCCGCGGCGGCGCGAAGGGTTCACGGCCGCCACCCCGGTGTCGGCCGTGCGTGGTGGAAAGCCTCCCGGCGGCGGGAGCGCTTGAACTGGCGTGAGGCCATGCAAAGCACGGTCGACTGCAACCAGCTCGTGGCGGCCATTGGCGAGGCTGTCGTCGTCTCGGACGCGCGGGGCCTCATTACGCTGTGGAATGCGGCGGCCGAACACATGTTCGGCTTCGCCGAGGAAGAGGCCCTTGGCCAGTCGCTCGACCTGATCATCCCGGAACGCCAGCGCAAGCGGCACTGGGACGGCTATGACGAGACGATGCGGACGGGGCAGACGAAATACGGCACGCAGCTCCTGCGCGTGCCGGCGCTGCACAAGGACGGGCGGACGCTGTCGATCGCGTTCACGGTCGCCCTCCTGAAGGACGAAGCGGGCACCGCGCGGGAGATCGTCGCGGTGATCCGGGACGAAACGGTTCGCTGGGCGGAGGAGCGCGATCTGCGCCGACGTCTGGCGGAGTGTGAGGCCAGGGTGGACGAAAAGAAGTCGTGAAGCTTTCCGAAGTCGATCACCACCTGGGAGTTGCTCACGTTCCCCGCCGGGGAATGGGGCATGGGGAGAAGTAAGGCTGTCCATCCAAGAGGGATGGCAGTTCTCTTTCCGGCGGCAGGGTGAGCCTCCGTCGGGATGTCAACGCTGATAAGGAAACCGACCGAGATGTCTAAGCCGCTCGAAGGTATTAAGATCATCGACTTCACGCACGTCCAGGCGGGTCCCGCCTGCACGCAGCTCCTCGCCTGGTTCGGCGCCGACGTGATCAAGGTCGAGCGCCCCGGCGCGGGCGACGTCACGCGCTCCCAGCTGCGCCACGTGAAGGACGCGGACGCCCTTTACTTCACCATGCTGAACTCCAACAAGCGTTCGCTCACGCTCGACACGAAGACGGCCCAGGGCAAGGAAGTCCTGACGAAGCTGATCAAGGAGTCGGACGTCATGGTCGAGAATTTCGGCCCCGGCGCTCTCGACCGCATGGGCTTCACCTGGGAGCACATCCAGGAGCTCAACCCGGGCATGATCCTCGCCTCGGTGAAGGGCTTCTCGGAAGGCCACGCCTATGAGGACCTGAAGGTCTACGAGAACGTCGCGCAGTGCGCCGGCGGCGCCGCCTCCACCACCGGCTTCTGGGACGGTCCCCCGACCGTGTCGGCCGCCGCGCTCGGCGACTCCAACACCGGCATGCACCTCGCCATCGGCATCCTCACCGCGCTGCACCAGAAGGTGAAGACCGGCAAGGGCCAGAAGGTCGCCGTGTCGATGCAGGATTCGGTGCTCAACCTCTGCCGCGTCAAGCTGCGCGACCAGCAGCGCCTCGATGCGCTGGGCTATCTCGAAGAGTACCCCCAGTACCCGCACGGCGAGTTCTCGGACGTGGTGCCGCGCGGCGGCAATGCGGGCGGCGGCGGCCAGCCGGGCTGGGTGCTGAAGTGCAAGGGCTGGGAGACCGACCCGAACGCCTACATCTACTTCACCATCCAGGGCCATGCCTGGGCGCCGATCTGCAAGGCGCTGGGCAAGCCGGAGTGGATCGACGACCCGGCCTACAACACCGCCGAGGCCCGTCAGGACAAGATCTTCGACATCTTCGCCTTCATCGAGTCCTGGCTCGCCGACAAGACGAAGTTCGAGGCCATCGACATCCTGCGCAAGTTCGACATCCCCTGCGCCCCGGTGCTGTCGATGAAGGAAATCGCCAACGACCCGTCGCTGCGCAAGAGCGGCACCGTGGTCGAGGTCGATCACCCCAAGCTCGGCAAGTACCTGACCGTCGGCTCGCCGATCAAGTTCTCGGACGTGACCGTCGAGATCACCGCCTCGCCGCTGCTCGGCCAGCACACCAACGAAGTGCTCGCCGACCTCGGCTACTCGCAGGAAGAAATCTCGGCCCTGCACGACGCCAAGGCGGTCTGATCGCAGGACCCATGGGGCGGCGCCCGCGCCGCCCCGCAGCCTCCCCGGAAGCGGGGACGCCCACCGATCGGCTCCCCGGCCCGACCCCGCGCCTTGCGCGGCGGGCCGGACGAGCCCCTGAGCCTCCCGGAGCGGAACGAAGGGTATCCCAACGTTCGGTTCCTCCTAGGCGACTGGCGCCGGCGCCCCGGAGAGCGGGACGCCGGCAATTTTTTGTCTGAAATCCGGTCCGCGCGATTCACGACGTCATCCCGGAAGGACCGTCAGGTCCTGTCCGCGATCGCGTGATGGTAGAGTGACCTTATTCTGCGCGCGATCCCGGCTCGGCGCTCCGCTTGACCGGGATGGCGGCCATGGGGACGCAAAGATAGCGTCCGGGGTGGCGAAGAGGCGCCGCCTCAGCGCCCGGAATACTGCGTCGTCAGGCGCCGCGCCGCCTCGCGCACCCGCGCGCCGAGATCGACGATCCGCTCGGGCGGCATGCGCACGGTCGGCGCCGAAATCGAGATCGCCCCTACCGGCTCGCGCCATTCGTCGAGCACCGCCGCCGCCACGCAGCGCATGCCGGGCGTATGCTCCTCGTCGTCGATGGAATAGCCGCGCTCGGCGATCTGGGCGAGATCGGCCTGCAGCGCGCGCCGGCTGACATGGGTGTGCTCGGTGAAGCGCTGGAGTTGGTCGCCGCCGAGCCAGGCGCGCCGCGCCTCCGGGTTCATCCCCGCCAGGATCGCCTTGCCACCGCCCGAGGCGTGGATCGGCAGGTCGCCGCCGATGCGGAAGAAGGCGCGCACCGCGGCGTGGCTTTCCACCTGCGCCACGCAGATCAGGTGCGGCCCCTCGATCAGCGAGAGGTTCACCGTCTCGTTGACCCCGTGCGAAAGCTCGCGCAGCAGCGAGCGGGCGATCTCGGGCAGCTTGCGGATGCGCAGATAGGCCGAGCCGACACGGAACAGGCCGATGCCGACCATCCACTGGCCGGTGGCGGCGTCGTGGCCGACAAGGCCGCGCCGCTCCAGCGTGGTCAGCAGGCGGTGCACGGTCGAGGTCGGCAGTTCGGCGGCGCGCGCCACCTCGCTCAGCGTCAGCCCGTCGGACAGCGCCAGCACCTCCAGCAGGGCGATGGCGCGGTCGAGCGACTGCACCTCGCCGCCGCCCTCGGTGCCGGTGGCGGAGGAAGGGCGGCCGCGGCGGCGCACGATCGACGGGACGGCCTGGTTCATCCGCAAAACACCTCCGAAGTCGGCGCCGGAACACCGGGTTCCGCGCCCGCGCGGCGGGCGCTGCCATGGCGATCCGATGTTATGCCATCGCCCGGTCGCGCGCCTCTCCTAGCATAAAGGCGCATTCGCCGCTTTTTCGCAAACCAGAAATATATCCCATATTGCGGAAATGCGGGTGACGTGGCATGTTTTCCGCGATTTCGGAAATTCATCCCGCACTGCGGGAAGAATGATGCCGCTCCGCAGCATGGCGCCGGGCTCGTGAAGCCTTGGCGCCGCCGGCGCGGACGGCCGCCGGAACCGGAGATTTTGAATCACGTTCGAAGGCCGGTGCCGGGCGCCGCCACCCTGTCTCCGCAGGGAGCGCCCCCGCCGGCGACGACGCCAGGAGGAAGTGCCATGGCCAAGATGCGTGCCGTCGATGCCGCGATCCGGATTCTCGCGAAGGAAGGTGTGACCACCGCCTTCGGCGTGCCCGGCGCCGCGATCAATCCGCTCTATTCCGCGATGCGCGCCTTCGGGCAGACGCGTCACGTCCTCGCCCGCCACGTCGAGGCCGCCTCGCACATGGCGGAAGGCTACACCCGCGCCAAGGCCGGCAATATCGGCGTGTGCATCGGCACCTCCGGCCCGGCCGGCACCGACATGATCACCGGCCTGTATTCGGCGTCCGCCGATTCGATCCCGATCCTGTGCATCACCGGACAGGCCCCGCGCGCGCGGCTCTACAAGGAAGACTTCCAGGCCGTCGACATCGAGTCGATCGCCAAGCCGGTCGCCAAGTGGGCGGTTCTGGTGCGCGAGCCGGCGCTGGTGCCGATGGTGTTCCAGCAGGCCTTCCACGTCATGCGCTCGGGCCGCCCCGGCCCGGTGCTGATCGACCTGCCGATCGACGTGCAGCTCGCCGAGATCGAGTTCGACGAGGACACCTACTCGCCGCTCGAAGTCTACAAGCCCAAGGCCACGCGCAAGCAGGCCGAGAAGGCGATCGCCATGCTGAACGAGGCCGAGCGCCCGCTCATCGTCTCGGGCGGCGGCATCATCAACGCCGACGCCTCCGACAAGCTGGTCGAGTTCGCCGAGCTGACCGGCGTGCCGGTCATCCCGACCCTGATGGGCTGGGGCACCATTCCCGACGATCACGACCTGATGGCCGGCATGTGCGGCCTGCAGACCTCGCACCGCTACGGCAATGCGAACATGCTGGCCTCGGACTTCGTGTTCGGCATCGGCAATCGTTGGGCGAACCGCCACACCGGCTCGGTCGAGGTCTACACCAAGGGCCGCAAGTTCATCCATGTCGACATCGAGCCGACCCAGATCGGCCGCGTCTTCGGTCCCGATCTCGGCATCGTCTCCGATGCCGGCGCCGCGCTCGACCTCTTCCTCGAGGTGGCAAAGGAATACAAGGCCGCCGGCAAGCTCAAGGACCGCTCAGCCTGGGCAGCGGAGTGCCTCGGCCGCAAGAAGACCATGCTGCGCAAGACCCATTTCGACAACGTGCCGCTCAAGCCGCAGCGCGTCTATGAAGAGATGAACGAGGCCTTCGGCCGCGACACCCGCTACGTCTCGACCATCGGCCTCAGCCAGATCGCCGGCGCGCAGATGCTGCACGTCTACAAGCCCCGCAACTGGATCAATTGCGGTCAGGCCGGCCCGCTCGGCTGGACCCTGCCGGCGGCGCTCGGCGTGCGCGCGGCGGACCCGGACGCGGAGATCGTGGCGCTCTCGGGCGACTACGACTTCCAGTTCCTCATCGAGGAGTTGGCCGTCGGCGCCCAGCACAAGCTGCCCTACATCCATGTCGTCGTGAACAACTCCTATCTCGGCCTGATCCGTCAGGCGCAGCGCGGCTTCAACATGGACTTCGAAGTCTCGCTGGCCTTCGACAACATCAATGCCGAGGAGAATGCCGGCTACGGTGTCGACCACGTGGCGGTCGCTGAGGGCCTCGGCTGCAAGGCGGTGCGCGTCTCCTCGCCGAACGAGTTCAAGGACGCCTTCGTCAAGGCCAAGGCCCTGATGAAGGAGCACCAGGTTCCGGTCGTGATGGAGTTCATCCTCGAGCGGGTGACCAACATTGCCATGGGCACCGAGATCGACGCGGTGAACGAGTTCGAGGAAGTCCTCGACCTTCCGCTGGAAGGCACGCCGGCCGAGTGATCGCACGGGACGCCGGCCCTCACGGGTTCGGCGTCCCGGCCTTTCGGGCGGGCGCTTCGCGCTTTCGCCCGGCGCGCTTTCATGACATCGACGACAAGGTGCGCCATACCGTCGGAGCCCGCGCCGCAGGGCGTGCCCCCGGCGCACGAGAAACCTTTAACGGCCCAGATAGCTGCCCAGGAGCGGTCCATGCCCCGTTTTGCCGCCAATCTCACCATGCTGTTCAATGAGGTGCCCTTCCTCGACCGGTTCGAGAAGGCCGCCGCCGCCGGCTTCGCCGGTGTGGAATACCTCTTCCCCTACGACTTCCCGGTCGAGGAACTGGTTGCGCGCCTCAAGGCCAACGGCCTTACCCAGGTGCTGCACAACCTCCCCGCCGGCAATTGGGGCGGCGGCGAGCGCGGCATCGCCATCCTGCCGGACCGCGTGGAGGAATTCCGCGCCGGCGTCGACAAGGCGATCACCTACGCCACCGCGCTCGGCTGCCCGCAGGTCAACATCCTCGCCGGCATCGCCCCTGCGGGCGTTGCGCGCGAGGAACTGCACAAGACCTTCATCGAGAACCTGAAATACGCCGCCCCGCGCATCAAGGATGCCGGCCTCAAGCTGCTGATCGAGCCGATCAACACGCGCGACATCCCGGGCTTCTTCCTGAACTACACGAAGCAGGCCAAGGCGATCATCGAGGAAGTCGGCTCCGACAACCTCTTCATCCAGTACGACATCTACCACATGCAGATCATGGAGGGCGATCTCGCCCGCACCATCGAGGCGAACCTGCCCCAGATCGCGCATGTCCAGCTCGCCGACAATCCCGGCCGCAACGAGCCCGGCACCGGCGAGATCAACTACGAGTTCCTGTTCCGCTACCTCGACTCCATCGGCTACGCCGGCTGGGTCGGGTGCGAGTACAAGCCCAAGGGCGACACGGCAGCCGGTCTCGGCTGGATCAAGGCGCTCACCGGCGCGGCGTGATGCCGCGGCCACCAAGAAACGACATCTAGGAAAACGAGGACAAGACGATGGCGAAGGTTGGATTTGTCGGTCTCGGCATCATGGGCGCCCCCATGGCCGGGCACCTCATCGACGCGGGCCACACGCTGTATCTGTACGACGTGAAGCCGATCTCGGCCGAGCTGACGGGCAAGGGCGGCATCGCCTGCGCCAGCGGCACGGAAGTGGCGAAGAACGCCGACATCATCATCACCATGGTGCCGGACACCCCGCATGTGAACGCCGCCCTGTTCGGCGAGAACGGCATCGCCGCCGGCCTCAGCGCGGGCAAGATCGTCGTCGACATGAGCTCGATCGCCCCGGTCGAGACCAAGGAATTCGCCAAGAAGATCAACGATCTCGGCTGCGACTACCTTGACGCCCCGGTCTCCGGCGGCGAGGTCGGCGCCAAGGCTGCCTCGCTCACCATCATGGTCGGCGGCCCCGAGAAGGCCTTCGAGACGGTGAAGCCGCTCTTCGAGAAGATGGGCAAGAACATCACCCTCGTCGGCGGCAATGGCGACGGCCAGACCACCAAGGTCGCGAACCAGATCATCGTCGCGCTCAACATCCTCGCCGTCGGCGAGGCGCTGCTGTTCGCCTCCAAGGCCGGTGCGGACCCGGCCAAGGTGCGCCAGGCGCTGATGGGCGGCTTCGCCAATTCGCGCATCCTGGAAGTCCATGGCGAGCGCATGATCAACCGTACCTTCAACCCGGGCTTCCGCATCGAGCTGCACCAGAAGGACCTCAACCTGGCCCTGAACGGCGCCCGCCAGATGCAGATGTCGCTGCCCTCGACCGCCCTCGCCCAGCAGCTCTTCTCGGCCTGCGCGGCCAATGGCGGCTCGGCCTGGGATCATTCGGCCATGGTCAAGGCTCTGGAACTGCTGGCGAATCACACCGTCGCCCCGGATGCCTGAATTCGTTTGAATTCATAATTCAGAACGACCTTCGGGGGCGCCATGCGCCCCCGAACTGTTTCTGGACAATTAAGTAAGCAATGCTGCCCCGGTAGTGGAACCCCGCTGCCGGGGCAGTCTTTTGCGCTGTCCCGCAGACAATTGTTCTGTCCTATACACCGTGGACAAGCCGGCATTTGGCGAAGTAATCTATCGGACACGTCGCAAACACGCCCCGCGGGCACTGCGAAGCGGCAAAACATGCGCGACGTTTTATCACGCCCGTGCCTTCGCTCTTGACTAGGGCCGCACTGTCCCTAATCATGGCATACAAAATACCAAACAAGGTCCGGGCACCGCGGGGGTTAGCCTGGACGCAGGAGGGAGTCCCATGAAGGTCTGCATCTATGGTGCCGGCGCGATCGGCGGTTATGTCGGCGTTCAGCTCAAGCGGGCGGGCGTCGACGTGAGCCTCGTTGCCCGTGGCGCCCATCTCGAGGCTATGAAGCAGAACGGCCTCAAGCTGCTCATCGACGGCGAGGAGCGGGTCGAGCACATTCCCTGCTCCGACAACCCGGCCGATCTCGGCCCGCAGGATTACGTCATCGTCGCGCTGAAGGGCCATTCGGTGCCGGGCGTCGTCGACGCCATGCAGCCGCTGCTCGGCAACGACACCGCCGTCGTCACCGCCGTCAACGGCGTGCCCTACTGGTACTACTACAAGCACGGCGACCATCTGGAAGGCCGCACGCTGGAAAGCGTCGATCCGGGCGGCAAGCAGTGGACCGGCCTGCGCCCCGAGCGCGCCATCGGCTGCATCGTCTACCCCGCGACCGAGGTGGTCGCGCCGGGCGTGATCCAGCACGTCTATGGCGACAAGTTCCCGCTCGGCGAGCCCTCGGGCGAGATCACCGATCGCGTGACCAAGCTGTCGGAAGCCTTCGCGGCCGGCGGCCTGCGCGCCCCGGTGCTGCCGAACATCCGCGACGAGCTGTGGCTGAAGCTGTGGGGCAACCTCTGCTTCAACCCGATCAGCGCCCTCACCCACGCCACCCTCGACACCATCGCCTCCGATCCCGGCACCCGTGCGGTCGCCAAGGCGATGATGCTGGAGGCGCAGGAGATCGCGGTGCAGTCCGGCGTGAACTTCCGCGTCGGCGTCGAGCGCCGCATCGACGGCGCGGGCGCGGTGGGCGCCCACAAGACCTCGATGCTGCAGGACCTCGAGCGGTCGCGCGCCATGGAGATCGACCCGCTGGTGACGGTGGTGCAGGAAATGGGTCGCCTCGCCGGCATCCCGACCCCGACCATCGACATCGTGCTCGCCCTGGTCCGCCAGCGCGCGCAGATCGCCGGCTGCTACAACTGAGCCGACGACACATGACAAACTGGGTTCGTTTCCAGCGCTCGGGCGCTGCCGGCTTCGGCACGCTCGAGGGCGACACCATCACCGTCCACACAGGCGACATGTTCGCCGGGGCCCAGCCGACCGGGGAGCGCATCGCGCTCTCCGAGGTCGCGCTGCTGACCCCGACCGAGCCAACCAAGATAATCGCCCTGTGGAACAACTTCCACGCCCTCGCCGCGAAGATCAATTCGCCGGTGCCGGCCGATCCGCTGTACCTGCTCAAGGCCGGCTCCTGCCTCACCACGCCCGGCGCCACCGTGCACCGCCCGCCGTCCTATGACGGCAAGGTGGTCTATGAGGGCGAGCTGGGAATCGTCATCGGCAGGAAGGCGACCGGCGTTTCCGAAGAGGAAGCCGGCGACTACATCTTCGGCTACACCTGCGTGAACGACATCACGGCGGCGGACATCATCAACAAGGATGCCACCTTCGCGCAGTGGGTGCGGGCCAAGAGCTTCGACGGCTTCGGCCCGTTCGGCCCCGTCGTGACGACCGGCCTCGATCCAGCCACGCTCGTCGTGCGCACCGTGCTCAACGGCGAGGAACGCCAGCGCTATCCCATCAGCGACATGGTGTTCTCGACCCGCCAGCTGGTCAGCCGCATCTCGCACGACATGACGCTCAATCCCGGCGACATCATCTGCTGCGGCACGTCGGTCGGCGTCGGCACGATGAAGGCCCCGACCAACACGGTGGAAATCGTGATCGAGGGCATCGGGACGCTCAGCAACACTTTCGTGCAGTAGCGTCATGGCGCGGTAGCGCCTATAGGGGAATAGGATACGCCAATCGACGGGAGAGCCGTGCGGGCTCTCCCGGCCGGCCGGTTGTGGAGGAGCCGAATTAATGAACATCCATGAATATCAGGCGAAGGGAGTGCTCCGCGAATACGGGGTCCCGGTGCCGAACGGCGTCGCGATCACCGACGCCAGCGAGGCCGATGCGGCCGCCGCGAAGGTCGCCGGCCCGGTGTGGGTGGTGAAGAGCCAGATCCATGCCGGCGGGCGTGGCAAGGGCAAGTTCAAGGAGCCGGAAGCGGGCGAGAAGGGCGGCGTGCGCGTCGTCAAGTCCGCCGCCGATGCGGCCGCCAACGCCAAGCAGATTCTCGGCAAGACGCTGGTGACGATCCAGACCGGCCCCGCCGGCAAGCAGGTCAACCGCGTCTACATCGAGGAAGGCTCCGACATCGACAAGGAGTTCTACCTCTCGGCCCTCATCGACCGCGCCACCTCGCGCGTCTCCTTCGTGGTCTCCACCGAAGGCGGCATGGACATCGAGGAAGTCGCGCACTCCAGCCCTGAGAAGATCCTGACCTTCTCCGTCGACCCGGCCACCGGCGTGATGCCCCATCACGGGCGCACCGTGGCCAAGGCGCTGAACCTGTCCGGCGACCTCGCCAAGCAGGCAGGCAGCCTGGTCGACAAGCTCTACGCCGCCTTCGTCGGCAAGGACATGGCGATGCTCGAGGTGAACCCCCTCGTCGTCACCAAGGGCGGCGAGCTGAAGTGCCTCGACGCCAAGATCTCCTTCGATTCGAACTCGCTGTACCGCCACCCCGACGTGCTGGCGCTGCGCGACGAGACCGAGGAGGACGCCAAGGAGATCGAGGCGTCGAAGTATGACCTCGCCTATATCGCGCTCGACGGCAGCATCGGCTGCATGGTGAACGGCGCCGGCCTCGCCATGGCGACGCTGGACATCATCAAGCTCTACGGCGAAAGCCCGGCCAACTTCCTCGACGTCGGCGGCGGCGCCACGGAAGAGAAGGTGACGGCGGCGTTCAAGATCATCACCTCGGACCCGAGCGTGAAGGGCATCCTCGTCAACATCTTCGGCGGCATCATGAAGTGCGACGTCATCGCCCGCGGCGTGATCGCGGCGGTGAAGACGGTCGGCCTCACGGTCCCGCTGGTGGTGCGCTTGGAGGGCACCAATGTCGAGGAAGGCAAGACCATCATCCGTGAAAGCGGCCTGAACGTCATCCCGGCGGACGATCTCGACGATGCCGCCCAGAAGATCGTCAAGGCTGTGCAGGGAGCCGCCTGATGTCCATTCTCATCGACAAGAACACCAAGATCATCACCCAGGGCTTCACCGGCAAGAACGGCACCTTCCACTCCGAGCAGGCGCTGGCCTATGGCTCGCAGGTGGTCGGCGGCACCTCGCCGGGCAAGGGCGGCTCCACCCATCTCGGCCTGCCGGTGTTCGACACCGTCGCCGAGGCGCGCGACAGGACCGGCGCCGACGCCTCGGTCATCTATGTCCCGCCCCCGGGCGCGGCCGATGCCATCTGCGAGGCGATCGCGGCGGAAATCCCGCTCATCGTCTGCATCACCGAGGGCATCCCGGTGCTCGACATGGTGAAGGTGCGCCGCGCGCTCGACGCGTCCAAGTCGCGCCTGATCGGGCCGAACTGCCCCGGCGTGGTCACGGCGGGCGAGTCCAAGATCGGCATCATGCCCGCCAACATCTTCAAGAAGGGCAATGTCGGCATCGTCTCGCGCTCCGGCACGCTGACCTATGAGGCGGTGTTCCAGACCTCGCAGGAAGGCCTCGGCCAGACCACGGCCGTCGGCATCGGCGGCGATCCGGTCAAGGGCACCGAGTTCATCGACATGCTGGAGATGTTCCTGGCCGACGACGCCACCGAGTCGATCGTGATGATCGGCGAGATCGGCGGCTCGGCCGAGGAAGAAGCGGCCCAGTTCCTCAAGGACGAGGCCAAGCGCGGGCGCAAGAAGCCGATGGTGGGCTTCATCGCCGGCCGCACCGCTCCTCCCGGCCGCCGCATGGGCCATGCCGGCGCCATCATCTCGGGCGGCAAGGGCGGCGCCGAGGACAAGATCGCGGCGATGGAAGAGGCCGGCATCGTGGTCTCGCCCTCGCCGGCGCGCCTCGGCAAGACGCTGGTCGACGTGCTCAACAAGCGCGTCGCGGCTTGATCGGGCAACTGCGGCGTCCGCCCGCCGGACGCCGCGCCCCGAACGTGCACGCCTTCTGACTGCGCAAGTCTTCTGAATGCGAAAGCCCCGCACCGGCAACGGTGCGGGGCTTTTTCGTTCTAGCGCGCGTAGCACTCCGGCGGCAGCGCCGCCGTTTCCTCATCGCCCAGCGTCTCGACGATCAGGATCGTCATCCACGCATGGCAGACGATGAGCACCGGCAGCAGGGGGAACACCGACTGGAACATGGAGGCTCTCCGATCAACCTTTGCTGCATTGCAGCGTAAGGAGTCTATCGGGTATTTGGTATACCTAATGCCAGAACGCACGCCTGCGTCCCGCGCATGGCTGGTTGGGGCTCTGCTCCACCGCTCGAGGGCACGCCTGGCGGGACGGAATCGAGGTCCGGGACATGACCTTCCCGGCCACCTCTGTCGGCTGACGCAGCGGCGCGAAAGCCTCGCACCCATTTCCGGTGACGCTCCGGGCGGCGCGGCTTTCGCGTCCCGCGTCGCGACGCGGGCAATCCCAGCCGCCAAGACGGATCGACGCACCCGATCGACGCGACCGGACGTCGCGCGGAACGAACCCGCGCCGCGAACATCGCGGAAACCCCGGTGGTCCGGGCGCTCATAATCGGTGAAGTGAATATCAGGGGGCCGGGCCAGATCGCCCTACCCGGCCTTCACCCGGGCACGGATCGATAGAACGATCCGATCAACCTGCCGCGTGCAACGCGCCGCCCGCTCAGGGCCGGCGCCGGGGCGGGTCAGTTGGCGCTCGGCTTGGGCGGCGGCTGCAGGCCCCACGCCGTGAAGGCCTGGCGGAACACCTGGTCGCCGGCCTCGCCCTTGTCGAGCACCAGAATGGCGCGGCGGCCATTCTCGAACACGATCGGCAGGTCAAGCCAGTTGCGGGTGATCAGGAAGCTGAGATTGCGCTGAACGTCGCTGTCCAGCGACGACAGGCCGATCAGGAAATAGCTCGGCGCCACGCGCACGGCGAGCCCGACCAGCGGCGCGCCCTGCGCCCCTTCCGAGGCCTTGGCCCGCATGCCCGGCACGCTCGACACATTGCCGAGGTCGAAATTGGGCGGCAGCTTGAACTGCACCTCGATGATGTGCGAGGCCGGCACGCTGGCGTCCTGGTTGCGCCGCAGGGTCAGCGTCACCGCGATATCGCGGGCGGGAATGGAGATGTCGGCGCGGATGCCGACATCCGGCGCCTGGCCGTTGCCGCCGGACGTGGTCTCGGTGCTCCACACCACCGTGCCGACATATTGCTGCAGGCCCTGTTCGCCGCCGCCCGGGCTCTCCTCGAACAGCACAGCGCGCTGGGCGACGCTGATGCTGCCGTCGGGCTGGGCATTGCCCGCGTTCGACGGCGCCGACTGGGCCGGCCGTGACGTATCGGGCGCCTGGGCGATGCGGTCGGTGGACTTCGGCGCGTCGGTCTTGACCGGGCGGGCGGGCGCCTGCGCCGTCTGCGGGGCCTGCGTCGACGAGGACGCGCCGCCGATCAGAGCGACGATGGTTTGGCGCTGGGTATAGCCGACCGCTGCCGCCGCGATCAGCAGCACCGCGAAGACGAGAAGGCCGACCAGCTTGCCGCGTCCGCCGGCGGGCCGGGCCGGCGCGTCGGCCGCGAGCGTTTCCTCGGCTTCGGCGTCGGAGCCTTCGGAGGCCGTCTCTTCCTCATAGGTGGCCGCCGTCTCGCGGGCGCGCACCAGCCGGGCCGCGTCGCTGCGCCAGTCATGCGCGCCGGCGGCGACCTGCGCCGGATCGAGACCGGCGGCGACCGCCTCGCTCTCGGTGGGGGCGAACTCGCCCGTCCGCGATGCCGGCTCGGGCGTGCGGGGCGCCTCGGGGGCACGGGGGGGCACGGGGGCAGCCGGAGGCGGCGCGGGCGGCGTTGCCATCTGCGACGGCAGCGGCGCGGCGAACTCGGCCTCGACCCGGATGATCGCATCCTCGAGCGACTGGCGCTCGCGCTGCACGTCCGGCTCCGCCAGCGGCGGATCGACCGCGCGCAACTGCGCCAGCAGCGCGCGGCGCGCCCGCTCATAGACGGCCTTGCGCGCCTCCCCG